>NVUB02000052.1 GCA_002401775.2 Ectothiorhodospiraceae bacterium
GAGATTTAAAAAGCTACTGGATTCCGGCCTTTATGCCCCAGAGGGTATTCGCGCCGGAATGACGGTATTGTTAACGTTACGTAGGGTGTACCCTCTGGGGCATAAAGGCACGTTGTTTGTGCCCACGCGTTAACGGGTACATTACGCGCGGGCATGGATAGCATACCCACCCATATACAGTATTGAAAAGCCGTTAGTGTACTTCAATCAGCTGTACAGTCCCATCCGGCATAATCTCGGCCATGGTGCCTTTGGGTTCATCCAAAAATAGGGAGGCCACAGCGGCAAGGGCAATGCAGCAGGCGATGGTAATGAAGAACGCGGAAGGCGTGACAAAAGAGAATACGGTTAAGAAACACACAGCGCCAATGTTGCCGTATGCACCTACCATTCCGGCGATTTGCCCGGTGAGGCGGCGTTTGATCAGCGGTACGACGGCAAACACACAACCGGCTGCGGAGCCTAAGAAGAATGAGCTGACCACCATGACCACCACGGCAAAGCCGATGGGCCAGTCGCTACCGATTTGCGCCATGGCGAAGAAGCCAAGAGCGGCGCCCAATAATAAAATGGCGAGTGATTTTTTACGGCCGAACTTGTCACTGATGCTACCGCCAGAGGGGCAGGAGATGATGTCTGTAATGGCGAAGCAGGCACCAAAAATACCCGCCAGAGACATGGGGATCAAAAAGGTGTCTTTAAAGAACAAAGGCAGCATGGAGACTACAGCCAGTTCAGATCCAAAAGTTACCGCATAGGCAATGCTGAGAATAGCCACTTGCTTGAATTTGTACTGCATGATTTCGTCAACAGGTTTTTCGAAAATCTCTTTATTGACCTTGTAAATCTGGCTGGACTGAAACGCATAAAGTGCGATTAATAAGCCGTAGACGATGTTGGCGGCAAACTCACTCAACAAACCAAGGCCGGCCACTTTCCACGTCAGCACGGCCATTGCGCCGTACATAGGAATATTCATTAACAGGTAAAAATAGAAATCACGTTTGCTGGTGACTTCAAGGCCGCCGGATTTGTTGGGTTTGAAGTAGGTGGAGCCCGCGGGGGTGTCTGTGACAGACATATAATAGATGGCGGAATAAAGCAGCGCGATGACACCCGTGAGGGCGACGGCATAACGCCATCCGTCGTCACCGCCAAACATCAAGGCGAGTGTCGGCAGGGTAATCGCCGCAACGGCGGAGCCGACATTGCCCATGCCTTTGTAGAGACCTTCGGCCAGGCCAAGCTGTTTGGCGGGGTACCATTCGCTGATCATGCGAATACCGATAACAAAACCGGCGCCAACAAAACCCATTAAGAACCGGGCCAATGCCAGGGCTTCAAAGGTGGTGGCGACGGCAAAGAAAAAACACAATGCTGATGTGGTGACCAGCATGGCGGTATAGGTTTTGCGCGGGCCGTAGACGTCCACCAACATGCCGGTGACGATACGTGCCGGAATGGTGAGTGCCACATTGAGAATCAGTAATAGTTTTATTTGCTGGTCAGTGAGCCCCATCGTTGTTTGGATGACGTCCAGAAGAGGGGCGTGGTTAAACCACACCAGAAAGGTCACAAAAAAGGCCAGCCAGGTGGTGTGAAGGATTTTGGCCCTACCCGTGAAGGAGAGAAAATTGGCCTTTAGGCTTGTGTCCGTCATGTCGTGCGCTCCGTAGAATCAGGCATTGTAGGCTTTTGTAAATAGTGGGCTGTTAAATAGTGAGCTGTTGGTTTTGGGTACTGATTTGAAACGCTTATGCAATAATTGTGCCAAAATTTAACCCATTGTTTTTATTAATATAAATTAATCAACGTGAGGGCTGACGCACGCATGTGGGGCAAACCTTGCACCAATGCAGCTGTAGTGGCCCCCCTTGTAGGTGCCCAAGATGGTGAGGGAGCCATAAAACATGCCGGTATCTCGAACAAGGGCAACCACAAGGGATTGCCCCTACGGTTTACCGATAAATTAATGATATTTGTGACTGACGTTAGTGAATTTGGATTCAATAAAAAATCACAAAATATCAATACACCATAAAAGATGGGACAATATGTAACACCGTAAATGGTGGGACAATACGTAGGGGCTCCCCTTGTGGGTGCCCAAGAGGCTGAGGGCACAATAAAACGTGCAATACCCCAAAAAGGGCACCCACAAGGGATTGCCTCTACGGCTGGTTATTTTGTTTCTCGTTTCCACATTTTGTTTTTATGGGTATTTTTATGGCCGCTACTGATCTCGACTCTAACCTCGACTCTAATCTCGATGCTAACCTCAACATTATTACCCTCGACATCGACGCTGCGGTCGATGAACTGGATAGCCTTGCGGATTATGTGCGCTGGGGCGTTAGCCGTTTTCGTGAGGCTGAACTTTATTTCGGGCACGGTACGGACAATGCCCTTGATGAAGTGTTTTATTTGGTCAGATACGCCTTGCATTTACCCCACGACATTCCTCAGTACATGATTGAGGCACGGTTAACGCGGGAAGAACGTAAGGCCGTAGTGAGTTTGCTGCAACGACGGATAGAGACTCGTCAACCGGCGCCTTATCTAACTCATGAGGCTTGGTTTGCCGGGTTACCTTTTTATGTCGATGAACGGGTGTTGATTCCGCGTTCTCCTATTGCTGAATTGATAGAAGCAGGGTTTGCGCCCTGGGTGGATGCCAGTAAGGTCACACGCATTCTTGATTTGTGTACGGGCGGAGGATGTATTGCTATTGCATCGGCATTGGCATTTCCCTTTGCGCAAATCGACGCGACGGATTTGTCGGCAGATGCCTTGGCGGTCGCGGAGAAAAATGTCGAGCGCCATCAGGTGGGTGACCACCTTACTCTTTACCAGGGAGATTTATTTGCGGGTGTGGAAGGGCAACGTTATGACATTATCGTGAGTAACCCACCTTATGTTGATGCTGAAGATATGGCAGCCCTGCAACAGGAATATCACCACGAGCCCGAACTGGCGCTGGCCTCTGGCCAAGACGGCCTGGATATCACCCGGCGTATTCTGCAACAGGCGGGCGACTACCTCACGTCGGAGGGCATTTTGATTGTTGAGGTTGGCAACAGTGCGCCCGCGTTAGTCGAGGCCTATCCGCAACTTCCCTTTACCTGGCTAGAGTTTGAGCGGGGAGGCACCCATGTGTTTTTGTTGACCGCAGAGCAACTGAGCACAGTGAATAGCTGATTTACGTGGGGTGGTTCGGCATTGTTTTTGTAGGAGAGACTTTAGCCACGATAGCGATAGTAGCGCATCATTTGCGGCTGAAGCCGCTCTGGTTTCTGTTCACTAAATCGTAAAAAGTCGTCTTCCCGGTATGCCTTTAGCCGGGATCCAGCGCTCCAACACTGGCAAAAAACCACTGGATTTCAGCTCAAAAGACTACTGGAATGACGGGTTAATTTATTTGTTTTTTATGTAAGTAGCTCATCTTTTCTTTGCGTCCTTGGCGGTTTTGCGGCCTTTGCGTTTAAAACACTAAAATTAATTTATACCAAAGAGGTGGGGTTCAAACCCGCAGTCTTCCAAAGCGATTTTACGTCAATAGCCGTAACTAATATGATTCCGCCCAGGACAGGTGATTTTCGAGCTGCTCAATGGTGTACTGCTGCTCTTTTATAATCTCCTTTACCACATCACCCACGGATATCATGCCGACCAGTGCGTTGTTATCCAGTACCGGTAAATGCCGAATACGGCGCTCGTTGATGATGACGAGGCATTCATCAATGGTCTGCGCTGGGTAGGTATAGTAGACATGACGGGTCATGATTTCCTTTACCCGGGTTTCTTTTGATGTGCGATCCTTCAGAATCACTTGGCGCGCGTAATCTCGCTCTGAAATAATGCCAATAAGCTCGTTATTTTTCAGTACGGCAAGTGCGCCTACACGTTTTTCATCCATCAGTTTGATGGTGTCGTATACGCTGTCTTCAGGGCCAACGGTCCAAGTATCATGGCCTTTGTCATCCAAAAGTTTTCCAACAGTAATCATTTTCACACCTCCTGCTCTGTGGTGAGGAAGCTCCCTTTTACTACCTTATCGGCAAATCATTAGTATTTATTAACCAGTGATTAGCGACGCAGTTCCCAATTTCCCTAATTTGATGCTATCCAATTGATGTTGAACGGTAATAAAACGCGGTTGGCATCTGGGTAACATTCATTGAAAATGGGATTTGGCGAGTGACTGATATTCAGTTTAGTGCAAGATTGACGATATTTTACTTATTGAATCCATTCATATAATTAATGGGGTGTTGTGATGATTGATGACCTCAAAGGTGATGAGTCCTGGCGCATGTTCAGGATAATCAGTGAATTTACAGAAGGCTTTGACCGGCTTTCAAACCTTGGTTATGCCGTATCGATTTTTGGCTCCGCGAGATTGAAGCCTGATAATATTTATTATCAACAGTCCGTTGAAATTGCCAAGCGTCTTGCGGAAGAAAATTTTGCCATCATTACGGGAGGCGGCCCCGGTGTAATGGAAGCTGCTAATAAAGGGGCTTTTGATTCCAAGGCAACCTCTGTTGGGCTGAATATTCGTTTACCCATGGAGCAGTCACCCAATCCTTATCAAAATTTGATGCTGGATTATCGCTACTTCTTTGTGCGAAAGGTCATGTTCGTCAGACACTCTATGGGATACGTTTGTATGCCGGGTGGTTTTGGCACCATGGATGAGTTTTTTGAATCTCTGACGTTGCTACAAACCGAAAAAATATACCCCATGCCGATGATTTTATTTGGTGTGGATTATTGGCAGGGTCTCATCGACTGGATGAGGTCGACGATGTTGCCGAATGGTACAGTCTCAGACTCGGATTTTGATTACATCACATTAACAGACGATATCGAGCTGGTGGTGGATACCATGGTTAAACACCGTGCCTGGAAAGACAGCGTACGGTTGCAGGCTGAGGAAGATGAAAGTAATAAATAAGGAGTTTTACATACTAAGGGATGGAAATATGATGCATTCTCAAATGCGTCTCATATGAGAGTTCAGATAGCCTCTGATACTTTTTGATTGATCTACATTTTTCTACAGTGAACTACACTGAACAATGTAACAATCAAGAAAGTGGGAGCGCTATTATGCACATCATCTCAACGCAACTTCCTGTGTGGATTCTGACTGCCATCATGGGAGTATTTGTTTTTTTCACCCCGGCGAAAGCAGTCGATAAAGATAGACTCAGTAATGAATTAACAACCCTCTATCGTTCGGCTCGCGCCGTTATCTCAGATAAGCAAAAACACATTAATGATGCCAGCATTGGAAACAAAGGTTTGACTGCCTCTGAAGTCATTAAGCGGACTCATGCCAACTTTAAAAAAGCAACGGGAGCGGCGCTGGACATGGAAACGGGCCAGGAAGCCAAGCAGGCCATGTTGACATCTGTTGGGACCGTCATGGATGAGGCGCAGGAACTCATTAATGAAAAGGCAAAGGGTTCAAAGGTTTTCTACCCGCGATTTTTGCGAGACAAGTCGCAAGCCAGTTTAATGTAGTAATGAAGGGTAAAATGAAAATGGAGCTGACTGCGCCCAAAAACTATGTGCGTAATCGAGCGAATAGACCGGACAAATGGGAACACAATGTTATCGAGTCAAAATTTCGGGATGCCGCGTATATGAAAGGTGCCTCTTTTTTTGAATCGGTGAGTTACAAAGGTCGAGATGCTTATCGGTTTATTTTACCCGAATATTACAAGGCATCTTGCCTGGGGTGCCATGGTGAACCCAAAGGTGAAAAAGACATTACCGGCGGTAAAAAAGAGGGAGGAAAACTCGGCGAGTTAGGCGGTGCCATCAGCTTGGTTATTTACGAATAAAAAGGTGAGTAAACCGTCGAGTAAGCCGAAAAAATAATAAGCCTGTAGATGGGCTGAGGTAAGCTACCATGCGACTGAATGACGTACCTGTCGCCTACAAAATTTACGCCGCGAGTGCGCTGTTCGCCCTGTCTGTTCTCTTCGTACAACTGTTTCTCATCGTTAATATACAGGAATCCAGCGCTATCATTGAAGAGCAGACGACTTATGTTGATGTGCAGATGGAGGCGGTGGACAGCCAAAATACGCAACTGATTCAACAAAATAAGCTATTAAAAAACCTCGAGATTTCCAATGGGATTTCCCATGATTTCTCAGAAATGCGTTACTGGCTGTATGACCTCTCGGTTAGTTGGTTAAATGAATCTGAAGAAAATGCCGGGTCATCCCGAGACCATATGTTGGCGAAATTAACAAAATTCCAGACGATAGACGCCTCATTAGCCAATGAACTGAAAGGCAATGTCATTCTGTATGAAGAAAAAATGCTTGCCGCTGTGGATGCATATGTGGATGAAAATCGGGTTTTAGGAAATTCACGCTTGTCTCAAGCGCGGGATATTGGCACGAGTATTGAGCAGCGGTTGAATAATTATTTAACGCAGGCACATACGGCAACGCAGTCCAGTGGTGACAGTGTAAAACAGGCCAGCGAAGCGGTGGGAGTTGCTGGTGAACAATTGCGTGACGCGGCCCAGCGTGTCAACAAAACCAACCAGGGATTATTGGTGTTGTCATTTATTATGTTGGTTGTGGTTGCCGTTATTGGTGTCGCCTTTAGCCTGTTGTTAAGGCGTGCCATTATTCCTGCCTTAAAAGGTATGAAATCGGCCATCGAGGATATCGACCGTGATTCAGATTTAACCGGGCGTATTCCCGTTGGTGGTAAGGTTGAATTCGGCACTACAGCATCGGCTATTAATCATATGTTGGGGCAGTTTCAGAATATTGTATCGCTGGTTTTGGAGGCGACCAATACCCTCGATAATTCCGTTTCTCAGACGGCAGCCTCAATGAGTAACACCCGTTCCTCGGTAAACCGACAACGTAGCGAGACCGAGCAGGTGGCAACAGCAATCAACGAGATGTCCGCGACTATTAATGAAGTCGCAAAAAATGCGAGTGATGCTGCAGGTACGGCTAAACAAGCCGATGACGCTGCAATAGAAGGTAAGCAAGTGGTGGACGCCACGCTCAGATTGCCAGCGCGGCAGAACAGCAAGCGGTCGTTACCGAAGAGATTAATCAGAAAATTGTTAATATTAGTAATATTGCCGACGAAACATCGGTGGATGTTGACCAAACTACCACCGCCTGTGCCGATATGAAATCTTCCTGTCAACAGCTTGGGGCTCTGGTGAGCCAGTTTAAAGTGTGATCAGATCAGGTAGCGGGCTACATTCTTAATGATTCCTGTATTTCCTTAATGGATTCCCCGGTTTCTTCCATGTCGATGACGCTTATTTCTGTGTCGAGGCCTAATCGTGCAAACGCGGGAACTTTTCCCCAGGCTACCTCGGCCAGTGGGTGTTTTTTACCGAAGTAGCTTTGTAAATTGGCGGCAATAACGATATCCACTAGGTCGGGAGCACCACCGGGGTCACGGTCAATATTTTCATGTTCCCGTGCGACGGCTATGATCTCAGGCGGGAAGTCCCATTTTTTCATCAAAGCTTCACCCATGGTGGTGTGCAGGTCATAAATAACCTCGATGAGCAGGGGCACGTCATTGAGCAGTTCGGGCATGTCTTCAGCGCGTTTGATGATGGGTAGGGCGCCGATGTCATGCACAAGACCGGCGAACATGGCTTGGTCGGGTTTAAGGCGGGCAAAACCGGCAAGGGCATGGCTAATAGCGGCCACTTCTGAGCTGTGTTCCCAGAAGGACCGGAAAAGCTGATCGGTAATTTCAGTCGTGGGCTGAAACATCTGTTGAACAATAAGGCTGTTGACGCAATTTTTCACCATGGTGTTGCCCATGCGGGTCACCGCCACATCCACGCTGTCCACATGTGTGCTACCGCGCAATAGCGGGCTGTTAGAAACCTGCAGTAATTTGGCGGAGAGTGCCGCGTCGGTGCTGATAACCTTGGCAACATCCTTGAAGCTGGCATTTTCGTCGTCAAGGGTATCGCGCACCTTGAGCGCCACTTCGGGAAGGCTGGGTAAGACTAATTTGTCTTGCTCTAGCTCCTCAATTAACGCATTGAGGATGCGCTCTTTAATGTCGTTGGACATGGAACCGATTTCCTTTTGCTTATGATGTCTTGATTACTGCATAGCCTGTTAACAATAGCGGGTAACAAGGCTGAAAATTTAGTCGAGCACACGAACCCATTACGAAGGGTTGTCATTGGCTGAACCGCCGCAATGTATTTCAAATGTTATCAAGTGCTATTCAAGTGCTATTCACGTGCTTAAAGGTAATGCAGTTAATTTCCCCCGCTTTCATGGCAACCGAAATGTGGTTGCTCATACACTCAAAATCATCGTTATAACGACAGCTGACCACCTTGCAAGCCCCTACGCCCGCTACACGTGTTGAATTACGGGAATGATGACTGGCCGTCAAATAGGTATCACAACCGGGGTTTGCGCCATCGCCAATGGTAATGGCGCGGGCGTGACAGTGTTCATTAACGTTGTATGCGCAGTCTGTGATCGTGCATGTCGACACATCGGGCATCTCAAGGGTGATTTTCATAGCAGGCCTCCTGATTCACTGATTGGAGTAAAAAAAGGGTAACGTCAGCGACCGTTAATCTGTGCCCGGAAACACAAGAAAATACCGGTATAGATCAAGACTAGATGAGAGGGGTAGGGTGTCAAGCGTCAGGCGATGCCAAGCTGCTATCGCGATGGGGCTGGCTCGAGGTTTTCAAGGGGATTCTCCATCAATTCAGTGTGTGGTGAAAAGCTGTGGCAGCCGAATTGGCCATCTATATTGGCGACGTACATCTCGTCACGAATACACTCGTAATCTTCATTGTGTCGACAGTTAGCATTTTTGCAAGAACCAACGCCGGCGATTCGTTGAACATTGCGAACGTGACGAGGGGCAACATGACAGGTTTCACACAGGGCTATTACACCGCTACTCAAGGTCACTGCCCGAGCATGGCATTGAAGATCATTATTATAGGCACATTCCGCATTATCGCAGCCGGATACGCGAGGCATATCGAGGGTCATTCTCATACGTGGATTTCCGTGCCTTGAAAACATACTTATTACTGGTTCATGAGTAAGAGGCTGAAATTTTACAGTAGAGCTACTAGCCTAGATCAGCGTGGCAAACTGTCAAGTGGAAAAGGTGAAGTGAGAATTGATTGCTGGAAGGATTTGAAGGACTGGTACACAAGAGAAGGGTATCCTTCTCTACTGATTTTTAGTGAGGGCATTAAAATCCACAAGGGGTAATCCCTTGTGGTTGCTCTGGGTTGGGAATGACCGTGTTGATTTGTACGCGCGTGGAAATGGTTGTGAATAATGTACGGAATGGGTTTCCACGGAGGACCATGAGAACCAGAGAAAGCTGAAAATTTTTCCGTTAATCCTAAATTAATCAGTTGGATCGTAACGAGGGTGCCTAAGGTGCTGAAGATAAACTGTTTTTCCAGTTTTTAAGGCGATCGCGTAGTCATTCTACGGGTGAGTCTTAAAAACTGGAAAAACATTTTAGATTCAGTGCGTTAGGCGGCCGCAGTAGATCTAACTGATTAATTTAGGTTAATCGTAGGTCAGGTTGCGAAGCTACCTGACAACATGCCGCAAGGCATCACTCTGGCGTGGAATTCCCTCTCGCAGTTCCACCTTATGCAGGGTTGAAAGCGGCCATGGAGCATAAATTAATTTAATCGTAAAAGGTCACGTAGCTGCGCAACGTGACCTACGGGGTTGGTTTGGGAATGACCGTGTTGGATTGGGTGTGTGCGGAAATAGGGGTACCCACAAGGGGCACCCCTACATTCATTAGGTGTTATGCAATTTTTATTAAACCATCCCCTACAAAAAAGATGTTAAATGCTATTGTCCGGTATTTGCGTACCACCCGATCGGTAGATTTGTAATGCCTCGGCTACTGCGAGGTACCGATATTCGCTGTAGCGTTGACCTCGCTTGTTATTGTAATGCTGAATGTGCGATGCAGTATCAATCGATATGAAAAAATACCTTAACCCAACAATAAATAGGCCATTAAACAATTGAGCGCTATCATTAAAATAGCCAGGTATTTCCAAAATTCGTCAGGGTGTTTTTCGAGTAAGGGGCGTTGTTGTTCCTGCATGAAATCAGGGTTTGGGTGTGCTAAGTCATGTACAAATTCAGAGAGCGCCGCATAGCGTTTTTGTGGCTCGGGATGCACCGCTTTTTGCAGAGTGCGATCCATCCAGAGCGGGATTAAGGGGTTGTGCTGAGTACCGGGTTGGTAAACCAGTTTTTTAACGGCTTGATCGCTTTCGGCATTTTCGAGGGCGGTGCCATAGGGTAAATGGCTGGTGAGTAATTCATAGCAAATAGTGCCCAGGGAAAAAATATCGGAGCGATTGCTGCCGGGTTGCCCCAGCAGGTATTCGGGAGCTGTGTAATTACGGGTGCCGAGCAGGTTTAGCCTTTCAATGGGAGAGTTTATCTCGGCAACGCCGGCTATTTTGGTGGAGCCAAAATCGATAATGCGAATTTTTCCATCGGCATCGAGCATAATATTTTCAGGTTTGAGATCCTGATGGAGCATTTCCAGACGATGAAAGGCACGGAGTCCGGTAACAATTTGTTCAATCAATAATCGGACTTCTTTGATGTCGGATTTGGGATGCTGGTTCATCCAGGCGCGCAGAGTCTGCCCATCGATGTATTCAGTGACGTAATACAAACATTGCCGGGGGCGGTCCTTGTCATAAATAGTGAGCACACGCGAGTTATGGATGCGTTTTCCCACCCATTCTTCGCGAATGAAGCTTTCGATATACGTTGCATCGTCTTCGTAGTTGACGGAAGGCGTTTTGAGTACCACAAATTGACCGCTTTCAACATCCTCGGCTTTGTAGACCTGGGTGCGGTTACTGGCATGTATCTCACGTAATATGCGATAGCCGTCCAGGATCATGCCGGGTTCAAGGTCGGGCGGAAAGGGTAGGCGTATGAGTTCTTCGTGCGCCTCATTGGCCGTTTGCACGGGTAAGGCATCAATGCGCAGCAGTTGACAAGTAATGTTGTCGGTACTGCCATTATCTAATGCAAAATTCACGATAGACTCCGCGGCTTGCTGGAGGTCATGAGTGCCGTTAATAATGCTGACAATGTCTCTGTCAGGCATAAAATCGTGCACACCATCAGTGGTCAGCAGGTAAATATCACCGGCTTCCAATTCAGTGCGACGATAATCAATTTCAAGATGGATATCGATACCCATGGCGCGATTGAGATAATCTTTGTCGCCTACCCAACGGCGATGGTCGGTAGTAAGGCATTCAAGGTTTTTTTGTTGCAGGCGGTAAACGCGGGAATCGCCCACGTGAAAAATATGCCCGGTGGTGGATTTCAGCACCAGAGAACTGAACGTCGTGATCATGCCACGGCTGTGATGGTTGCCGTTCTGCTGCTGGCCTTTACTATACAACCAACTATTAATCGCGGTCAGAATTTTGTGCGCGGAAGTTTTAACTGTCCAGGAGTCAGGTGTGGAATAGTAGTCAGAAAGAAAGCTGCCCACACAGGATTCAGCAGCCTCACGCCCAGCACTACAGCTACTCACACCATCGGCAATGGCAATAGCAATGCCCTTGTTTTTCAGTTGTGGCTCATCGGGAATAAGAGCCCCGTGGAAATCCTGGTTTTCCGTTTTTAATCCCTGTTCTGAATATTGCCCGATAGTAATGCTGAGTTTGGCTTTCATATATTTTTCTTGTTAGATCCAAAGGAAAAGATTGCTACTGTTTCATTAATCGATACTCGACACGAATGGCACTTAGTTAAGCGAAAAACTTCTCTTTAGCACCCTGTTCATCATTCCGGTGCTGGCCGGAATGATGGTAGTATTCAATTTATCTAAGTGCCATTGATATCCGATACTATTATTTGCCCGGTTCGCCACTAAAAAAAGTGTCCATTTCAGTGATCAGTTTTTCCTGATATTGCCTTAACCAATAATCAAGGTGGAAGCGATATTTGTTTTCAAACATCAGCATATTGGTATATGACTTAACGAGTTCGCGACGCGCAGTGGTAATGTCATCAGGTTTTTTTTCAAAAAGTTCTTTGTACCAGTCAGCAATAAAATCATCATCAAATTGATACTGGCTGCGAATGGTTTTCGTCAAAAAATAAGCGCACATTTGTTCTTCAGAGAACTTTTCGCGTAAGGTTATTTCAATTTGTTTTTCTGTTTCCGTTCGTTCGTCTACTATCTGAGGCATTGGTTATTCCTTTGTGAGGAAGCGTGTTTTGAATGAGCTCTCTGGGAATGAACGCAGAGGTCGCAGAGACGCGGAGAGGCAGAGAAAACCTATCCATTGTTTTTCTTTGCGCCTCTGCGTCTTCGCGGCCTCTGCGTTAATTACACCAAACAAAAAAATACTACTGCCTTGGTACCTTTTATCCGTCTAATGATTCAAAGATCTCATTCCTATGCTTTTGCATGGGAATGTATCCGAGTGAAAAATTATGTGCGGTATGGGTTCCCACGGAGGACCGTGGGAACCAGAAAAAACCTTTTCGTTGTTTTTCTCAGCGCCTCTGCGTCTTCGCGGCCTCTGCGTTAATAACACCTAACTAAAAACTACAATTATTCACTATTACTACTGCTTCGGTAACATTTTATCCGTCATTCCGGCGCAGGCCGGAATCTAGAATGTCGTTAGAGCCACTGGATTCCGGCCTTTATGCCCCAGAGGGTATACGCCGGAATGACGAAGTAAATATTATTCAGTTAAAAATATCGAACACTGACTATTGATTCAATATCTGGTTCCCACGGAGGACCGTGGGAACCAGAAAAAACCTTTTCGTTGTTTTTCTCTGCGCCTCCGCGTCTCTGCGGCCTCTGCGTTAATTACACCAAACTAAAAATAACTGATTATCATTCACCATACGTGAGTGATTTATAAGTGTCCGTAGTCTATTTAACATCAATCATCTGCACCGTTCCATCCGGCAATATTTCTGCCATCTGTCCCTTGGGTTCTTCAAGGAAGGCGAGGATGATTAATAACACAAAGCCCGACACCATGCCGATAAACAGGAAAAACTGATTGTACTCCACCAGTGAATTGACGGTGAGGAAGATTACCGCGCCGACATTGCCGAAGGCGCCGACCATGCCTGCTATCTGCCCCGTCATGCGGCGCTGTACCAACGGCACCATGGCGTAGACCGCCCCTGATCCAGCCTTGGAGAATATGCCGCCAATAATGGTTATGCCGACAACCATCCACACGGGCCAGGACTGTTCTACCAGACCTAAAACCAGAAATGTGACAGTAATGCCCGAGAAGGCGATGCCAAGGGTGAGTTTGCGGCCGATTTTGTCGCTGATCCAACCGCCGCCGGGGCGTGCAAACAGGTTGATAAAGGGGTATATGCCCGCAAGAAGGGCGGCGCTGACTTTCGGCACGTCGAACCAGTTTACGTAAAACATGGCGAGCATGGACACTACGGCCAGTTCGGTGCCGAACGTAACGAGGTAAGCCCAGTCGAGAATAGCCACTTGCTTGAATTTATAACGGTGCATTTCCGGTATGGGGTTTTTCAGCACATGATTGTTGATATGCCAGATTTTCCATAGCTGTACCCCATAGATGCCGACGAGTGCGGCGTAGATTATCCAGGTGGTATTTTCGCCGATAAGGCCCATGTCAGCGGGGGATAGTTTCCAGGTGAGAACGCCGAGAGCCAAAAACAGGGGAATGTTCATCAGCATGTACAATACTAGGTCACCACCGCTGGTAATTTCCATGGCGCCGGTCTTTTTGGGCTTGAAGTAAGTGGAGCCTTTCGGGGTGTTTCGCACACGAGTGTAGTAAAACAGGCCGTAGAGAATGGCAGCGATGCTGGCGGCCGTGAGTGCTATGCGCCAGCCGTCCGTGCTATCAATGCTGGCCGCAATAAAGGGCAGGGTACCGGCAGCACCCGCAGCACCGAAATTGCCCCAGCCACCGTAAATGCCCTGCGCGATACCGGTTTGCTTGGCGGGAAACCATTCGCCAATCATACGAATGCCGACCACGAAACCAGCACCGATAAAGCCGGACAGGAAGCGCAGTAGGGCGAGTTGTTCGTAACTGTCTGACCAGGCAAAGGCAATGCTGATCGCGCCACCACAGACCAGAATGCCGGTGTACATGATGCGGGGGCCAAGTTTGTCCACCAGCATTCCGACAATAATGCGTGCGGGAATGGTCATAGCCACATTGAGGATGAGCAACACCTTGGCCTGTTGATCAGTGAGGGATAATGCCTCTTTGATGAATGGCATGATGGGGCCGAGGCCCAACCACACCACAAAGGTCATGAAAAAGGCGAACCAGGTGTAGTGAAGGATTCGGATGTTGTCTTTGCTGAGATCCAGAATGTTAAATTTTTGAGGCATGTTTGTTTTACTTATATTTCCTGTGATTTATCGATTTCTAAGCAATAAATATGCCATTTTGTTAAGTGGCTGTTTTTGCATTGGTTTTTGTTTGTGCAGGTGTTTATTATAATTGAAAATGCACAGCGCAAGTGCAGATTCTGGTAGGGCAGTGCTAAGGACTGAGAACTGAGAAGGTTCCGAGGTTTTTTACTGAGTCCTCAGTCCTCAGCACTTTCTTTTAGCACTTAGCACTTTCTTTTAGCACTCAGCACTTTCTTTTAGTTTTGTAGGCTCATGGGAAAGCGGACTCTATAAAAAGTGTTGTGAGAACTGGCTTTTGGACGATATAACCGCTAACATTTCGCCGCTTTTCTAGGCTGGGGTACACAAAGTGGCATTCGGTATATTAGAATGCACTAAAGTGGTGCGATTGAACGGCCTGCTGTTGTTTGGTTTTTGGTGTTCCTGAAAATAATTCCAATAAAACAATGAGTTAATAGTCTTCGCTGATGCTGGCACGAAGCTTGCTACGTGCGAGTATATTAGCGTGCTTATAGTCCTCAGTTAACGGCGTCTGTAATACGCTCATGGCAGCATGTGTTATTTATATTATTTTGATCGGAGAGGTTTGATGAAAGAAAAACTCGTCGTTATAGGCAATGGTATGGCCGGTATGCGGGCTGTCGAGGAATTGCTCGAGATCGCACCGGACATGTACGACATTGTCGTATTTGGCTCTGAGCCATACGGTAACTACAACCGGATTTTGCTGTCACCCGTGTTGGCCGGCGAGAAAACCATCGATGAAATCATGCTTAACAGCGTGGAATGGTATGCCGAGAATGATATTACGCTCCATTCCAGCAAAACAATCGTGGACATCGACCGCCGTGCTTGCAAGGTGATCGCTGACGATGGCAGCGAAGAGTCTTACGACCGACTGTTAATCGCCACAGGTTCCAATCCTTTCATTATTCCTGTTCCAGGCCATGAACTGCCCGGTGTCATCAGCTTCCGCGACATTAAGGACGTGGATGACATGTTGGATGCCTCTAAAGCACACAAGCACGCGGTCGTCATTGGCGGTGGTCTGTTGGGCCTTGAAGCGGCCAACGGTTTGATGCTGCAAGGCATGCACGTCACGGTAGTGCATTTGATGGATACGCTCATGGAGCGTCAGATGGACTCCGCATCCGGTGCCATGTTGAAGACCTCATTGGAAGAACGTGGTTTGAACTTCCTGATGTCCACCAGCACTGAGGCCATTGTTGGCGAAGATCACGTTAAGGGTGTGCGCTTCAAGGGTGGGCTGGAAATCGCGGCTGATCTGGTGGTCATGGCCGTTGGCATCCGTCCTAACATGGCGCTGGCTCAAAAAGTCGGCCTGCATTGTGAACGCGGTCTGGTGGTTAACGACACCATGCAAACCTACGACCCTCGTGTTTATTCTGTGGGCGAATGTGTGCAGCATCGTGGCGAGACTTACGGTTTGGTTGCGCCATTATTTGAACAGGCTAAGGTCTGTGCCAATCATCTGGCAAAAATGGGTATCGCAAAATACGAAGGTTCTATTACCTCTACTAAATTGAAAGTCACAGGCATTGATCTGTTCTCTGCCGGTGACTTCATTGGTGATGAGTCGACCGAAGAAATTGTGATGCAGGATGCCGCAGCAGGTATCTACAAAAAGGTTGTGCTGAAGGACAACAAAATTCAGGGTGCGGTCATGTACGGTGATACCGTCGACGGTGCCTGGTACTTCCAATTAATGCGTGATGGCACTGACGTTAGTGATTTCCGCAAGAGCTTAATGTTGGGTCAGGCCCATTTGGGTGACTCGGGTCACGGTGGCGAAAACGCTGCAGCCACTATGGCTGATACAATGGAAGTCTGTGGTTGTAACGGTATTAACAAGGGTGAAATCGTACAGGCAATAACCGTCAAGAGCCTGTTTACACTGGATGATGTGCGTTCACACACGAAAGCCTCCAACTCCTGTGGTTCTTGCACCGGTTTGGTTGAGCAAATCCTGGCCAATACGCTGGGGGGTGATTACTCCGCTGCCCCGCACTTGAAGCCTATGTGTAAGTGTACCGAGCACACCCACGATGAAGTGCGTAAAGCGATTCGTGTCGAGCACCTTACCGACATTCCCAGTGTAATGAATTTGTTGAACTGGAAGAACGCTGATGGTTGTGCATCCTGTCGTCCGGCCTTGAACTATTATTTGCTGGCTGCATGGCCTGCTGAAATGAAGGATGATGCGCAGTCGCGTTTCATCAACGAACGTGCCCATGCCAATATCCAGAAAGATGGCACTTATTCGGTGATTCCTCGTATGTGGGGTGGTCAGACCACGCCGAATGAGTTGCGTGCTATTGCCGATGTCGTCGATAAATTTGAGCTGCCAGAAGTGAAACTCACGGGTGGTCAACGTATTGATATTTTGGGTGTAAAGAAAGACCAGTTGCCAGCTGTCTGGGCAGACCTTAATGCCGCGGGCATGGTTTCCGGTCACGCCTACGGTAAAGCGTTGCGTACTGTTAAGACTTGTGTGGGCAAAACCTGGTGTCGTTTCGGTACGCAGGATTCGACTACCCTGGGCATGGACTTGGAAAAGCTCACCTGGGGTTCCTGGATGCCGCACAAGTTTAAGATTGCGGTATCGGGTTGTCCGCGTAACTGTGCCGAGGCCACCATTAAGGATCTTGGTGTGGTGTGTGTGGATTCGGGTTACGAATTACACGTCGGTGGTAACGGCGGCATCAAGGTGCGCGTCACTGATCTACTGTGTAAGGTCGATACCGAAGCAGAAGTGCACGAGTACACTAAGGCTTATATTCAGTTGTACCGTGAAGAAGCACATTACCTTGAGCGTACTGCACCGTGGATTGAACGTGTGGGGCTTTCACATGTTAAAAAGTATGTATTAGATGACCCAGAAAACCGCCTTGCCCTGGCCGCTCGATTCGAAGAGTCTCAGAAATACTCACAAACAGACCCATGGGCTGAACGCGCCAGTGAAGGCGTTGCACAGCACGAATTTGTCGCAATGAAAGAAATAGGTTAATCATCATGTCTGAGTGGATTGAAGTAGGTACCATTGACGATATTCCCAAGCTTGGCGCGCGAGTGGTAAAGACAGCGAAGGGTAATATTGGTGTATTCCGTACAGCGGAAGATGAAATTTTTGCACTGCTTGATGAATGTCCTCATAAGAAGGGCCCATTATCGCAGGGCATAGTGCACGGTAAGCGCGTAACGTGCCCGCTGCATAACTGGAATATTGAACTGGATGGCGGCGAAGCCGTTGCGCCAGATGAAGGTTGTGCTATTAGTTATGCCGTAAAAGTCGAAGGCGGCAAGGTAATGTTATTTACCTCGCCAACGGCATAAATAATAATAACGAGTGCATTGCTGCTTAATGCATAAATAGTTTTAATTAACTTGCCTCTACAAGGATACTCAGCTTCTGAGTGTAGGGTGGGCATTGCCCACCATTACGGCCTGGGCAAAGCAATAAGTGGTGGGCATTGCCCACCCTACAATAACAGTGCAGGCTACAGTAGGTGCCAAAAGTTACTTCAAGTTGAGTTATTGTTGAAAGCAGGTTAATTATTTTACCCCTCAGCACTGCCGCCTTTGTCTGAAACAGGTGAGGGCGGCAAACTGCGGGGAGTTAATTCTCTGTAGGTCATGATGTGTTCTCATGATGTGTTCTCATGATTCGCGGTCAGCGAACTTGGGAAAGTACCTTGGGGTGCCTGCTACATGACAAAAGACGTCAGGTTGCTACTGCTACCTGACTACACGCGCTCTGGGAATAAACCCAGAGCGAAGAAAGACAGTTGAGGGGGAAGGTAATGCTCTTCGGACGCGGTAAGAAAAACCCGATTAAGATGGTCGACAAAAAAGTCGAGAAATGGATTTATACCACCTGTGGTTATTGTTCGACAGGGTGTTCCATTGAAGTGGGGGTTAACGCGGAGAAGAAAGCGGTTGCCTCTCGCGGTGTCGGTGACGCCGACGTTAATCGTGGTAAATTATGCATTAAGGGTATTACCGAGCACGATATCTTCGAGGCCAGTGGTCGCGGTGTAGAACCGTTGATTCGCGACTCGATGCACGACGACTACCGTCCTGTGGATTGGGATGCTGCCCTAGACAAAGCCGGTTCCGAGATTCAACGCATTCAAGAAAAATACGGCCGCGATTCTTTTGCGATTGTCTCTACGGGGCAGATGCTCACCGAAGAATTTTATACCCTCGGAAAATTAACGCGTGGCGTTATTGGCACCAATAACTACGATGGCAATACCACCCTGTGTATGGCTTCAGCGGTTTCCGGGTACAAGCGTTCATTTGGCTCTGATGGCCCTCCCGGCTGTTATGACGATTTCGAAACGACAGAATGTTTGATGGCCTTTGGCTCAAACCTGCCGGAACAGCATCCCATCATCTATTGGCGGATGCGCGAAGCTCGCGAAAAAAGACATTTCCCACTGATCGTTATTGACCCCCGGGTGACCATGTTGGCCCAGTTTGCCGATATGCATTTGCCCATTACCCCAGGTACTGATGTGGTGCTGCTCAATGCATTGATGCACGTCATTCTTAAAGAAGGCCTGGAAGATCGCGACTACATTAATCAACACACCAATGGTATTGAAGCGGTAGAAGCTTGCGTGAAAGATTACGATCCTGTTAGTGCGGCAAAAATTTGCGGCATTGATGAAGATACCATTCGTACTGTTGCAAGGCTTTATGCCAAGGCCGGTACTGCCATGTCGATCTGGACCATGGGTATTAACCAGTCCACACATGGTTCTGACGGAGTGGTGGGGATTAATAACCTCAACTTGATGACTGGCAACATAGGCAAGGAAGGTGGTACATCACTGTCTATCACCGGCCAGTGTAATGCTATGGGTACCCGCGAGTGGTCATCCTGTTCTGGTTTGCCGGGTTACCGTGCGCTGGAAAATCCTGATCACCGGGAAGAAGTGGGCAAGTTCTGGGGCGTTGACCCGGAGTTTTTCCCGAAAAAACGCGGCCTGACAGAAACCGATATATTCCCTGCCATTGAAACCGGACAGATCAAGGGCTTGTGGCTGGTCGCGACCAACCCCATGACTTCCATGCCGAATACCGCGCGTATTCGCAAGACACTGGAAAAACTGGAATGCCTCATCGTGCAGGACTCCTATGTCGATGTGGAAACCACTCAATATGCCCACGTGTTTTTGCCCGCCGGAGTGTGGGCAGAGAAAGAAGGTGTTTTCACCAACACTGAGCGTCGTGTGAATATGGTGCGTAAGGTGACTGAGCCTTATAAAAATTCCAAGTCTGATTTGTGGATTATTAGCCAGATGGCTAAACGCTTTGAACAAGGGAAAAAGGTTCACTTCCCTGAAACATCGTCGGAAGTGTTTGATGAAATGCGCGCGTTATCCAAAGGGCGTTTAGTCGATATTTCCGGTATGGATCATGACAAGCTGGAAGCAGCGCGTGGTTTGCAATGGCCCTGCAGGGATGATGAAACCAGTAACGATGCTGATGGCAACAAGGTCGGTGACCCACGGCTTTATATGGATGGCAAATTTCAGTTTCCAGACGGTAAGGCCAAACTGATACCGCTACCGTATATTGAAAACAACGAAGTACCTGATGAAGAATATCCCTTCTGGTTGAATTCGGGTCGTTTGGTGGAGCATTTTCATACGCGCACCAAAACCGGTAAAGTGGCTAACTGTAACAAGTTCAGCCCAACGGCCTTCATGGAAATGAACCCGGATGCCGCGGCTGAACTGGGCGTTGAACACATGACCTATGTGCGCGTGGTGTCCAAACGCGGCGATGCCGTGGTGCTCGTGCAGTTAACGCAACGTGTACCTCATAACATGGTGTTTATTCCTTTCCACTTTCATGACTGCGTGAATCGTTTGACCTTAGGGTTGCTTGACCCGCATTCACGTCAGCCTGCCTTTAAGCAGAATGCTTGCCGTATCGAAGCTGTGGATCAGGAAGAAGCCGCAAAGCTGAATGTTGAGTTACGTAACTATTAGTTGGGGGTGGGCATTGCCCACCGTGCAGGTGTGAATGGTGGGCACTGCCCACCCTACGAAAGAAACTGATAAACAGGCTAACCTATGTTTCAAGTACGCAAAGATGAACCAAAATATGCATTTCTTGCTGACCCGGAAACTCGGGCAAAAAATGCTCACGGAAAATTTATAGAGCTGGCAGACAAAGCCAGCAAACTGCACGGCCACAGTCTGAACATTAATAACGACAGTAGTATTAGTGACAACCCTAATCGTTATAAACAGCATGGCTTTCATTTTTCGGCAGATAACTGCATTGCCTGCCATGCCTGCGAATCGGCCTGTAGCGAGAAAAATGATAACCCGGGTCATATCGCGTTTCGCAGTGTGGGTTATGTAGAGGGCGGTACTTATCCTGATTACCAGCGCCTGAATATTTCCATGGCGTGTAATCATTGCGATGACCCGGTTTGCCTGAAAGGCTGTCCAACCCGCGCCTATACCAAATTTGCCGAATACGGTGCGGTGTTGCAGGACCCTGATATTTGCTTTGGTTGTGGCTATTGCACCTGGGTATGCCCCTATAATGCGCCGCAGCTGGACCCCGTAAAAGGGGAAGTGACCAAGTGCAATATGTGTGTGGATCGCCTGGAAGTTGGGCTCAAACCCGCTTGTGTGACGGCCTGTTTGGGTGGGGCGCTGGAGTTTGGCGTCATCGATAACTCACCGGAAAACCGTGACCAAACCAAATTGGATATTCCCGGTTTCCCCAGCTCGGATATTACTCACCCTAACATTCGTTTTGAGCAGAAGCGGTCATTACCTCGTGAAATGAGCCGCCCAGATACCATGCCGCTTAAATATCACCGGGATGATGCCAAGAATAAACATGTACCCGTAGTGGATGAGGGCAAGACCAAGGTAAAGCGTTTATGGAATCTGCGTAAGCTGCTGACATCCCATGAAAACGCACACATCGTCTTTACGCTGTGCACACAAACCGTCATTGGTGCCTTTATGTTGCTGATGTTTGGGCCGTTAGTAGGCTTGAACAGCATTGAAGCCGTGAAAGCCGATGCCTTTTTACCGCTGATGGTCACAATGTTTGTGGTGCTCAGTATTGGGATGTTTAAGTTGAATATGCACTTGGGCAAACCCATGCGCTTTTATCGTGGCTTTAATAACTGGCGTTTATCCCCTGTGAGTCGTGAAATCGCCGGCGTATCGCTGTTTTTTGGTGGCATGGTAGGCTTTGGTTTCTTCTCGCTGTTTGAACACCCAGTTGCTCAGGCTTTAGCGATGGCGGCTGCGGTGGGTGGAATTATCGGTGGTGTGGCAGGGTTCTATTACATGTACAAACTGTACCGAATTCCTGCACGTCCTTATTGGGATCACTGGCAAACGGGCAGTAGTTTCGTCGGTACAGCTCTGGTCTTGGGGGCGGCGGTTTTTGCCATTGTCGGGGGTGTCATCCTGGACACCAATGCGCTGATGTCAATTTTGCCACAAATGGCTCTGGTCGCTTTATTGGGCTTGATCCTGGAGGCCGTGGGTCTGTGGGCCCATGCACGTGATTTGCGCAAGAATGGTGGAGAAGGGGCAGCCTCTCACTTTATCCAGACCACCAAATTTGGCAATTCCTATTGGCTGCGTAATGGCTTGCTGGCCGTGAACGCTGCTCTGGTGCTCGTGCTGATGTTGTCTACTGCTCCCAGTATCGTCTTTGCCTCAGTGGTGTTTGTATCACTCCTGGCATCAGCCATTATGGGGCGCGCTTTGTTTTACGTGTTGGTGATTCCTACCACCATGCCCGGTGCCTTCTTCTGGAAGAACCAGGGCTTCGAGGAACATGCCCGTGAGACTGGCCTGGCGAATATGCCACAAGTCGGCGTAGTACCTGATTCTCATTAAGGGTAATGTTGTCAATATAGGCTCAGGTATTGGGTATTACCCATAATAAAAATAAGCCTATTGAGTCGGTAATATGAGTTTCTACGGGTGTATTACCTCAGTCAGAAAGTAAGTCTTCTTCAGCCAACGGTGCAATTCATCCTGTTTTTGCACTGTTGGTAACTTACGGTAGCTGACGTTACCTGATTTGGCGGTTTAATCCTCTCTTATCGCGAGTTTCTGGTGAAATTTTCACCAGAAACTCGCCTGTCTGTCGATTTTCCTCTGTTCTTCTACCCTTCTTGGTGCTTAAGTTGTTAAGATTGCACCAAAAAGGGCCAACTCATTGGGATTCCTAAAGTTTTTTTGGTACTGTCCGCCAACTTAATGGGTGGATTTTAATGCGCCTTCCGTTGCGCTAGTCGTTAAGAATGGCAATGAATGTTAGTAAACACTACAAGCTGACAATAAATACTAGAAGAAAGGACAAGTACGGGTATCGGTGTCAGCATCCACGACACAGACCTTGATGACAGAGACTCGGTTAATAACCACTAAACTTTCCAGGAAAAATTAATGAGCAAAGAAACATCAATATCGTTGGCAGGTCGCTACTCACTTCGAAAAAAGGTCAATGTAACGGTCGGTATTGTTTTTTTAATCATGTTGATTCTGGTAACAACGGTTGCCGTCATACATGAGCGTGATCGGTTGATGGAATTGGCAGAATATCAGGTCAAGGAAATGACCACACTGTATTTTGACAGTTTAAACACCATGATGCTGACGGGCACTATGGATCAACGCGCCATCCTGCGGAATAAAATGCTGGCACGAAAGCAAATACTTGAAGCTCGCGTCATCCGTGGTGAGCCTGTGAAAGCACAGTTTGGCCCTGGCTTTCCTGATGAGGCGCCGCTGGATGATCTTGATAATCAAGCGTTATCGGGTGAACACATTACGCGCATCGTAGAGCGGGGTGGTCAACGTATGATGATCGTAATTACCCCCTTTAAAGCCACTGAAAATACGCGTGGTGTTAACTGTTTACGATGCCATAACGTGCCTTCCGGAGCTGTCAATGGCGCTATTCGTATTGGCTATTCTCTCTCGGAAATAGATAAGGCGGTTAATAATGAGTTCTGGTTGACCTTATGGTTTAACCTAGGGTTTTTCTCTTTGGGTCTGGTGTTAATTAATGTGTTAATTAAATCCTGGATAGTCGAACCATTAGCAAATTTGAACGAGGTCCTGGTACAACGTGCCAATGGTGATACAAAGATTCGTGCCGTTGTTGATCGCAAAGATGAAATCGGAAACTTGTCTGAAGCCTTTAATATGATGGCTGAAAATGTAAACGCGGCGAGTGAAAGGGAGTATCGGGTAGCAGAAGAGCTCAGACACAAGGTCGACCATCTATTAGCCGTCGTTAATCGTGTCACTGATGGTAATTTTGACGTGACCATTGACATGGAAAAGGGCACTGGTGCCATTGAGGAGCTAGCCGAAAGTCTGCAAATCATGATCACTTACATTTCAACCTCGACTGAACAAAAAAGAGAAACGGTGGAAAGTCTCGAGAAAAAGGTCGAGGAAATATTACGTGTTGTGTCCTTAACTTCAGAGGGAGATTTAACCGGTATTATTGATATCGATGGTAACGATACTATTGATGATCTTGCCTCTGGGGTTCAATCAATGTTGGCGAGGTTGAATTCACTCGTTGCCCAGGTTCAACATTCCGGTATTCAGGTCACTTCGTCAGCGACAGAAATAGCCGCGACCGCAAAACAACAAGAAGCAACGATTGCAGAACAGGCGGCAACCACCAATGAAATTGCTGCGACCGCGACGGAGATAGCCGCCACGACCAAAGAACTCACCAACACCATGGATGAAGTGGCTGAGGTGGCAGATCGTACACGGCTTTCGGCAGCCAAGGGACATGAAGACCTGGGGCGCATGGAATCGACCATGCAGCAAATTGTTGAAGCGTCGATTTCCATTGCCACCAAGTTTGAAATCGTTAATGAAAAAGCCCGCAACATCAATAGCGTGGTGACCACGATTACCAAAGTGGCGGATCAAACCAATTTATTGTCACTGAATGCCGCCATTGAAGCTGAAAAGGCCGGTGAATATGGGCTTGGTTTCTCCGTCGTCGCTACAGAGATACGACGATTAGCGGACCAGTCTGCGGTGGCTACATTGGATATTGAAAAAATGGTGAAGGAAATGCAATCTGCAGTGTCGTCCGGGGTATTGAGTATGGAGAAATTTACGGATCAAGTGCGCAGTAGTGCTGAAGATATACAACAGGTGTCATCACATCTTGTGGTTATTATTAATGACGTTCAAGAGCTTACGCCTCGATTTGAAAATGTGCAGCAAGGTATGCATTTCCAGGCTCAAGGCGCCCAGCAAATTACCCAGGCTATGGTTCAATTGAGTGAATCTGCGCAACAGACCGTTGAATCCATACGCCATTCCACCTCGGCCATTGAATCGTTGAATGGTGCGGCGCAATCTTTGCAAAGCGGGGTTACCAAGTTCCGAGTGAGCAAAATAGACAATTAGGATATACCCGTGCTGTATTCACAATTTTTTATTGCTGATACCCGTTACGTCATTTCGATTGATCAAATTACGGCAATTGTCCCTTATGTCACTTTAAAAGTGATACCGGGGTTGCCGGACTATGCCGCGGGCTTGCTCCATTACCACGGAAAATCGGTTCCCGTGATTGATTTGTGCCAGTTGTTTATTGGTCGGCCGTGTGGGAAAAAATTGAGCACACGAATAATTCTGGTCACACTATTGACGCAGAAAGATAAACGATTAACCCTTGGTCTTTTAGTGGAACGCGCAACGGAAACATTTTCTGCTGAGGAGGGTGCATTTGTAGACCCTGGTATGCACAATCCTGAGCTGCCTTTTATCGGCCCTGTCACCAATGATCTGACGGGAATAATCACTATGATTACTCCCCGAAATATATTTGATAAAATTGATGATGCCTTGTTTACAATAGAAACGTTTACAACAGAAGAGTTACCGGCACTTGATACAGAAGACGGTGGAACTAAAACGGTAGATGATGACACGCCAGATACTGGAAATATAACGGTCATGGATAAATAAAACATGGCATTTACAAAAATCAAAAACCTCTTAAAAAAACGTATCGGTTTTCATACCGATACGGTGGGGGAATCCAGTATCGAAAGAGCGATTACCTGTCGCCTTGACCAGTTGACGATCTCCTCTGAGCAACAATACTTTGCTCTTCTAATGGACAACCCAAAAGAATTTGATGAGCTGGTAGAAGAGGTCGTTGTACCGGAAACCTGGTTTTTCAGGAATGTCGCCCCGTTTTATGCTTTACGGGATTATGTCTCCAATATGGGGGCATCCGGAGTGGGTAGAGTCGGGTTGAAACCACTAAAAGTGTTAAGTCTGCCTTGTTCCACAGGGGAAGAACCATACTCTATTGCGATGGCACTACGTGACGAGGGGCTGGGCGAAGGTGAGTTTTCAATTGATGCCATGGATATTAGTAAGCGTGCTCTGACGAAGGCGAGACGTGCTATTTATGGGAAACATTCATTTCGTGAGCCAGGGTTGGGTATTCAAGAGAAATACTTTAAAAAGAGCCGGTCCGGGTACCAGCTGTTGCCTGAAATAAAAGGTCACGTGTCATTCAGTTTAGCCAACGTACTAAGTGATAAGATATGTCCTGTCGCTGAATATTATGATGTTATTTTTTGTCGGAATTTATTAATTTATTTTTCCCGTGAAACTCAAAAAATAATTCTTAATAAGCTATATACCCTGTTAAAAAAAGGTGGAGTCATTTTTGTGGGACATGCTGAAGCCGCACAAATCAACAAGAAACATTTCTCTAAGCTCGGTATGCAAAAATCATTTGCATACCGGAAAGACTCAATTATTCCAGCGCTGAAATCTAGCGCCGTTGTTAAGCAAAAAAAAGGCACCAATAGTGAGCCCGTAGGGAAGCTGAAAGATATTTACGCGCAGCTGGTAGAGGTCACAAAGAAAGATCTGGCGCTGTCTGAAAAAATCAAAAATCCCTCAGTAAAGCGAAAATATAACACCGCAAAAAGCAAAGTAACCCGGAAAGGATTCGGAAAAAATTCGACCTGGCAAAAAGTCGAAAAGTTTATTGAAATTGCTCATTATGATGAAGCTACCATTGCTTGTGAAGCGTTGTTAAAAAATGAGCCAGAGGACGCCAATGGATATTATTACCTTGGCTTGATTAGCAATCTTCGTGGGAGTACCAATGTCGCAGAATCATTGCTGAAAAAGGCGATTTATTTAGCCCCTCATCATCAAAAAGCGCTGGGCTTATCGGCACAAATAGCCGAAGTTCGCGGCGATAATGAAAATTCAGAATATTATCGTCGGCGTGAACAAAAAGCACGTAAAAAAAATAGTGAGTGATTAATACCGTTCAATATAAACCGGGTGTGAAAATTCGTTCATGAAAAATAGTTCTCATAAATCAATGGTCAATAAACAATGCTGGCTTGAAATTGGCGTGTGGAGCAATGTTGATAACAAATGTGAGCGGTTGAGTGAATATATTCATTGTCGCAACTGCCCGGTTTTTTCTGATGAAGGTCGACGGGTCTTTGAAAAAGCACCTCCGGCGGGTTATTTGTCGGAATGGCGTAAGAAATTAGCGATAACAGCATCATCAGACAGCCATCACGATGTCAGCGTGATGGTTTTTAGAATAAGCGAGGAATGGTTTTCTCTACCGACGGCCTGTTTGGAAGAAGTTACCGAGCAACGCACCATTCATCGCATACCCCGAAACCGAAACAAAGAAGTGGAAGGTATTGTTAACATTGCGGGTGAAATCCAAATTTGTTACTCGCTCGAAAATATTCTCGGCATTAAACACGTTAGCCTGGCTGAAGAAAATATCACCATTATGGGCCGGTTTCTGGTCGTCCTACTGGGTGACAAAAATTATGTCTTTAGCGTTGACCAAGTGAGTGGGTTATGTGGTTACGCTATTGATGAGTTACAACCACCCCCTGCTACCCTGGAATTTGAAGGAAGTGGTATGTTGCTGGGGGTTTTAAATAACAGCAATAATAACGTGGCAGTGTTGGATATTGCACTGCTTCAACATCGACTGGAGGGAATAAACCTGTGAGTCCAACCTCGGGTGGCCTGGGTGATATGTCGATGTTCGACCTGTTTCGTATGGAGGTTGAATCTCAAACAGCCACGCTGGCTGCAGAGCTTCTGAATTTAGAGGAAGACCCAAATGCTGCAAGTACACTTGAAGCATTAATGAGAGCCGCTCATTCATTGAAAGGGGCGGCTCGTATGGTCTCGGTTGAGCCTGTGGTGAAAATTTCTCACGTCATGGAAGATGTTTTTGTGGCCGCACAAAAACATGAATTATCCTTGTCCAGTAATGATATCGATGTATTATTGGCCGCAGTAGATATGGTTATTGTAGTTTCCAACGTCCCTGAGTCAGAAATTTCGACGTGGGACGAAAGCAATAACCAACGGATTGTTGCTGTCTGTGAATCATTGAGCGCGGTCCTTAAAGGTGACACTAAACCGGCCCCTCCACCAACAGATCAAGCAGCGGTTGCCTCAGCTTTTGAGAGCGAAACTGAGCCGCCAGTGTCTGCTCCAACAAGCGTACAAGCGGGTGATGACCGGTCATTGCGCATCAGTGCTGAAAAAATGTCACGCATATTGGGCATGGCAGGTGAGTTACTGGTTGAATCCAAAGCGGGCAGCCGATTTAAAAATTCGTTGTACAACATCAAGCGACAACAGGATGAACTGGTCACGTTATTAGAGGTTTGGCGCGAAATAATGATCGCGAATAACGTCATCGATAACGGTGCGCATAAAGATGTGCTGGTGCGCTTGAATGTATGCCGCCTGTCGATGAGTGACCATATAAATTTATATGATGATTATGATCGAAAGGGCAGCCACCTCGCCACTAAGCTTTATAACGAGGTGGCGGGAAGCCGAATGCGTCCCTTTGAAGATGGCACCGCCGGGCTTAAACGTATGGTGCGGGATATTGCGAGGTCTCTCGACAAGGATGTAAAACTCAATATCCACGGCCTGGATTGTGCGGTTGATAGAGATGTTCTCGACAAAATTAAATCACCCATCAATCATTTGCTTCGGAATGCTGTCGATCATGGGATTGAGTCTACTGAACAACGCGTATCTTATGGCAAGCCTACCCAGGCGACCATAAATTTATCGGCATCCCATTCGTCGGGCATGTTGAAAATATCCGTCGCAGATGATGGCGGAGGAATCAATGTTGCCAACCTCACTAAAAAACTCATCGCCAAAAAATTAATCAGTGACAAAATGGTTAAGGACCTTGAGGATGATGAGTTACTTGAGTTCTTGTTTTTGCCTGATTTTTCAACTCGCGACGAAGTATCGGAAGTATCTGGCCGGGGGGTTGGCCTCGACGTAGTGCGGGATATGGTGAAAGCACTGGGTGGCTCCGTCAATATTAAAAATCGCCCAGGCCTCGGTGTAGAATTTATTTTAACGCTCCCCCTCACTTTATCTGTAATTTCTGCGCTATTGGTCGATATTGGTAATGAACCCTATGCATTCCCCTTAAATAAGGTTGACCGGATTCTCAATGTTTCTACTGAAGATATTTCAGATATGGAGGGCAGGCAATATATCAGCCTCAACAATAAAAACATTGGTTTGATTTCCGGAGCACAGGTTCTTGGTTTTGAATCAATGCCAATCGGGGAAGATCGCATTACGGTCGTTATCATCAGTGATCGCTTAGATCAGTATGGTGTGGTTGTGGATCGCTATATTGATCAACGGCAGTTATCGGTGCATACCCTGGATGATCGTTTAGGCAAAGTGCCTAATGTGAGTTCAGCAGCACTCATGGAAAATGGTGATCCTCTTTTTATACTGGATGTGGACGACCTGGTACGGGGCATTAACCATATCGTAACAGGAGGACGGCTCGATGAAGCCTATCATTTGGCTGAGGAACAACTAAAAATTTCACGCAAACGTATTTTGGTGGTAGACGATTCGTTGACAGTACGAGAGGTAGAAAGAGATTTGCTTGAATCTAAAGGTTATCTCGTGGATGTTGCCGTGGATGGCATGGATGGTTGGAATGCTGTCAGACGAACACATTATGACTTGATAGTGACAGATGTTGATATGCCCCGTATGGACGGCATTGAGTTGGTAAACCTGATCAAACAAGACCTGCACCTTAAATCAATGCCAGTAATGATCGTATCTTACAAGGATCGCGTGGAGGATCGCCGTCGTGGGCTGGATGCCGGGGCAGATTACTATTTGGCGAAAGGCAGCTTTAATGATGATGCTCTCACTGATGCGGTCGAAGATTTGATTGGTGAGGCTCAGAAATGAGAATTGCGATTGTCAATGATATGCCAATGGCGCTTGAGGGCTTGCGTCGGGTGGTACAAAGCACCGGGGAACATGAAATTGCCTGGATGGCTTCGGGAGGGCAAGAAGCCGTAGCCTGTTGTGCTGAGGATCTTCCCGATCTAGTGTTGATGGATATCATTATGCCTGAAATGAACGGGGTTGAGACCACTCGTCAAATCATGCGCTCTTCACCATGCCCTATTTTAGTGGTGACGTCATCGGTCCACAGCAATTCTGCGCTGGTTTTTGAAGCCATGGGTAACGGAGCCCTGGACGCGGTTAATACCCCGGTGCTCATGGGGGAAAGTGCAGGTAGCGCTCAGGAAGCCTTATTGCTTAAAATTTCAATGCTGAATGTTTTGACGAAATCGCGTAGCAGCGATACCGTTTCCGTGGTTCCTCGTGTTATTAAGGAGCCTATTTGTTTTGAAAGAACGTCTGAAAAAGCTTTGGAAAGCGCTTCGGAAAAATCGACGGAAAAAGCGGCTGAAAATGCCTGCGCAAGTGATTTTTCGATTGCCGCTGAGCGCTCTGCAAACAAAAAGCCAGCCTTGCAAAGTATTAGCCTTGTTGCCATTGGCGCTTCTTCGGGAGGGCCTCAGGCACTGGCGACTGTGCTGAAAGGATTACCGGCTGACTATAATTCGGCAATTGTTATTGTCCAACATGTGGATGTACAGTTTTCTCAGGGATTAGCGGACTGGCTTAATCAACAAATCACATTACCCGTGCGATTAGCTAAACCTGGCGACCGGCCTCATCCCGGACAAGTGTTATTAGCGGGGACTGATGATCACCTGGTATTGCAAAGCAATGGAGAATTGAACTACATCAAGGAACCGAAAGACTTTCCTTATCGTCCTTCCGTGGATGTGTTTTGGAACTCCTTAACGGAACACTGGAATGGGCCGCTAACAGCAGTATTACTCACGGGAATGGGGCGTGATGGGGCAAAGTCAATGTTAGAACTGCGTCGTGGCGGCGCTTTTACGGTGGCGCAAGATGAAGCGAGCTGTGCAGTATTTGGTATGCCTAAGGCGGCCATCAATCTCAATGCGGCAAAATCCATCTGCGCCATTGAAAAAATTTCTGACGTCATTATTCAAAATGGATCTTCTAATATGCTGTCCTGGCCGAATGTAAAAGGTAAGTGTTAAGGATGTTACGGTTAAAAGGTAGGAATGTTAGAACTACCAATGTTGAAGGTACTAATGTTAAGGGTATGTAAGGTATGAGTGAAGAACAACCACAATCAGAAAATACAACACCGGTAAAAACGGTTGTTTTATTGGTTGATGATCAGATAATGGTCTCTGAAGGGATACGTCGGATGCTTGTTGATGAGGCTGACATAGATTTCCATTATTGTCAGGACCCTGGCGAGGCCGTTTCCATGGCGATTGAGTGTCAACCAACCATCATATTGCAAGATTTGATCATGCCAGAGATTGATGGTTACACTTTGTTGAATGCTTATCGTGAAAATGAACTGACTAAAAATATTCCGGTGATTGTTCTATCAACAAAAGAAGACCCAGAGGATAAGAGCCTGGCATTTGAGCGGGGCGCCAACGACTACCTGGTTAAATTACCTAACAAGATAGAATTGGTCGCGCGTATCCGTGCGCACTCGAAAAGTTATTTGACGCAACTGCAACGCGACGAAGCCTTTCAAGCCTTGCGCGAGTTACAAGTTGAATTGGAAAAAAGCAATATTGAATTGCAAAAACTGAGTAGCCTGGATGGTCTCACGGGTATCGCCAACCGGCGTCGATTTGATGAATTTGTTAATATCGAATGCCTTCGTTCCGCACGTGAAAACACTAGTTTGTCGCTCATTCTTATCGATATCGATTTTTTCAAACCCTATAATGATAATTATGGACATTTAGCGGGCGATGCGTGCTTGCGTCAGGTAGCTACTGCTCTGGATGAGGTGGTTCATCGTCCAGCGGATCTTGTTGCGCGCTATGGCGGAGAAGAATTTGTTGTCGTTTTACCGAACACCAACCTTGACGGTGCAGTGCGATTGTCTGAAATATTGTGCCAAAAAATTCGCTCATTGAAATTGCCGCATTCTCATTCCTCCGTAGCGGACCATGTGACGATAAGTATTGGTGTCACTAACCGGGTGGCGTGTGAAGGCGCCTCACCGGCCGACCTCATTAAACTGGCCGATGAGGCGTTATATGATGCAAAAGAATCGGGAAGAGATCGTTACGTCGTATCGAAAGACAAAGGCATGTCTGACTGCTAAGGAACTGTCACGTAATAACTTTCTAGATTTGCACCCCGGCTTCTCCCGTTCCTAAGCAATTTTCGCTAAAGCACCGGCGTATAGCACACAGGGCTGAAGGTCGGCTTTGTCGCGTTAACAATTAACATCTAACACCTAACGCCAAGATGCACTGGTATTTGTCCTTAAATGTTTCTTTGTGTCCTTTGCCCCTCAGCGCCTTTGCGTTGGGTTATCTTTATGTAGTTGTGTAGTTGTGTTGATGCAGCGTGGGAGCATTGTAGGGGTGCCCCTTGTGGGTACCCATGATTTCCGCACACGCTAAATGAATAGGGTCTCCCAACCTGGGCAACCACAAGGGATTTGCTCCTACGGGGTCATTCAATGGGTAATGTAGGGTGTACCCTCTGGGGCATAAAGGCACGTATTTTGTGCCCACGTTCTCTAGGGGGTGTTAACAATCACCGTTCGTGGCGAGATTCTGGCCCTTTTCCGCGCTGGCGGCGTCGCCTAAAGCGCCTACTGTTGGTGCAATTCGTTGCAATAGAATGACTATTCCGCCTCATTGCGCCTTGCCAGCACGAAAAATGCCTCAGAATCACGCTTACTCAGGTAATTGTTAACGCCCCCTAGTTTCCACGGTCCTCACTGGGAATAAATGCAAAACGCCTGACGGTATCTGGATGCTTATTCCAGACATTAATGCATAACTGGCAGTTGAATACGTAGCAAAATGCAGTCGCTTTTATCGGCAATAATTTGCTTATTGCGGTTTCCTTTATGATTTACAACGACCGCATCCCCATTTTTCAAGGATTCAACGCCCTGAGGTAACCGGGGACGCTCCCACCATTTCCGGGTTATAGGGAGGGGGGCTTTTTCAGGTTGTATTAATGATTTTCCCGTAATCGATAAATACATAGCAAAGCGTTCATCGTGCGCATTGAGCTGAATGGCTGTTCCAGACTGCAATGTGAGGATGTCGGCACGAAGTTCATGGTTGGCGAAAACGCAATGTGAGGTGGGTAGGCTGCTTTTTGCGCCTTTACTGGAAGCCGCTTGTAATCGCTGAGAATAGTCAGGGTCTTTTAACAGCGTGCGATGCAAGAGTTGTAAATTGGATTTTGCTATTGCGGTGGAGTTCGCCGATGAATGACAAGCGTATTTTCTCAACACATACATGCCCGCTTGAAATTCTTTCCACACCGCATGGCTTGCGCGGTTGACCGTTTCCATTTTAATGACGGGGGCAATGGTGTGCCGGGTTTCTGGTGGGTGTAAATTTAGTAAAGGACCCGCAGTGTTGGCATTATGTTTCATATTTGTCCCCATGAGATAAGTATCCTGATTGGTTTTATCGTTGTATAAACGGTTCGCTACCACACTGCTTGCGCCACATAAATGTTGCGCTTTGTTAGAATCTACGGCTGTACTGGCTTGTGACCGGTAGTGCTGGTTTCCTGAATTACCGGTTTCGGGTAGCTATACTTCTTGCAACTGCCTTCGAACAACAACCGTCGAGCAACAACCCGCAGGCGAACGACGATGAATGCTTGCTGCCCTAATGGGGTATAGTTGTGATTCTGGTAGCAGTACTGGTAACACTGCGAGTAGTGATTCAGTCAACAGTATCGACACTTGCCTCAGATGCTGTTGTTTAATTTTCTTTTTACACCCTTATAATAGTTGGTCCTTTGAATTTGTGACCTGCCGTATTACCAATCCTGGCGTGAAATATTCCCATTTTGATCACGGCTCATTAATTTCTGCGTTAGCGGTATAATAGGGGCGAGAATTTTGGATATTGAGTGATATCATGGCTATTGCTAGGTGAATTGGCGCGGTAATTACTCAAGGTAGTCAACATTTATTAGCGTTATACAAAAGGAGCGGTAACGTGTTATTGAATACTATTGCATTGTTTTCTGGGCTAACGGATAGCGAAATGAAGGCAATATCGGATATGGCTGTTACTCGGCGCTTTCCCAAAAACACACTGATGATTTGTGAGGGTGATACGTCAGATTCTCTTTATGTGGTGCTATCGGGCAAAGTGAAAGTTTTTTTGTCTGATGAAGACGGTAAAGAAGTCACCCTGAATATCCAGGGAGAAGGAGAATATTTTGGTGAGCTTGCCATACTGGATGAGGCACCTCGTTCAGCCTCGGTAATGACCACAGAAGCGACTAAACTGGCGATTCTGTCGAAGTCTGCCTTTGAAAAATGTATGGAAAAGCATCCTAGTATCGGCTTGACTGTTATGCATGGAATGGCGCGCCGATTACGTGATTTAACGGAAAATGTACGCAGCCTGGCCTTGATGGATGTGTACGGGCGAGTGGCACGGTTACTTTTGGAACTGTCAGAAAGCTCGGGGGACAGCACCGGTAAGAAGGAGGACGACAACCCGGATGATGATACAAGTGAACAAAAAGTCATCACCCAAAAGTTGACTCAGCGAGATATCGCCAGCATGGTCGGTGCTTCGAGGGAAATGGTGAGCCGCATTCTTCGTGATCTGTCTCTCGGTGGTTACATTACCATCGAAAATAAAATCATTACTATTAAAGAGCGTTTGCCAACGGCCTGGTAATCCCCTAAGACGTCGTTATTCTTATGAATCATACCTTACCCTGGTTAGACCAGCTCAACGAACAATTGCCGGAAGGTGCCCACGACGCTTTATGGCGCGCTTACCAGTTTGTTGAAGAATTGGCCTCATCACATGACGTGTCCGTAGAACCATTACTGACTCATGCCAAAGGCATTGTGGAAGTGCTATTGGCCTTGAATGTGGATGTTGAACCATTAGTGGCTGCCTTTTTTTGCAGCATTCCCGAAGCCATGTTGTCCGCAGAAAAGCTTGAGCCCGCATTTGGTGTGGGTGTTGCCAACCTGGTCGAGGGGGTTCATCGGCTACGTATCGTTGATGGCTATAAATCGCAGACTCATACCGAGCACGATGAAAAAGCCCATCTCGAAGGTTTGCGTAAACTGTTGTTAGGTATGACCGAAGATGTTCGGGTCGTACTGATAAAACTGGCTGAGCGTGTGCAAATCATGCGTGAGTTGAAAACCATGCCGGACGAATCGCAGCGTCGCATGGCAAAAGAAACCATGGATATCTTTGCGCCGTTGGCAAATCGTCTGGGAATTTGGCAGTTAAAGTGGGAGTTGGAAGATCTAAGCTTCCGCTTTATGGAGCCGGAGGAATATCAGCGTATCGCAAAACTGCTGGCTGAGCGTCGTGCTGACCGGGAAAGTTATATTGCCGATGTTGTGAATGCCTTAAGTCGGGAATTAAAAGTGGTTGGTATTGACGGGAGTGTCAAAGGTCGCCCGAAGCACATCTATAGTATCTGGCGGAAAATGGAAGGGAAGTCCGTGGACTTTCAAAGTTTGTTTGATGTGCGCGCGGTGCGGGTGCTGGTGGAGGATGTCGCCGCCTGTTATGCCGCCCTGGGGTTAGTGCATACCCTATGGCAACCCATACGCAGTGAATTTGACGATTATATTGCCGTACCCAAAGGTAACATGTATCAATCTTTGCACACTGCGGTCATCGGCCCGGAGGGCAAAACCGTTGAAATTCAAATACGCACTCACGAAATGCACCAGCATTCAGAACATGGGGTCGCCGCGCATTGGGGCTATAAAGAAGGGGGGCGACATAAAGATGAATACCGGGAAAAAATTGCCTGGCTTCGACAAATCCTCGAATGGAAAGATGATGATCGTGACTCGGAAGACTTTCTGGATCGCTTTAAGTCCGAGGTTTTTCAGGACAGGGTTTATGTATTGACCCCTCAGGGCAAAGTGGTCGATATGACAAAAGGCTCAACGCCTCTGGATTTTGCGTACCACATACACACCGATGTAGGGCACGGATTCCGTGGCGCCAAGGTCAACGGCAAAATTGTTTCCATGGGGTATGAACTAAACAACGGTGAGCAGGTTGAAATATTAACCTCCAAAAATAGCACTCCCAGTCGCGACTGGTTGAATCCTCACTTAAATTATCTGACCAGTGCTCGCGCTCGCGCCAAAGTTCGCAGCTGGTTTCGACTACAGGATTACGCCAATAATGTTATTGATGGCCGCAACCTGGTCGAAAAAGAATTTCATCGATTGGGCGTTGCCGATATTAGCCTGGAAGTATTAGCCAAACGTTTCAAGTTTTCTGAAAGCGATGATTTTCTCGCCGCCGTCGGTTGTGGTGATGTCAGTAGTGCACAAATTGCCAGTCGTCTTGCGGAGGCCGTATTGCCGCCGGGCTCGTCAGCAAAGCGAACGTCGTTACCGGCGGGGAAATCGCGCAGCAGGCTGAGCGGTACCTCGGATGGCACCGCCAGCGTGCACATTATGGGTGTGGGCGATTTAGTCACTACGCTGGCGCAGTGCTGTAAACCCTTGCCCTATGATTCCATTGTGGGTTACATCACACGGGGTCGCGGTGTCACCGTGCATTGCAACGATTGCCGCAACCTGCTTCGACTCAAACGTCATGAACCAGAACGCTTGATTGAAATAGAATGGAGCCACGGTTCCCGTCATACGTATGTGGTCGATATTCAGGTGCAGGCCTTTGACCGGCAAGGATTATTGCGTGACATTACCGATGTATTAACGAATGCTCATTTGAATGTCACAGCAGTTAATACCATGACGGATCAAAAAACCCATATCGCCACGATGATGTTGCGCATGGAAGTGACGGACGTCAATCAACTCAGCATGGCGCTAACCAAGCTTGAGCAATTGCCAAACGTCATGGAAGCTTCACGGAAGTATGTGTGATACTTAACTTTTAAAGGGTTACTACCGGTACACAAGAGAAGGATACTCTGTCTTTAAGAACAGTAAGTCAGAAGACGCCGTAAAACCATCCTTGTAGGCTCGTCAGCCGCATCCCTGCGGCTGACGCTTCTGACTGACGCTTCTGACTGACGCTTCTAAATACAGGGTACCCTTCTCTACTGGTTCACTAGTAACCCCTCCCCTGGAGAAACCGCCGTGACTGAGCATAAATTTCTTACTCAATGGTGCAAAATGTGGCGCATTATCGCCGTTGTCCTTTTGCTGATGCTGGTGTCCGCCTGGTCTGTCGCTGCAGAACCTGTCACTCCAGAACAGGTCTCTTCTGAGCATACGGCACTTGAGCATACGGTACTAAAGAGTGCTGAGGATTCAGACGGGGATGGTCTAACAGACCTGGAAGAGGCGCGAGTTTACAAAACCGATCCACAGTTTGCCGACACGGACACCGATGGCCTGGCGGATGGGTTGGAGGTCAATGAATACTGGACCCTGCCTTTAGTGGCAGATACTGACGGCGATCAATTTATCGATGGTATCGAGGTACGTTTCGGCAGCGACCCGACGGATGGCAGCAGTTTCCCCACTCAAAAAATGCCTGGCTTTAATGATCTGGACGGTGATGGAATTTCAAATAGCGAAGAGCGGATGCTGGGTTCGGATGCACAGCGTGTCGACAGCGATTTCGATGGCGTAAAAGACTTTGAAGAAATTCGTGTCTATTTTACCTCGCCCATTTTGGTGGATAGTGATGGAGACGGCGCCTGGGATGGCGAGGAAGTCGCCGCCGGTACTGACCCAGGAGATGCGCATAGCACACCACCAAAGACGCCATAACATCGTCAATTGTTGCGGGTAAACTACAAACTTTGGGCGTATCCGCTACGGGATATCCCCAGTTCTGTACTTCTGGGGGCTCGTAGTATCCAAAATCGTTAATTGTTGTGGTAACCTTGCCGGTCTTTCCGGAGGGGTAGGCGAGCGCCAAGGGTCGTTTGTGTAATATTGTCTCGTCTTGGAAGTCGTTGACAGGTGTTGTTGCAGTGATTGCGCAACAAAGTTTGATTCCTGTTTGGGTAAAAAAATGTTAATCAATGTGTGCTGTGGCCTTGAATTTGCAGAACACAGACAAATCTTACAAACAGACCTCTCGGTTATCGTTAAGAGAGGCCATATAAGGAATGGTGTGAATAACTATGTCTAAACAATCTCAGTTTACACGAGAAGAATTGTTGACCTGTGGGAGTGGGGAATTGTACGGGCCAGGAAATGCCCAGCTGCCGTTACCGCCTATGTTGATGTTTGATCGCGTGACCCATATCTCTGATGAAGGTGGAGAATTTGGGAAAGGTGAAATAATCGCCGAACTGGATATCACGCCTGATTTGTGGTTTTTTGATTGTCACTTCCAGAATGACCCAGTAATGCCAGGCTGCCTGGGTGTGGATGCCATGTGGCAGCTGATCGGATTTTTTCTGGGCTGGATGGGCGGGCCGGGACGTGGCCGAGCATTAGGTGCCGGTGCCGTGAAATTCTTTGGTCAAGTGACCCCGGAACACAAAAAAGTTACCTATCGAATTAATATGAAACGAGTGATTTTGCGTAAACTGGTGATGGGAATTGGTAACGCAACAATGGAAGTTGATGGTCGGGAAATCTATAGTGCGGCAGACTTGCGTGTCGGTTTGTTTACATCAACTGAAAACTTTTAACGCGGATATTTCATAAAATTGCGCAAGGATCGCGCAGGATTGTGGTTTCACAGGGAAATATTTTCTGATTTATGCATTATTGGCGTTAAGATTGTATTTTAAAGATTTAGTGAGGAAAAAGCATTGAAACGTGTCGTCGTCACCGGGCTGGGCATTGTCTCCAGTATCGGAAACAACAAACAAGAAGTCGCTGAGTCCCTGCGTGAGGGAAAGTCTGGTATTACCTTTAGCCAGGAATATGCCGATCTCGGTTTTCGCAGCCATGTGCAGGGTGCTGTCAACGTGGATACCAGCGCATTAATTGACCGTAAATTACGGCGCTTCATGGGTGATGCTGCGGCGTTTAACTACCTCGCAATGAAAGAAGCCATCGAAGACTCGGGCTTGACCGAAGAACATATCTCCAACACTCGTACGGGTTTAATTGTAGGTTCTGGCGGCGCTTCCACGGAAAATACGGTGTTGGCCGCCGACTTGCTGCGTTCCAAAGGGGTGCGAAAAGTTGGCCCGTTTATGGTGCCGCGCACCATGGGCAGCACCACTTCCGCTTGCCTGGGTACCGCCTTTAAAATCAAGGGCGTGAGTTATTCCATCAGCTCGGCCTGTTCCACCAGCGCACATTGCATTGGCAATGGTCTCGAATTGATCCAGCTGGGTAAACAGGACATCGTATTTGCCGGTGGCGGTGAAGAATTACACTGGACCCAGAGCGTATTGTTCGACGCCATGGGTGCGCTTTCCTCCAAATACAACGACACTCCAGACAAAGCCTCACGTGCCTATGACGCTGACCGTGACGGGTTCGTGATCGCCGGTGGCGGTGGCTTGCTGGTACTGGAAGAATTGGAACATGCGAAAAAGCGCGGTGCCAAAATCTACGGTGAACTCGCCGGTTACGGTGCGACCTGTGATGGGTATGACATGGTACAACCCTCCGGTGAAGGTGCTGTTCGGTGTATGCAACAAGCCATGGCCACGGTCACCGGCGACATTGATTACATCAATGCCCACGGTACCAGTACGCCAGTGGGTGACACCAAAGAGCTGGGCGCCATTCGTGAAGTCTTTGGTGAAAACGGCCCATACGTTAGTTCAACAAAATCATTAACGGGCCATGCTTTAGGCGGGGCCGGTGTAAATGAAGCCATCTATTCCTTGCTGATGATGGAAGGTGATTTTGTCGCCGCTTCTGCCAATATCGACACCCTGGACGAGCAAGCAGAAGGCATGTCTGTAGTGCGGAAGCGCATTGATAACGCCAACCTGAATACGGTTATGTCCAATAGCTTTGGATTTGGTGGCACCAATGCCTGCCTGGTTTTCCAACGCTATAGCGACTAATCGTCATTGACTTAAGCCGATAGCGGTCGGATGAGCAGGGGATTGAGGATTCGTCATCGCCGAGAACCCTGTCTTTCGATTCAATATTTGCGTCACGTCGCGGTGTAACATGATCTACACCGGAGGTTAGTGAATAACGAAAGGCGAAAAGTACCTTGATACCCGCTGTGCTTCATAGACTAAAACCATCAGAAGATAGGCGATCGACCGTTATTGTTAGTATCAGTGTCGATTTATCAAAACGTTGGAAGTATCAACCCTAGCATTAACGGAAGGTCATGTGAGCAAACAGCCCAAGGTTAGTCTGGCAAAAAACAAAGGCCGTCGTAGCCTGGATGGTGTCGATGGTTTTACCACCAGCATAGGCGCCGGTAGTGTCTTTACCGGTACTATTAGTGGCGAAGGCCACACCATTGTGCTTGGTCATATTGAGGGCAATAGCGAACTGAGTGGTACGGTGGTGGTCGGTGAGGGTGGAAAGTGGGTGGGAGACCTCACCGCCGATACTGTTGTCATTGCGGGCTTTATGGAAGGCTGCATCGTTGCACGGGAGAAAATAGAAATTCTATCCACGGCAAAAATGCGCGGTAGCCTGACAAGCCCCGTTATTGCCATCGCAGAAGGGGCTGTGCACGATGGCAGCGTACGAATGGGAGAGGTCAAACGCTTCACAGACCAGCGTGAAGAAACATGACAGACATCCTTGACCCTTACACGACCGTATTATTGAAAAAAAGGTATGCGGTGAGCACTTATTCTTCTTTTACCAGTCAGCCCCTCGAATGCTGACGGCTAAACGCCTTTCCCAGCTTCACGACATCCTTCGACAGCCTGCGGCACCTTTTTGCGAACAGCATGTGGCTCGGTGTGTCAGTAACATGCTGGATCAAGCAGGCGTACCGCATTTTCACGACCCCTTTGGGAATCTAGTGGTCGGGGTAGCGTCGGAAACCGCATACCGTCAACGCCTTCAAAAACGAGACGATGAGCCCGTGCGGATATTTATTGCGCACATGGACCATCCTGGGTTTCACGGTGTTCGTTGGTTGGCTGAAAACCGCCTAAAAATTAAATGGCATGGCGGCTCACCCCTTAAACATCTCTCTGGTGCCCAGCTTTGGTTGGCTGACGCTGAGCAACGGCTGACGACGGGCAAACTGACGGCAACACTGCGAAAACCGCAATTATTAAAAGCGGGTTGGGCCATTGATCACGCCGAAGTGGTGATCCATCCCTCTGTTCATTCCAAGAAGGGCATTTCCCTTAAACAGCAATACCCCGGCAAAAAAGCCCAGCAATTGTTCGGTAGTTTTAGCTTTCGCTCGGATGTCTGGATGAGTGGTAAACGCCTGTACACACGCGCAGCGGATGATCTTGTTGGTGTCTTCGCCATCGTCAGCACCGCCATCGATTTGCACCGACGAAAAGATGCCCCCTTTATCGGCTTACTCACCCGCGCAGAAGAAGTCGGATTTGTAGGAGCCGTTAGCCATTTTGATCTGGGTTGGATGCAAGCGGCACGGCGCCCTTTGGTCTGTGTCAGCCTGGAAGCTTCACGAACCTTGCCAGGTGCAATTGTTGGTAAAGGCCCGGTGGTTCGCTTAGGTGATCGGCGTACGCCTTTTGACAGCGGCGCATTACAGGTCCTGACAGCTTTGGCAGAAAAAACCTTACCAGGCCGTTACCAACGCCGGTTAATGGATGGTGGAGCCTGTGAAGCGACCGCCGCTACGGCCTGGGGCTTGCCAACAGTGGGCATAACCCTGCCGTTAGGCAATTACCACAATCAGGGCTTCGAAGGCGGGCAGGACTGCCCCAAACCGGAAGGGCCAGCACCCGAATTTGTGCATCTGGATGATATCGATGGAGAATTACGACTCTGTCGGGCCTTGATGCGTAAAGGTCTGAGTTGGACTGACCCCTGGTCGCAAACACGGTCTCGGCTTCGTAAAAACGCTAAAAATTACAAAGCCTTATTTTGATACGCCCCAGTATCTGAATTCCTGATCAGGCGTTCAGCTTGCATTCAGTTTCACCGGTGTACTTTACACACAGTATTATTAACAACTGGTGGAGAGAGTAATATGAAAGCATTATTTTTAGGCTTGGGCATGACTGCCGCATTGGTATCTGGCAGCGCAATGGCTGATCTGGATCTGGCGAAAAAGAGCGGTTGCCTGGCTTGTCACAGCGTTGAGAAAAAGATTGTTGGTCCAGCTTGGCGCGACGTTGGCAAAAAATATAAAGGTGATGCAGGTGCTAAAGCTGCCCTGATCACTAAAGTGAAAAAAGGCGGTAAAGGCGCTTGGGGTGCAGCTCCAATGCCTCCGTACTCACCTCGTGTTTCCGATGCCAATATCGAAAAATTGGTTGATTTCGTGCTGTCTCTCGGAGAATAATTTTTTCCGGGTGACAAATGGACAAGGAAATGGCATCACACCCTAGGTGCCTGTCCAATTTTTTCGGGTGACTACCGTCACCCTCGGTTTGTTTAAGGCGAGTGATCCTCGCCTTAAACGGGCCAACTAAGTCAGTCTTTCTCTTTTTCCTTCCCTTCCCTAAACCGCTAATCCTGGTACGTTCCCGGTTAACCGTCAGAAATTCGACGCATTTCGTGCAATACTCATATCGGTAGTTGGCTTTGTGAAGTATACCTTTGAGCAGCGACAGTTGAGCGGCTACAGTTGAGCCAGTATAAAAGAGGCGCTCCGCGCATTATATTCGGTTTTTATTTTGCGATTGTTTGTTACTTTACGCAACGTCATATAACTCCTTGTAATTGCTAGCAAGTACAGGCAAAAATAAACGTCTCCTGAACTGGAAAAAGTGGTGTGTAGTAAATGCGTGTGTTAATTATTGAAGACGAAGACCTGTTGCGAGATCAGCTTTCTGTTCGCCTTCGTCAGGAAGGCTTTGCCGTCGACATGGCAGCGGATGGACGCGAAGGTTTGTTTATTGGTCGTGAGTACCCGATTGATATCGCCGTAGTGGATTTAGGTTTGCCAGTCATTTCTGGAATTGACGTGATCCGCACCTTGCGTGAAGAAGGTAAAAACTTTCCCGTGCTTATCTTAACCGCCCGTGACCGCTGGCAAGACAAGGTAGAAGGACTTGAAGTCGGCGGGGATGATTACCTCGTAAAACCATTTCACATGGAAGAGCTGGTCGCCCGCATAAAAGCATTATTGCGACGGGCCGTCGGCTGGACACAATCAGTGTTGGATTTTGGGCCGCTGTCACTTGACACCCTGGCACAGCAGGTCACCCTGAGGGGTGAAACCATAGAACTGACCGCGTATGAATATAGAGTGCTGGAATATCTGATAGTGCGGACAGGGCAGGTCGTATCAAAAACAGAACTGACAGAACACATATATGACCAGGACTTTGATCGTGACAGCAACGTGATAGAAGTTTTTATTGGTCGGTTACGCCGCAAACTAGACCCGGATAACTCCCTAGGTATGATCGAAACCTTACGCGGCCGTGGTTATCGTTTTGCCTTGACTGCCACTGATCCAAACTCTGAAAAATAAAACAGAACGCCTGAATTTTACGGGTTTATCACGGACTTCCACCGGAACCCATACCGTAGGGGTGCCCCTTGCGGGTACCCTGTTTATACCGCATACGTTTAAATCAATACGGCCATTCTAACCAGGGCAACCACAAGGGATTGCCCCTACGGCGGCTGAAATTATATTTCTGATTCCCACAGTCCCCGTGGGAACCCTTTCCACACTTTATGTTCGCTACCGTATGCGTTCCCACACAGGAGTGTGGGAACGAACAGAGAACATCTGCAAGAATCGGTTATGATAAGCGACAACATATAACAACCGTTCGACGCTATTTTTAACAGGCATGTGCACATATGATTTCACTCAACCTACGAGTACTAATTGCGGCCAGTGCCATATTATCCAGCTTTTTCGGGTTAGCGGGCGTCACCCTTGATCGCTCCTATCGTGCCAATGCCGAACAGGCCATGGAAGAGCAACTGCAAGGGTATATCTATGCCTTGATTGCGGCGGCAAGTTTAACGGAAAAAGGTCAAATGGAAATGCCTGTTGCGGTTCCCGATACGCGATTTTCCAATCCCGACTCGGGCCTTTATGCGCGTGTTGTCAGTAATAACAGTGAATGGTTCTGGCAATCAGAATCCATGGCCGGTGTCGACATTCCCTTTAAGCAAAACCTGGCCAGAACGGAAAGATCCCCTAAAAAGGTTATCGAGGTATCAGGACGGCAGCTTTACCTGTTCAGTTATGGTGTTGAGTGGAGTGATGCGCACGATCCGCTCCAGGCATACACCTTTAGTGTAGCGCAGGACATGTCAGGCTTTAATGGCAAAATTGCCGATTTCCGGCGCAGCTTATGGGGCACATTGGGCGGTGTAGCGCTGTTATTACTGGCAGTGCAAGGGAGCATATTGCGGTGGGGGCTGTCGCCCCTCAAACATGCCTCAAGCGAATTGAAAGCCATTGAGGCCGGCCAGCAAAAGCGTTTGCAGGACAACTATCCGCCCGAGCTTCAAGGGCTCACAGGCAATATCAATACGCTGTTATCTCAGCAACAGGAACATCTGGAACGCTACCGCCTAACTCTCGGCGATCTCGCTCACAGTCTCAAAACGCCACTCGCGATATTACAAACCGCCGTTGAAAGCGAAACATTAAACAAAACATCGGATCAGACGCTTTCGCATTTGGTACGGGAACAAGTAGAAAGAATGAACCAGATAACCGGTTACCAGCTACAGCGAGCCGCCACTTCTGGTTGGACAGCACTAGCGGCCCCTGTGGTAGTGCGAGAAGTCGCTCGTAAAGTCATTGCCGGTCTGAATAAGGTATATGCCGACAAAAATATCGAGGCAATCTGCACCATCGACGAAAGTGTAGAATTTCATGGAGACGAAGGCGACTTAATGGAATTAATCGGAAACCTGGTCGACAACGCCTACAAATGGAGTAACGGGCGAGTCAGAGTGAAGGCAAAAAACAAACCAGGCCCCATAGACGGCCAACAGGAATTTATACTCAGTGTCGAAGACGATGGAGAAGGGATAGCGCCAGATATGGTGCGCTATGTCATGCAGCGCGGCCAACGTGCCGATACCGACATCGCAGGCCATGGCATCGGACTCTCTATCGTCCGAAATATCGCCCAGGTATATGGTGGCACCCTGGAAATTGTCAGCAGCGTGATGGGAGGAGCATCCGTCACAGTATGGCTACCCATGCATGGAGCCATTGATGCAGAAAAGCCCCACTTTTAATTTTGGCCGATTTTCACAGATAACAGTATCAATTTTTACACCGTTATTTTTCAGTTATGCAGTGGTAATGCTTAACGCTATTCAGGTTGTGTAGGTGGTTTTCAGTGCAGTAATGACCTGGGCACGCCAGTACCTAATATTACACACCGGTAATCGTATGGATGCAATGCTGGGCCATAAGGTATTCGATATTGCCCCCAATTCTTGTTCTTTGTTTCCTTAAAATGGTGGATATGAGTCTGAACTTGCCTTTTTTCTGTGTTAAAATTAGGCGTATACGGTACTTGGAGGGTGAAGCGATATGTCTGCAAAAATGAAGCAGGTTATTGAAAATATTAAAGATTTATCTTCAGATGAAAAAGCATTAATTGCACATTGCTTAATATCTTCACTCGAAACAAAGCAAGATGATAATGTTGACGACGCATGGGCAGCAATCGCAGAAACACGCTTTTCAGAGCTGATGTCTGGTTCTGTTCAGGGTGTTAGTTGGGAAGAAATAAAGAAAGAGATAAAAGGCTAAGATATTGCATTTAGTCTTTCACCCAAGTGTTGCATCTGAAATTTCGGCATCCTATCACTGGTATCAAGAACAAGCAGAAGGGTTAGGTGACGACTTCTTAACAGAATTAGAATCATCTTATGATGCAATTTGTGAGCTTCCCGATACATGGCCTAAATTTAAACAATATTTTCGCAGGTTCTTACTTAGCAAATTTCCTTTTTCGGTAATTTACCGTCCAGATGGCGATATCCTGTATGTGATAGCAGTAATGCATAACAGTAGAAAGCCTGATTACTGGGCCGGTCGTACATAAAATGAAACAGGAGTGGGTCTTTTGTCTTAACTTCGTGCCGTTGGGTCAGACTCTTTTATGATTGTGGCATATCCTCTAAGCGTGAGAGGTAAGCGGTATGTCATTAATGAGTAGTTACACGAATTGGAGTATTGAACAAAGGGGGTTACCCTTTTAAGAGAATTCTTTAGGGGTAGGTATAACAAAAAGGCGTCAGACTTGACTAGGGGCCGTTCTCAATCACCGTTCGTGGCGTGATTCTGGTCCTTTTCCGCGCTGGCGGCGTCGCCTAAAGCGCCTACTGTTGGTGCGATTCGTTGCAATAGAATGACTATTACGCCTCACCGCGCCTTGCCAGCACGA
>NVUB02000053.1 GCA_002401775.2 Ectothiorhodospiraceae bacterium
CAAACAAATGCACACGGTGATCGCCTCGGAATGCACAGGCTGTGATTTGTGCCTGCCACCTTGCCCGGTGGACTGCATTGAAATGGTGCCCATCGCGACCAATGTCAAAAACTGGAAATGGTCTGTGCCCGTTGATCCAGCGCTGACTAAAGAGTTGCCTAAAGAGCAGTCTAAAGAGCTGCCTGAAGTCTCGACTGAAGTCCCGATTGAAGTGTCGCCTGAAATATTACCAACAACACCGGCAGCAACAGAAACCAAAACTACGCCACAAGAGAAAGCGAGCTAATGCGGCGCCTGTTTCAATTCCGCGGTGGTGTGCTACTCAAAGAACATAAACGGGACGCCACGGCACAATCAGTGCAGCCCGCCACTCTGCCCAAGCGATTAGTGCTGCCCCTGCAACAACACATCGGCGAACCGGCCGAGCCCATCGTGGCGGTGGGTGACAAAGTGCTAAAAGGCCAGCTGATCGCCAAGCCCATGAGTTTCATTAGTGCGCCAGTACATGCATCCAGCTCCGGTACCGTGGTGGCCATTACAGAACATCCGGTTTCGCATCCCTCTCAATTGAATGCCGTTTGCATCACCATTGAAACCGACGGGCAAGAACGCTGGAAAGAACGCCAACAAGCTGTTGCAGATTATCATCAACTGCCACCTGAAAAACTGCGCGAGATGATCCGCGACGCAGGCATTGTTGGCATGGGTGGTGCGGGCTTCCCGTCCCACGTCAAGCTCAACCCTGGTCAGAAAGCCGTCGACACGCTGGTGCTAAACGGCGCCGAATGCGAGCCTTACATTACCTGCGACGAAATGTTGTTGCGCGAACGCGCCCTGGAAATCATCGTCGGCCTGCGCATCATGCGTTATGCGTTGCAAGCCAAGCGCTGCATAATTGGTATCGAAAATAACAAGGCCGCGGCATTTCATGCTTTGCAGGAACAAGTGCGCAATACCGGCGCGGATTTCATCGAAGTTGTGCAAGTGCCTACGGTGTATCCCACCGGCGGTGAAAAACAGCTTATCCATGTGCTCACTGGCAAAGAAGTACCTGCCGGCGGATTGCCATTGGATATTGGTATTGTTTGTCATAACGTCGGCACGGCCTACGCGGTGTACCGCGCCATCGAGTTCGATGAACCCCTTATTTCCCGCTTTGTCACTATCGCGGGCAGTGTCGCTCGGGCTCGAAATCTGGAAGTGTTAATTGGCACCCCCATTATTGATCTCATAAAAGAGTGTGGCGGTAATCCCAGCACACTCAGCCGGGTGATTATGGGTGGCCCCATGATGGGCATCGCCCTGCACGATGAATCCATACCGGTGACTAAAGTCACCAATTGCATACTGGTTAACGCGACGATTAGTGACGTGCCCCTAGCCTCGAAAGGGTCGTTCGCCATGCCCTGCATACGCTGTGGCAACTGTGCCGTAGCATGCCCCGTGGATTTATTGCCGCAGCAATTATACTGGCATGCGCGCGCTAAAGATTTCGACAAGGTACAGGATTACAACCTGTTCGACTGCATCGAATGCGGATGCTGCGACTACGTTTGCCCCAGCCAGATTCCCTTGGTGCATTATTTCCGTTTTGCCAAAACAGAAATCTGGGCACAACAACAGGAAAAAATATTGGCAGACGCCGCCCGCGAACGTCACGAATTCCGTGAATTACGGCTGGAACGTGACAAGCGTGAAAAACAGGAACGGCATAAAGCCAAGAGAGCGGCCCTAACAGCCAACCCGAAAACAAAAGCAGGCGACAGCAAAGACTCCGCCGCTGATGCCAAAAAAGCGGCAATACAGGCAGCCATGAAACGCGCCCAGGCCAAACGCGAGGTTAATAACATTCCCCCTAAAAACATTGACAACCTGACGGCAGACCAGCAACGGAAGGTAGACGAAGCCGACCGCCGGCGCTCTGATGATCAGGCTGAAACTAAAGTGAAAGCGACGCCACAGACTACCAACCAAGCAAACACGCAATCTAAAAACAGTACCGCCCAGGATTCCAGTCAATGAGTTTGGACACAACTTCATCACCGCACATTCATTCTGGCATCCACATCACCGGGATGATGATGCGCGTCTGCCTGGCGCTGGTACCCGCGATAATTGCCTACACCTGGTTTTTTGGCTGGGGGCTCATCATCAATATTGTGATCGCCATCACCACGGCGCTCTGTGCCGAGGCGATGATGTTGAAAATTCGCCAACGTCCCATCGCCCCCTTTCTCACGGACGGCAGCGCGGTGGTCACGGGTTTATTGCTCGCCTTTTGTATTCCACCGCTTTCGCCCTGGTGGATCACCGTTATGGGTGCCGCCTTCGCGATAATTGTCGCAAAACAATTGTACGGCGGCTTAGGTTACAACCCGTTTAACCCTGCCATGGTGGGTTACGTAATGCTGTTGATCTCTTTTCCATTGGAGATGACGCAATGGGTGCCACCCAATATTGTGAATCAATTGGGTGTTAGTTTTGTCGATACCCTGAATATTATTTTCACCGGCAACTTCCCCTATTTACTCAGTATTGATGCACTGAGTATGGCCACCCCCTTGGACACGGTAAAAACCGAGCTGGGGCTCAATGTTACCGTCACCGAAATAGTACGCGGCAATGCCATTTTTGGTGATTTCGCGGGCATCGGCTGGGAGTGGGTCAGCAACTGGATTTTACTGGGCGGCCTGTGGCTCATCTACAAACGCATTATTACCTGGCATATTCCGCTAGCCTTAATGGGCAGCTTATTTGTCATCTCATTTTTCTTTTTCATGGTAGACCCGGATATCTACCTCTCCCCCATGTTCCACCTGTTTGGTGGCGCGACCATTTTGGCCGCTTTTTTTATTGCCACCGACCCGGTTAGCGCCAGCACAACCCCGTGGGGCCGTATCTATTATGGCATTGGTATCGGTGTCTTCATTTATGTGATTCGCACCTGGGGCAGTTACCCCGATGCAGTGGCCTTCGCCGTACTATTAATGAACATGGCAGCACCCACCATTGACTACTACACTCAGCCGCGCGTTTTTGGCCACAGCGGCAAGGATGCCTCTATCAAAGACACCACTATCAAAGACACCACGGGAGAGGGTCCTTGATGTTGAGCAAACACATGGGGCTCAGCGCACTATTGCTGGGGCTGTTTGCCTTAGTCGGCACCGGCATCGTTGCGCTGATTTTCGCCGGCACCGAAGATCGTATCGCCGAGGCTGAGCGTAATTTCATGCTGCGCAGTTTGCATTCAGTTATCCCACAAGAACTACATGACAACGATATATTCACCGACATGATCACTGTCACACATCCCCAGTTATTGGGTACTGACGATGATGTTCCCGTATTCCGTGCCCGCAAGGCAGGGGTACCTGTGGCGCTGGCCATTACCCCGGTCGCACCCGAAGGCTATGTCGGCCCCATAAAATTAATCGTTGCCATCAGTATTGATGGTACGGTGTTAGGGGTCAGGGTACTCAGCCATCGCGAAACCCCAGGGCTGGGTGATGGCATCGAGGAAAAGCGCACGGATTGGGTGTACGGTTTTAACGGCCATTCGTTGAAAGACCCCGAAAGCAAAGGCTGGCGAGTGCGGCGTGATGGCGGTACGTTTGACCAGTTCACCGGCGCGACCATTACCCCGCGCACCATCGTCACGGCAGTGCATAACGCGCTAAAATTTTACGAACTGAAAAAGGATATGCTGTTCCAACAGGCCTCTATTTCAACCACCGCGTCCTTGGCCACGGAGTCTTCAGCCGCTATGCCCTCTACAACAGCGCCCATGGACACTACACCAAAGAATCAAAGGGTATCGACCAAGAAATAACGGCTAGAAGCAATACTTACAATAAATGACAATGGTTAACGACTATGAATAACGAAACGACACAAATCATCAACGAAGGCATGTGGCGCAATAATACCGCACTGGTACAACTGCTGGGTCTGTGCCCTTTATTAGCCGTGTCTGGCACTGTGATCAACGCACTGGGGCTAGGGATTGCCACAACTCTGGTGTTGGCAGGCTCCAATGTCACCGTATCACTCATCCGCAATCTGGTGCGCCCGGAATTACGTATCCCCAGCTTTGTGTTGGTTATTGCCTCTTTCGTCACCGCCGTAGAATTGCTGATGCAAGCCTTCCTCTACGACCTGTACCTGGTGCTCGGCATTTTCATCCCTCTGATCGTCACTAACTGCGTGATCATCGCTCGCGCCGAATCTTTCGCTTCCAAAAACAATGTCGGCCGTTCACTACTGGACGGGCTATCCATGGGTATTGGCTTTACGGCGGTACTATTGCTACTGGGCGCCATTCGCGAAATACTCGGCCACGGCACCCTGTTCGCTCAGGCTGAGCTGATGTTTGGTGAAGGTACAGAATGGCTCACCATTACCCTGTTTGAAGACTACCGTGGATTCCTGCTCGCCATCCTGCCTCCTGGTGCCTTTTTAGGACTGGGACTACTGATCGCCCTAAAAAATGTCATCGACAAACGGCTGGCAAAACGGGCAACACAAGTAGTGGCTGCCCCTGTAGCGATGGAATCCAGTTCCTAAAGCCACGCCCTGCCCCAAAAACGTCCACCCATAAATGCTGGCTCTGCGCCAGCAGTCCCTAAGCCGAAACACACCCAGAGCGTGTGAATCTACCCCGAAACACACCAAGCTGGCCCTGTGCCCGCTTGGTGTCATAGGGTTTTGAGCCTTATCCACCATCCGGCCACGGGATAACCCAGCCACACGCACCCTGTTTCGAGACCAACTGAAATCATTAGTTGGATCTTAAATCGTTAATTATGTCTGATTTTATCAGCTCATCAATAAATTTACCCCCTACTAACACCCCAAAAACGTGCGGTTAACCGTCCGTCAACACAGTCCGCCGGTCATGTCATTATGCCAAACGTTCGCCATAATCACGTTCGCCAATTTCAAAGTGTAAAAATTAATTAATAGAAACAATAATATATAAATAAACTTACGCCAAACACCTAACTACTACTATTGATGACCGAAGGCTATGTATTCCTGACAAACGGACGCTATATCTGATACTTCATTAACTAAAACTGTCTAGAATATAAACACCATGAAAAAATCACATCATATGAACCTAAAAATGAAATCTACCACTGGTTTCACTTTAATAGAATTAATGATTGCCGTAGCCATTGTTGGCATATTGGCAGCCGTCGCCATTCCCTCGTACAACAATTACGTCGCCCGCAGCAGGATCGCGGATGCCACTTCACAGTTATCGGATCTGCGTTTGCGTATGGAACAATTTCGCCAGGATAATCGCACCTATCTTGCCGGTGTGGCCTGCACCGTCGGTGACTATAGCAGCGCCTCCTTCAGTTATAGCTGCGCCGGCACGGCCTCCACATTTACCTGGACCGCCACCAACATTGCCGGTGAAGGCCTCGGCAGTGCAGGCAACTACGCCTACACCATTGACGAAACAGGCATCCAAACCACCCGCGCTTATGAGGGTGCAGATTATTCAAGCACACCAAAAACCTGCTGGTGGTTCCGAGGTGAAGAATGTTAAACCTAGAAAAATCAGTTGGGTACGGAAAAGACATGCACCAAAAAGTAGGCGCTCTTAGGCGAGACATTGATGTGCATAGAGAATCCAAAAATTGCGTGGTCACCTTATTGGTGATGAGCAAGTTTTTGAATTTGCTAGGTGCATCAAGAGCTTGTGTGGATTTCCGTGTCCCAACTGATTTTTCTAGGTTAAATATGCGCAAACCTGAGTCAGGCTTCACCCTTATCGAGCTAATGATCGTTTTAGTGATTGTGGCTATTTTTGCGGCTATCGCCTTACCCAATCTTTCCAACAACATCATTCGTGGAGACCTGACTCAAGCTCAGGCTAACATTTCACAAGCACTGCGTAGTGCCAAAAATGAAGCCCGTGGCCGAAACACCCGTATTTCAGTCGCTTTCGTCAATGGCACTAGTTCCCTGACGCTAACGTCGACCGATGGAGGTCTGGCAAAAACCATCCTGCTGCCAAACACTGTAACCATTACCAGTGCCAGCGCAACTTACACCTTTAGCCCTATTGGTATTGTTGATCTCATCGGCACCATTACCATTACTTCCAGCCGGGATGCGGCACAAAATCGTAGTGTCGCCATAGCCAACCTGTTAGGCCAAATTACAGCGAGTTAACAACATGAAAAAAATACATCCATGTTTCAACAAAAAAACGATACGCCGCGCACGGGGATTCACTCTCATCGAGATACTGGTGGCTCTGGTTATCTTCGCTCTGGGCATGCTCGGCATATCGTTATACAGCGGCAACGCATTGCGCATTGCCTCCACCAATACCGCTCGTGCCCAGGCATTAAATGATGTGTCGTTGGTAATGAGTTCCTTCTATTCTGCTGCCAATGGCGGTGCCGATGCCTTCAAAACAGCCCTTAATAACTTCGACGATGGTTCAAATGTCGTCTACAGCGATGCTCAAACCCTCGCGGGTAGCAATGTGCTGATACAAATTAGCGCCGCCCAGGACAGCAGCGACACCCCCAACAATCTGTTAACAACAGCGGCCAGCACCTGGGTTTCTCCCCTTATGCTGGGTGTCACGGTTGTCTTTGAAGGCAGTGAAGATGCCAACACAGGTAACGACAAATCCGCCGTTACCTCATACACATTTTTGCTTCCATAACGGTTAATAGAAAAATGCTACGCCTTTTTATCAACAAAAATGATGACTGTAAAAACATGAATATGAATATGAAGTATCTGCAAGGTTTTACGCTCATCGAAATGATGGTATCCATCGTGGTCGCCAGTTTGCTGTCCATTGCGGTGATTAACACCTATACCTCACAGTCATCGATGTTCACCATCCAGTCTCAGAGAACCCGGATGGCCAATGATGGGCGAGACACCTATGAGGTTCTTAGCCGGCTATTACGTCAAGCCGAGTCCAGTTCCATTGCCACTTCCACAGCGGGAACCACCTTAACGATCGATTTCACAATTCCCACCGGTTATCGAGTTTGGCCCAACACCACCGCTCCTTATGCTGATAACGCCATACGCTTGCAGTGGGACAGCACCGGCAGTAACCCCAGCGAAATACGCATTGCCAATGGAACCACTATTGCGGGCTTGGGAAGTGATCCATTAAATACCCTGGTGGGTAATACCACCGGCAGTAATACTCAAATCACCAACCTGGCTCTGTCTCAAAATGTATCCGGCGATTACGCACTGACAATAACCGCTCGCGCCGGCAATAACGGCCCTAGCGCTTCTTTCCAGGGCATGGTAATGCCACGCAACTAACGATAAGTACTACTGACACCTAACCAATAGAATAATGATCATGAGCAACCACCAACAACACCTTAGAAAATGTTCTCCACCGGGCTATCAACAGTCTGGATACATCATGTTGCTGGTCGCCATTTTCCTGTTAATTCTCATGGCCGGTTCAGCGCAGCTTTTTACCCGAATAGCCGAAGACACCATTAGCTCTGGCACACTGCGTGACAGTTCTGAATCCCTGATGCTGGCTGAATCTGCCATGGAAAATCTGCGTGGTCAGTTTATTAATACCCTGGATACCGTCGTGGAAGCACCCACCGACACTCTGGACGAAGTGATTGCCCGCCAACTTCCCGCCAACATGGCCAACCCCGACGCCATCTTGTTCAAGTACATGTATTACGTCACTGCGGGTGCCGGTCTGGATCAAACACAACCAAGCATTCTGCAATTAATTGCCGATGGAGAAGCGGCAGGGGCTGCTGCGTCAGTAATGGCGGCAAGAAGCATTTCTTCGGCAGAGACTCAACTACGTATAAATGATTTATTCGCCAACCCCGGCGGTACCGCCATTGCGCCCATGCTTTTCACCCAAAATGCCAACACCGGCATTTTGACGTCCAGCGCCGCCGCCAGCTGGACCGCAGAGGCAAGCCCCACAAAAGCCGCCGTATGGGTGGAAGTTTCCCAAAATGCTGCCGCCTCCACTGACGTAGACTTATTTGTACAAGCCATGTCCCAGGTGGGGAACGCCAAGAGTTATGTACAACGTTATATCGGCACTTACAACGCTTCCACCGTTATTGGCACTATTTCCGCGTTGGCGGAAGCCAGCAATATAGACCGGGCAACCGCCGCCACTGTGGCAGCATCAGTCCCATAAAATTTTAGTACTGCACCCAATCGATCCACGTTAATAACGTATCGCATTAGAGAGTAAACTTGAGGAGTATCACCATGAATATCCGTACCTTCATGAGCATTTTTGCCACTGGCCTGCTATTCACCGCATCCAGCGTTGCGATGGCGGGAATCAGTCTGAAAATAAACCCCGACAGCAAACCCGATATTCCCGCAGGTACCTCTCAAAACGTTAACCTCTACGACGATAACGCCCATTGTACCTCTCAGGGTGGAATCGTCTTCAGCCTGGACGAACCCATAACTGACCCGTATATAACAGCCGCCATCAGTTTTGATGCCAGCTTTGCCAGCAATGGCCAGTTTACCTTTGATAACGCAGCGGGTTTTCTCACCACCGACGACGGTGATTTCAAAGTCAAATTCAGGGCTGACTGCGGGGATGGCTCAGCCGATGACAATAAATCATTCAAGCCCAGCGACAGTGGCGGTGGCTCTACCCCCAGCCCGACACCAGCTCCGGCACCAACACCGGGAGTATTAACCCTGGGCTTTTCCCCCAGCGCGACTACTGTGACGCTCTCAGATAACGGCACCAAAAACTGGACGGCCAACGGCGGCAATGGTTCAACCTGCCCCGGTACCGATGTTTATACATACGCCCTGGTCGGCACACCTATCCACGGCACAGTCACTCTCGACCCCAGTTTTACCACGAATGGCGTATTCAGTTATGACAACGACGGCTCAGGCGGTGGTTTCCTGGGCGCGAGTTCAGAGCTCATCAGCATTACCGTTTCTTGTGGTGCGGACACACCGGCCTCCGACGATATTCGTCTCTCTAAAACCCCGCCAGCACCGACTATTACCTGTACAGGTAGTTCGACTACCGGCGTGGTGATTCTGGACAATACCGCCACCCCAGGTCAGGCCTCTATTGCCACCAACCTGGCATTTCTGGATGGTTGTAGTAAGGGCGATACCACCATTGATGATGGTTACGGTGGCAATGCCATCAACATTAATGACTTCCATACGGTTAACCGCAATATCAGCGCTTCACCACATCAGCTAGATCTGGTTATCGGCAATACCACCGCTGCAGTAGATGACGCTAATTTTGATACCACAGACCAACTGACGTTTTTTGCCGACGGCGAACATCTCTTTGATCTGGATAGATTGCGTGCCGTAGCAGACTGGATTTCGGCGACAGGTAATGTAGTTCCAGACGCCGGAGTTGCCGCAGGAGACTATGGCGCCATCAGTTTCCAGCAATTTCTGAGCAACGTCGCCAGCGCCCGCACCATGTACGGCATGGTAAGAGTAAAGATCCCCCTGGAAAAAGGTGAGCGAAGTGAGTGTTCTTCCAATTGCAACATGAATGCACTCGGTCAAACCGTTGCCAGTGCCAGTGACCTCTACGGATTTTGCAGTGTCAGCACGGGGCTATGCAGCTGTGCGCCAACAAGTAACACCAACCTCGAAACCGGCAGCTCACATTGCAGTAACACTCTGACCTCTACAAGCCGTATTAAAGTAAAAGGCAGCTTGTTATGGGATTTTGTAGACCACGTCACCGGCGCACCGATACCTTTGGCCCAACTGCCCTTCGCGCCACGCGAACTGTATTTCAAAGTCACCGTACCCATTATGATCAACTGGGATCATGATGCCGCCGAAGATGGTGCAATGGATAATATGTTTATTATCAAAGCCGTCACCAATGGTGGAACAGCAGGACCGGTGCCCCCTTCACCGAGCATCAATTTTTCGGATATTCCTCAGTCATCCAAAGATAACTACTTGTATGAAACCGGCTCTGTGTTGGATGCCACAGAATTCGCAACCCTCAACGAACCCAACAAGTATCATTTATTAATGGCCTCGGGCTATGCCGATGGTTGGGCAGAAGCATTCGACAAGCTCAACATCACCGCGGCCACCTGGGCTACCTTACCCACGTCAACAGACTGTGCTGTTTACACTAGCACCACCTGTGACTTGAAACTAAGCGTGCCTTACGGAGTCACCGCAATAATGACGGCCGATAATGTCCGGGATGGTGGCTTTGAAGACCTACCCACGTATTTATACAGTGGCGGCCTCATCGACATGCATGGCCACGTTAACATCTCCGGTCTGTTATACGTACCGCAAGCCATGGAACTGGAAGCCAAGGACAGTGGCGCGCCAACCCAGCAATATGTTTCCGGTGCCATCATTGTACGCGACGGGTTTTATATTGAAGCCAAGGACAACACCATTACAGTCATTAGCTCAGACCCCAACAGCTACTCAACCGCCCGCACCAACAGTTCGGCGTCCAGCACAAGGCCATTAAGCTTCAACAGTAGCGGGCCAGGCGTTACTCCTAGCACGCCAAGTACACCCAGCACTCCCGGCACACCAAGCCCCCCTTCCGGCGGTGACAACAGCTGTATTGGTTGCGGTGGAGGAAGTGGCGGTGGTGGTGGTGGTGGTGG
>NVUB02000054.1 GCA_002401775.2 Ectothiorhodospiraceae bacterium
GCTTCACCACCGAATGGGAAGATGGGTTATGGAATGAAACACAGGGGTTATTGGCATTACTCTCCGAAAAGAGACCCGTATCCACGATTACGGGCGATAGAGGAAATTTTTCCTGTGAAATCAATAGACCAGCGAGATTGTGCATTATCAGGGTTAACTCATCTATTCTATCTTACCGTAATATAGTGCACGTCATTTGTTGCAAATAGTCGCTGCGAGGTTGGCGGATATAAGGTTATGGAGGATATAGAGGATATAGGGACAACCGTTCCCCGGTGAGAGTTCATAGAGGGCTCAGAGGATTAGCCGGTGCCTTGACAGCACTGTCACCATCCGCAATATTCTGTCTTAAGGAACCCCTTTAAGACAATATAAAACCATGCAAAACAAGTCGTTATGTTTTTTGAGCGTTTGCCACTATATATAAGGTATGGTTTGCAACGCGAGGCCGTACAAACGAGGCGCACTGCTCATCGCAAAAACCATAGCTGTCCCCATAAAAATGATAAAAGTCGGATAAAACCATTAATCGACTAAAAACAACGTGTTACAGTCAACACACGTAATGTGCGCCATTTCAGAGTGGTGTTTCATGCCCTGTGATGACCAAAAGACAATAGGCTTGCCATGATCAAAAAAATACTCATTGCTAATCGCGGTGAAATTGCCGTAAGGATCGTAAGGGCATGTGCCGAGCTCGGTATCAAGTCCGTGGCCATTTATACCGATGCCGACCGCTACGGCCTGCACGTCAAAAAAGCCGACGAGGCATACAACCTTGGGCCAGATTCCGTTTCCGGTTATTTAAACGTTCACCGTATCGTCAACCTGGCGATTGCCACCGGTTGCGATGCTTTGCACCCTGGTTATGGCTTTCTCTCAGAAAACCCGGAGCTGGCCGAGGCCTGTGAAAAACGCGGCGTGCGCTTTATTGGGCCAACGGCGGAGGTTATTCGTCGGCTCGGAGACAAACTACAGGCCCGTGCCGCGATGACCGAAGCCGGGATCCCCGTCACTCCCGGCAGTGAAAAAAATCTTGAGTCTGTGGAAGAGGCCTTGGTCATTGCCGAGGGAATAGGCTATCCCGTCATGCTAAAAGCCACTAACGGCGGAGGTGGTCGCGGGATTCGGCGCTGCGGGGACGCGGAAGAGCTCAACCGTAACTTTGACCGTGTGGTTTCCGAAGTCAGCAAGACCTTTGGCAACGCCGAGGTGTTTCTGGAGAAATGCATCGATAACCCCCGGCATATCGAGGTACAGATACTGGGCGACCAGCATGGCAAAGTGATCCACCTGTTTGAGCGTGACTGTTCTATCCAGCGCCGTCATCAAAAACTCATTGAAATTGCCCCTTCACCTCAACTCGACGAAGAACAACGCAAAAAAATCGGCAAGCTGGCCGTCACCGCCGCCAAATACGTTAACTACACCAACGCAGGCACCGTTGAATTTCTCCTCACACAAGACGGCGAATTCTATTTCATGGAAGTCAACACCCGCTTGCAAGTCGAACACACCATTACCGAACAGATTACCGGTATCGATATTGTCCAGGAGCAAATTCGCATCGCGGCCGGGTTAAAATTGCGCTACAACCAGAGGGATGTGAAGAAACGGGGTTTCGCCATGGAATTCCGCATTAATGCCGAAGACCCCAAAAATGATTTTTTACCCAGCTTTGGCCGGGTAACACGCTACTTCGCCCCCGGTGGCCCCGGTGTCCGCACCGACGCCGCTATTTATACCGGCTACGAGATTCCCCCCTACTACGACTCCATGTGCGCCAAACTCATTGTCTGGGCACTGGACTGGGACTCCCTCATTGACCGCGCCAGCCGCGCATTGAATGATATTGGTGTGTACGGCGTTAAAACCACCATCCCCTACCAACTGGAAATCCTTAAATCTCCGCATTTCCGGTCTGGTAAATTTGATACGTCTTTTGTAGAGTCTCACCCGGAATTAATTAATTATTCTGTACGTCGTTCTTCACGTCGCTTAGCCGCCGCACTCGGTGCTGCTGTTGCTGCTCATATGGGCTTGTAGGCGCAGGGAATAGTCGAATAGAAAAACATAACAATAATTTGCATTCAGCATTATTCATTGAATATACTTAATCACACTTAATCATACTTAATCATACTTAATCACACTTAATCAATAAATACACCACCAGGGAAACACCATGACGAAAGTCCACATCACCGATACTGTGCTGCGCGATGCTCATCAATCCTTATTAGCCACGCGCATGCGCACCGAAGACATGTTGCCCATCTGCGATAAACTCGATGCCATTGGTTATTGGTCTCTGGAAATGTGGGGCGGTGCCACCTTTGATGCCTGTATTCGCTTTTTAAAAGAAGATCCCTGGGAACGTTTACGCCTCTTACGTGCTGCCCTGCCCAATACCCGCTTACAAATGTTACTGCGCGGCCAAAACCTGCTGGGTTATCGCCATTATTCCGATGATGTAGTACGCGCTTTTGTAAAATCAGCAGCAGACAATGGCATTGATGTATTTCGTATTTTCGATGCCTTAAACGATACTCGCAATTTACAAGTCTCTATTGAGGCCGTCAAAAAAGCCGACAAACATGCGCAAGGCGCTATTAGTTACACCATTAGTCCCGTGCATTCCATTTCACAGTACGTCGACATGGCCATAAAACTCTGCAAAATGGGTTGTGACAGTATCGCCATTAAAGACATGGCAGGTCTGCTAACGCCTTCCGCAACGGCGGAGCTGGTGAAAGCACTGGTAGAAGCCATTGAAGTGCCTGTGCATTTACATTCTCACGCCACCGCAGGCCTGGCCAGCATGTGCCAACTCAAGGCCATTGAAAATGGTTGCCGACACATTGACACCGCTATTTCCACACTCTCGGGCGGCACCAGCCACCCCCCGACCGAAAGCATGGTCGCCGCGTTACGCGACACTGAATACGATACTGAAATTGAATTACCGGCATTGCAAGATATCGGCTTTTATTTCAGCGAAGTCAGAAAAAAATACCATCAATTTGAAAGCGAGTTCACCGGTCTCGATACCCGCGTGCAAAATAATCAGGTGCCGGGCGGAATGATTTCTAACCTGTCTAACCAGCTCAAGGAGCAAGGTGCGCTGGAGCATATGAACGCCGTGTTAGAAGAAATTCCCCGTGTTCGTGCCGACCTCGGCTACCCGCCACTGGTCACCCCCACCTCGCAGATCGTCGGTACACAAGCACTGTTGAATGTACTTTCCGACAGCCGCTACCAAACCATTACCAATGAAGTAAAACTGTATTTGCAGGGAAAATACGGCAAGCCTCCCGCAGCGGTTAACAGTAAAATCCGCCAACAAGCCATTGGTAATGAAGACGTCATTACTTGCCGCCCTGCGGACTTACTGAAACCGGAAATGAAACGTCTACGCGGCGAAATCGGCGAATTGGCAGAATCCGATGAGGATGTACTCACCTACTCCATGTTCCCCGACATTGGCCGCGATTTTCTCGAACACCGAAAAGCCGGCACCCTGGAGCCGGAATTACTGGAACCACTGCCAGGAGATTCACAATCGTACTGCGTGGCCGCAACGGAATTTAATGTAGCGCTACACGGTGAGACATACCACATCAAAGTCACCGGTACCGGACATAAGCGTGATGACAAGCGCGCCTTCTTTATCAACGTCGACGGCACTCCTGAAGAAGTGATTGTGGAGTCTCTTGATGAAGTCATGACCATGGGCTCAGGTGATGTGGCAATTTCCACCCCCTCCTCAAAAGGCAGCAGCCGACTCACCGCCACAGAACCCGGACATGTCACTACCTCAATGCCCGGCATCATCGTGGAAGTATTCGTCGCCGTAGGCGATAAGGTCGCCGCAGGAGACCCCGTACTCGTCACCGAAGCCATGAAAATGGAAACCGAAGTGCAAGCCCCTATTGCAGGCACCATTAAAGCAGTACACGTTCAAAAAGGCGACAGCGTAAACCCGGATGAAGCCTTGATAGAAATCGAATGATTAATTCGTAAAACCCAACGCAAGGGCGCGAAGATGCAGAGAACGCAAAGAACGCAAAAACTGTAGGTCAGGTTGCGCAGCTACCTGACAGAACATTTCCACGGTTAATGTTGTAAACGCAAAGATTTAGATGGCCTTATTGATTTGGGTATGTGCAGTATTCAGGGTACCCACAAGGGGCACCCCTACGGTGTGATTTTGATTATCTTGTTCCCGTGCAGGAGACGGAAGACCGAAGGGCCTAGAGAATTTCTCTGCGCCTTTGCGTTGGATTGTAGTTTTTATCAATTCAAAACCCAACGCAAAGGCGCGAAGACGCTAAGAACGCTAAGAACGCTAAGAACGCAAAGGTATATCTTCGTAGGTCACGTTGCAAAGCTACGTGACAATTCTCTATATCCGAGAACCCTTTTTCTCGATTCACTATTAGCGTCACGTAGCTGTGCAACGTGACCTACAACTGGGCGTAGAGTGGATTTAACCTCAAGCTGAGTTTTGTTAATAGACATAAAATAGAATAATCATTTCTCTGCGCCCTTAGCGATTCTGCGTCTTTGCGTTGGGTTGTCTCTCCCACCACCCATCATGGGGAAATTGTCGCGGCATATTCCAGTAGGTCATCAAGCACCCGATGTTTGCTTTCGTCAAGGTCGCCTTCGTTTTTTAATTGCCTAATTTTATCCTGTAAGTCAGCCATGCTGACACCTGCCCCTTCACTACTGACCATGAGTCGTTGTTTTCGAAACTCGTTCCAACTTTCCATTTCAGCAGTATTCAATAGTTCTGGGTAATTTCGGGCCCGGTAGCGAAACAGCATTTCCTGAAGACGGTTATCGGTAAAGGGTAAATCCAGCTTCGCTAAATTCTCGGGTGCCGTTTGGTGAATGATATCCATGCAATTGCGGTCATCGTTTGAAAAGAAACCTCCCCCATAAAGCATAAAATCCGGATCATCAATCTCTTCAAATGTCCGGTCTTGGTAAATAGCCTTCAGGTTGTTAGAGAACTGAGGATTCGCCAGTAAGGTGTCTAAATGCTGTTGTGCTAGATTTCGATCAATTTGCCATTTTTCTGCGGCGTCGTTGGTAAGCGTATTGGCCGGTACTAATACTGGACTTTTGTTGATGTGTACCGATTTAACCGGTAGTCGCGCACACCCTTCAGGCAGTGCGTCCTGACGGGTAAATAAACGCTCGGCCATTTCATCCGGGTTTAACGACAAAAAAGGTTCTGGCGGAATACTTAAATCGTAGACGAAAATTTCATTTTTATTCACGGGATGAACCGCCAACGGGGCCACTAACGCGATACACCCACGCTCCGCAGAATACATGGACGATACATGTAACACCGGTGTTGGTTTGGCGATATTTAAAAACTGGGCCGCGCTTTGCTTTGTCCGGCGTTCATAAACGTAGTGATAAAGTTTGGTTTGTTTTTCACGTATCAAACGTGCCATGGCGATGGTGGCATGGACATCTGACAGAGCATCATGTGCGGACTCATGACTAATACCATTGGCCTGAGTCAGCTGTTCCAGCCTAAAGCTGGTTTTTCCATCGGGATGTTTTGGCCATTCAATACCGTCGGGGCGTAAGGCATGTGTCAGCCGTACCACATCGATAAGGTCCCAACGGGAATTGCCATTTTGCCACTCGCGGGCATAAGGGTCGAAAAAATTTCGGTACAAGGTCACACGAGTGACTTCATCATCAAAACGCAGATTATTGTAACCAACAACACAGGTGTTGGGCTGCGCGAATTCATCATGAATTTGACGAATAAACTCCGTTTCCGGCACGCCATCGGCCAGCGCCTTTTGAGGGGTTATCCCCGTCACTATACACGCTTCGGGAGAAGGCAAAAAATCATTGGCAGGTCGACAATACAGTGTTAGCGGGTCGCCAATAATATTAAAATCCAGATCGGTACGGATACCCGCAAATTGCGAGGGTCGATCCCGACGCGGATTCACCCCAAAGGTTTCGTAATCATGCCAGTACAAACTGGGTGGATGATCGGAAGATGAATTAAACGAACGGTAACTGGACACTTTTATCCCTCAGCATTTAAAACCAAGAGCATATCCTGAAAATGAATCTACCGGAAATCTAAATAGAAGGATAGTGAGACACACCGACGAGAGCAACGACTTGGCTCTGGTTCCCATGCTCTGCGTGGGAACCCATACCGGATCGGAAACATTACCATCGTATGCGTTCTCACGCGGAGCGTGGGAACGAGGAACAGTAGCCATGGACTCTCGCAGAGCCGCCAAGTACGCAAAGGGGAGGTTTTAGCTCTGGTTCCCATGCTCTGCGTGGGAACCCATACCAGACATGAAATATTACCATCGTATGCATTCCCAAGCTTACCGCGTCCTGCTCACGCCCCTTGCCTAAAAGCACCTGCTTTTGGCGCCTGCGTCCATGCAGGCGAGGCGGAGCGTGGGAACGAGGGGCCTGGAGCATTATTCAATCACCTTCACCACTGCTGGTGTACTTCAATTAACCCCTGTACTCCAGCATAGTCTCGCGCACTCGAATATCGCCAATGTTCGGCTAAATCAACATAACCCCGCTTAACAGGGTTTTCATGGATATAGCTAATTTTCTGCTTCAGCATTTCATCATTCTGAATCCATTCCGGGTGTAAACCCTCCTGCCAAAACTGATAAGCCCTGTCACCTTTATATGCCTTTTTATAAAATGCCAATTGTTCGAGTATTTGATGGACATTATGATCCCCAAAATATTCGATCAATCACCGAGCAGTATATGATTTAAATCGTGCCATATCCGTATCAAGTTGATGGCTTTGTACAACAAGATGAAGATGATTTTCAAGAATCACATAAGCATAAATTTTCAAACCTTCTTCGGTTAAGTAACGCAATGAATCAAAAATAATATCCACTGTTGCAGGTCGCGTAAATACTGGAATCCAGTGCAATACCGTACAGGTAACAAAGTGTGGTAACTCCGGATCAACTATTTTGTATCGGCTTCTCCCCATAACCAATTCCTTTTGTTTTTCGATAATTGAAAGGCAGTATATGCATCCCTAAGCTTGCCGTGTCCTGCTCACTCTTGATTCTGGTTCCCATGCTCTGCGTGGGAACCCATACCAGACCTGAAATATCACCATCGTATGCATTCCCACGCGGAGCGTGGGAACGAGGAAAGCTTGCCGCGTCCTGCTCACGCCCCTCTCTGGCATCAGTACAGACGACGCGGAGCGTGGGAATGAGGAAAGCTTGCCGCGTCTGTGCAGGCGACGCAGAGTGTGGGAGTGAGAAAATCACGTACCACAACTTCGCCCTGGTTCCCATGCTCTGCGTGGGAACCCATACCGAACCGGGAATATTACCATCGTATACAAACGAGGAGAACAAACCTGTCATCCCGGCATGTCTTTAGCCGGGATCCAGCGTTCTAAATTGGATAAAGCCACTGGACTCCGGCTCAAAAGACGGCAGGAATAACGGTTTTTATGATTAATAGGGTTTGATAATTTTTAAGGGATTTCTGATTTATGCTAACGAAGCAAGTGGGGGGATATTTAAGGTTACTCGGCATTTTTTTTAGGCGTTCCTTCTGGTGCTGGCACTAATAACACGGTCACGTTATCTGATCCGCCATTGTCCAGGGTTTTTTGGATCAGCAAGTCGGTTTTCTGTTTTTCATCCAATTCAAGTTTCAGGATTTCGCTGATTTCTGCATCTGTCACTTCGCCAGACAGTCCATCGCTGCATAACAAGACTTGCTGCCCATGATAAAGCCTACCTTGTATGCGCCCGACTTCCATTGAATGTAAATCTGACATTCCTATCGCCTGAGTGACGTAGTTGCGTTGAGGGTGAATACGGGCTTCCTCTGGAGTAATACTGCCTTCATCTACCATATGCTGTACGAGGGAATGGTCTTTGGATATTTGCGTGAGGCTTTCACCATCCCATAAATAGGCACGACTATCGCCCACCCAGACAATTTCAAACTGCCCCTGATCTATTTTCAGTACTAGGGCTGTGGAACCCATGCCGGGTTTTCCTTCACCATTATCAGCTGATTTGCGTACCGCATGATGCGCTTGTACCAGTGCCTCAGCCATGGGGCGCCCTGCGCGGAGTTCACGACAGACACATTCTACGACGATGCGGCTGGCAATTTCACCGCCTTCATGGCCGCCCATGCCATCCGCCAGTACGCCGAAATTGAATTCTGCATCAATTTCATACGCATCTTCGTTATGCGCTCTCACGTTTCCGACGTGAGTCATATGTCCGCAGTGACTAAATGCCATAAATCAAACTATCTCCGGCGGTATTTTTCACGGTCGTTAAAAGAATTGCTGCCATTGTACTCATTTTGTAACTACCATTTTCAATATTACTTTTCATCGGCCAACAGGTCGGCCAACTGAATAGGCACGACTTTCAATAAATACATCGACTAATAACGAGTCGACTTTACCGGATTTGGCTTCCTGTGTAAGGATATCTAGTGCTTTTTCAACACTGAGGCTGCGCTTATAAGGTCGATCTCCTGCCGTCAGTGCATCAAATATATCCGCAACCGCCATAATCCGTGACTGTATTGGGATCTCCGCGCCGGTTAACCCTAATGGATACCCCGTGCCGTCCATTTTTTCATGGTGTGCATGGGCAATATCGGCCACCGCCGACAATGCGCCAGTCCAGGGTATGTGATTTAAAAAGGTATAGGTGTGACTGACATGCGACTGAATTTCCAAACGCTCCTCCGGTGTCAAGCTCCCGCGCGCGCGTGTTAATGCTTCCAATTCAGGTGTCGTAATCAACGGTAGCGGTCCACCATCTTCTCCAGGAAACACATAATCTGCTACTGAGCGTAAATCTTCAGTGACTTCATCATCTAAAATGGAAGGTTCATTGGCGATCTTGACGCTGGAAAAAAATTTTTGCAGCCGGGTCGATTCCTGCTTCAGATACTTTTCCATCACCTGGCGGCGGGCTTTAAATTCTGAGGGTGATAATTCGCTGTGATTATCAATGAGTTCCCGATATGCGTGGCGTTCCATACTGGCTTGCGCGTACAAAAAACGTGACTGTAACAAGTCCATTTGCGTGTGGTATAACTTTTTGCCTTTGATGAGCACATGCTCACGTACGCTGACCTTTCCAAAATCGTGCAACAGTGCGGCATAACGTAACTCACGCATTTGCTCAGTACTAAATTGAATATCCCGTATTGCCTTTACCGAAGAGCCGTCAACAAGCCCGGCCAGTCTCTCGGTATATTCAGCCACCCGAAAAGAGTGACCCGCGGTGGCCGGGTCACGTGCTTCTATGGCATGGACTGACGCAGTGACAAAGCCTTCAAACAAACGTTCTATATCGTCATACAACGAAAAATTTTTGAGGGTAACGGCGACTTGAGCACCAATACCGGTGAGAACTTGCAAGTCCTCTTCATCGAATGAATCAGTCTGACGGCGAGTATCAACCTGAATTAACCCCATCACTTCGTTATCGGCAAGCAATGGAGCGCACATCACACTGCGAATCCCCAAACTCAGGATGGTTTCTTTTTGCTCAAATCGATGATCAGTAGCGGCATCGGTCGAAATTATACTGTGGCGTTTATTCAGTACCTCCTGAACAATCGCCTGGGATAATTCTAGGACATCACCGTCTTCATTGTGTTCCTGCGCTGAGGCGGCCACCGGATGAAACTCACCGGTTTTTTCATCTTGCAAAACGACGAATGCTCGTTCCGCACTGGGGAAAATTTCGTAGATAAAATCCATAATTTTAGCAAAGAGCGCCTGCTGGTTTTTCTCAGCGCCCAGGCCAATGCTCATCTGGGTCATGGCTCTCAGTCGCCGTAATACCTGTGTATTTGCAGCACGGCCATCAACACCGGTAATGTCTGCCTTATCTCCCTCCAGTTTTGCCATTAATGCGGATGCATCAATCATCACACTAACGTCAGGGTCGGGTATGTCAGAGGGACGAAATATCATGGAAAAATCGCTGTGCGATTCAATGGCGCTATCCCCCAGGGTCAGTGACAGGTCAAACATTTCTTCATTGAATCCTAAACCCTCCCTGTCAGCTTCTCCTGCCTCGACGTTGGTCAGCCCCGGCCGAAATCGCAGGTGCACACCGCCAACTTGCACATTACACCCTTCCCGCAATAAACAAGGTGCTCCGGGAGCCAGCCGCAACGTATTGAGAAAGGTGCCATTGGTCGATTGTGTATCTTCCAGATAAAACCGCCCTTTCTTTCTAAATATTCGGGCATGGTTTCGGCTGACGCGATTATCGCTCAGGTTGATACTGTTTTTTAATGGGGGAGCTGATAGAGAGGCTGATGAAGGGGCTACTGGAGAGACTGACGAATGATCAGACGAATCGCTCGTCAAAGCAGACGCATCGTCATTTCGTCCGATGATGGTTTCCTGCCCCAATGCAAAGCATTTATTCGCCAACTCACCATTTAATACTTCCAGATAAGCTGATTTTTGCTGATTTGACGCGGCCGTTGTCATATCTTTTCTGTCGTCCAGTCATACGAGGGACATTGTAAAATGGAATCTATGCTTCAAAAGGTAGCCACATCCAGATGATTACGCAATAGCCGAGATTACCCCTGCCAACAAATACCCGCCCTGTATCATTAAAGACCTATATTTTTCCAATTTTCCGGTCGCTATAGTTATTTGCAGACTCTGCTTTTATTTGAGTCCGCAGGATCAGGTTAGATACTGAGGCTTAATTGATGACCATATAAGCACACCAAAAAGTACTCAATAATCAAAAGTGGTCTTTTTACCCAATTTTTTTGGGGCTTTATAGGTATAATGGCAGTTACACACAACGGAAGTGGCAATTACAATATGCACGTTAATGACTTATTTATTGAGATGAATATTACATTTCAGTCTCCACGTCCCGACTTCATTTTCCAAGAATCATTGGACAATAAGCATACAAAAAGGCCCCGCTGTGGATAACAATACTCTGAAAGTTCCGAAGAAGCTGCATCCCATTACCCTTTGGGTGCATCCAGAAGGTCGGGTCATTGGTTCAATCTACTTACGCATCCAAAGCCCTAATCACGCGGGTAGCGAACAACCATTGGATGCATTGAATCTCTGCGAAAGTTTTCTGGTGTTTAATCGGGATGAGCCACCGGAACTTCGGTTTTACAATATCAAATCCATAATTCGGGCTGAATATTCGGCAAAAGATGATGGCGCTGATGAGCAACAGCGTAAAAACAATCCCTTGCGCTGCCACTTGCAACTCATGGACGGCTCCTACATCGACGGCATTATCCGTGAGTCGCTCCCCCCTAACCATGCCCGGCTTTTGGACTACCTTAACCGTACGGATGCCATTTTTATAAAGATGTATATGGATGATGGGAAAATTTACCTCATCAATAAATCATATATAAATCATGTTCATGTTGACGACTTCTCACCTGAATTAGAGAATTCGGAGGGCGCATAGTTGTACCACGTTATTCCTACAAATCCGCCAGTAAATTGGAATTCCCCCTTGACCACCTGCCGGTATTGCACCACGGGCCGGCTTTGCGCCACCGCCCATAAAACAGGTGACGCCCGGAAATCCAGCCGGGCTCGACAGGTTAACGCGTGAGCCTCTTATCCGGATTTCAAGCCAGTCGGGCAATTGCCACCATCCTCACAGAAGATGCAGGCGCAACCGCGGAAGGTAAACGCGCACTCTTTAAGCTCAAAAAGATTGGCGAACCTGCCATTCCCAAGCTCATCGAAGCCCTCAGTAGCCAAAAGAATACCGCCACACTGGAACAATTACTGACCAGTCTGATCCGTACCCGCACGTTACCCTTTTATATCGTTGGTCTATGCGACGGCGACCAACACGTTGTGGATGGCATCGTGCGCATATTAAAACGCTCCAGTGATTTCAACCCCAATGAATTATTTCCTTATTTCAGCAATGATGTTGAGGGAGAAGAAGTTTCCAAGAGTGCTTTAGGCGAAATACTCGCGGCACATGTCCAGCGCATTAATCCCAATACATTACTGGGCTTGCTTGACCAGGTTAATAGCAAAGTCAGACCTATTTTGTACCGTCTGTTAGACAAGCTGGCCAATGAGACCATGGTGCCTGACATCATCATGCGCCTCGATAGCAAACAGGCGCTGGTACGCACACATTTACTCACGCTGCTGTCGCGTTTCGACACTGAAATTAGTCGCTCAGGCTTGGTGAAAGGCCTTAGCGACCCCAACAAAGCGGTACGCCAGGCGGCGCTCAACGGCCTGGCCAAACTCGAAGCCAAAGACAATGTCGAGGATATTTGCCAATTACTCAGAGACCCTGATCTCACTGTGCAATCGGCAGCCATTGATACTTTAAGTAAAATTCAAGCGCCTGATACCATCAAACACCTCATCACCATACTTCAGGATGAATCAGAATACGTACGTCGTGCTGCCGTGGAAGTGCTTAATGAAGTCGGCGATCAGAATGCCGTTAAAGACCTGCTCAACGCTTTGCGCGATGTAGACTGGTGGGTCAAAGTGCGCGCCGCAGATGCCCTCGGTGCCATTGGTGGCCCTAAAGTATTTGATGCAGTGTTGGCACTGATCAAGGATAAAGACGAGTTTCTTCGTCGTACTGCGGTAGAGATTCTTAATACCAGTAAAGACCCTCGTGCCGTGGATCGCCTCATCGAAGCACTGCGCGACGAGGACTGGTGGGTACGGGAGCGTGCCGTCGACGCTCTGGCCGCTATTGGCGATGCCCGTGCCGTGCCGTATTTAATCGCGATGCTGGAAGAAAACCCGGAGGCAGGCCAGGTGGTTATTCGTGCCCTCGCCTCTCTCGGCGACAAACAGGCCATTAACCCCCTGCTCAAGCAGTTGGAAACGAATAACAACTCATTGCGCAAAGAAGCTTTAAAGGCCTTAGAAGGACTCACCGATCACGAAACTGCCCAGCAAGTCCAGGAAGCCGTGACACAACTCATCAACACCCGCACTGATGACGTTGGCAGTGCCGCCGACGAAACCGTACGCAGCCTGATCATGCGTTTTGGAGATCTAGGCTCATCACTGCCTTCCTCATCGGCAGCCCCAGCCGTACCCAACTTGTCGCTGAAGTTGGATGAATTGCCCACACAAGCCATTAATGCCGCGCCACCTTTTGCAACACCAGCAACACCAGCATCAACAACACCAGCAGCACCACAAACCAATACATCAGCAGAAACCCAGGCGATGTATGTCGATGCTTCTGGCCCTGTGACATCGCAAGCCAATAACAGCCAAAGCCATCTGACTAAAGTGTTGGACCCCTCCCGGCTGGTACCCAATACCATTCTGGCGGAACGCTATCACATCATTCGCAAGATCGGTGAAGGTGCCTTCGGCGTGGTGTGGCTAGTAGAAGATGTCATGGTGGGCGATGAATTTATTCTTAAATTCCTCAGCCCCCATGTTGCGGCTGATCACAACATGATCGAGCGCTTCATGCACGAATTGCGTTATGCGCGCAAAATCACCCATGAAAATATTATTCGCATCTATGACCTGGTGACCATCGGTGACTCCTACGCCATTTCCATGGAATATTTCGAAAGCCATTCACTGGCCGACGAACTGCGGGAACTGAAAAATCTACACACCGTCTTTAACTTCAAACGCGGCATCCACATTATTGCCAGTATCTGCGCCGGTATGCGACAGGCACAGGCCGAAAACGTGGTGCATCGTGACCTTAAACCCGCCAACTTACTGATTAATGACAACGACTTGGTCAAAATCGTTGACTTTGGGCTGGCCGCAGCGGCCCGTGAGTCCGATGCACGACTCACCAAAAGTGGCATATTAGTGGGCACCCCGACTTACATGGCCCCAGAACAAGTACGAGGGCGGACCATTGACTCACGCACCGATATTTATACTCTCGGAATAATCATGTACGAAATGTTTGTCGGTCGCGCCCCTTACACTGGCGATGAATCCATGGCCATCCTCTTCCAGCACGTCGAAGGGAATGTCGTACCGCCGCGCGAAATCAATGCAAAGATCCCGGTGGCGTTGGAAAAAGTCATTCTAAAGTCCATGGCCGTCGATCCTGAAAATCGTTTTCAAACCTTCGGCGAACTGCGTCAGACATTAAATACCATTGCGGAAAGCCTCGACTAATGGCTAGAATTGATGCCTTCCTGAAGCTCGGCCGCGAGCAAGGCTGCACCGATATCCACTTTGCTGTGGGTATGCCTCCCCTATTGCGCAGCCTGGGTGAGCTGATGCCGATAAAATACCGGGATCTCACCGACCAGGAGCTTGAAAGCCTGATATACGAAATCCTCGACCTCGAACAAAAAGCCTATTTTGAAAAGGGTAAAGACGTCGATTTTGCCTACCAAAGTGAAGAAGTTGGGCGTTTTCGCGTTAGCCTGTTCCGCAAGATCAGCGGCATTGGCGCGGCGTTTCGACTGGTCAATAGCGACATCCCCAGCCTCGATGACCTGGGAATGCCCCCCGCAGTCAGAAAGTTTCTCGACACAAACCAGGGACTGGTACTGGTGACAGGTGCCACCGGCACGGGTAAGTCCACCACCCTCGCCTCCATGCTGGACCTGCTCAACCGCACCCGGCGGCTCAATATTATTACCCTGGAAGACCCCATTGAGCATATCCACACCAGTCAGATGTCACTCGTTGTGCAACGTGAAATAGGCACCCATGTCGACAGTTTCGCCAACGGTCTACGCGCCGCGCTGCGCGAAGACCCTGACGTCATTCTGGTCGGCGAGTTACGAGACCCCGAAACCATCTTAATGGCAATGACCGCCGCTGAAACCGGCCATCTCGTGTTAGGCACGTTGCATACCACCTCTGCCACTAAAACACTCGACCGTATACTCGACGCCACTCCCACGTCGCAAAAGGCACAAGCCGGTAATTTTTTATCGCAACATTTACGCGGCGTGGTCAGCCAGAAGTTAGTCAAAACCCTCGATGGCCGAAGCCGCAAGGCCATTGTAGAGATTTTTATCAACACCCCCGCCGTCGCCAAGCTCATCAACACGGGTAAAATTTTCCTAATACCCTCTATTTTGCAAACCGGCCGCGACAAAGGTATGCAATTAATGGATCAGGCGCTTATGGAAGCGGTCCTGAGCAAGGAAATCGATCCCGATGATGCCTATCTGCACGCCACAGAAAAACAGCAATTCCAGCGTTTCGTGACAGATACCGAATTATTACCACAGGTAGATCTGGCAGTTTTCTAGTTTGAGTGAGATAGTAGGCCTATGAGTCGCGTTGACGCTTTTTTGGACTTACTGGTCAAACAGACCGGTTCTGACCTGCACTTGGTGTCTGGAAACCCTCCACGCATGCGGCTTTATGGTGAAATTCACCCCATCAAGTACCGCAACCTCAGTGAAAGTGAAACCGAAGACCTGCTCTTCGAGATCATGCCAGACCGGGTTCAACAGTTATTCAAGGACAAAGGTGGAGCAGATTTTGCCTACGAAGTACCGGGTGTGTCGCGGTTTCGAGTCAACGTATTTCTCCACCTCGGAGGCATTGGCGCCGTTTTTCGCGCAATTCCCAATCAGATTACCAGCCTTGATGATCTGAAAATGCCATCAGTGCTCAAAACCCTGGCACGGCAACGAAAAGGGCTAATATTAGTAGCAGGGCCAACAGGGTCGGGAAAATCCACCACCCTCGCCGCCATGATTGATTTTATCAATACCGATCGCAAAGGGCACATCATCACCATAGAAGACCCTATCGAACACGTACACAGCAATAAAAACTGTCTCATGAGCCAGCGAGAGCTGGGAGAACATACCGAGAGTTTTGCCGACGCCTTGCGTTCTGCACTGCGAGAAGACCCTGATGTTATACTCGTCGGTGAAATGCGGGACTTGGAGACCATTAGCCTTGCAGTAACCGCCGCCGAAATGGGTATACTCATCCTCGCCACCTTACACACCAATGGCGCCGCCGCAGCGGTGGATCGCATAATTAACGTCTTCCCTCCTGGTGAAGAGCCCTATATTCGCACCATGTTATCCACTTCATTGTGTGGGGTTATTTCTCAGCAACTGGTCAAAACCGCCGATAATCGCGGCCGACTTGCAGCGGTGGAGACTCTGATTAATAATTCAGCGGCGTCGAACATAATTCGAGAAGGTAAAAGCGAACAACTTGAAAATGTAATACAAGGTGGCGCGCTACAAGGTATGCAGACGATAGACACTGCATTAAGACGGTTACTCGACGAAAAATTGATCACGGGAGAAGAGGCTTATCGCAAAGCCCGCCTGAAGTCGAATTTTGAACAGTATAGGGAACAAGATGAGTCAAACAACACAGCATCCATTTAACGCGACATTTAACAAGGCATTAAACGGGACAACAGCCCGTGTCAGCCCTGTTTCAAATGAAAATTCACCCGTCGTTCCCCAGGAAAACGGTAAAATATCCGGAATTCCCTTAGCGCCCGTCGAAACCAGCAATCGTCGACTGATACTAACCCTTGATGGAAAAATACTCAGTGAAATACCCGTCACCGACAAAAAGATCGTTATTGGACGCAAACACACGAACGACATCCAGCTAAATGATCTGACCCTGAGCGGCCATCATGCCCAGATATCCAGCGTGCCGGACTATGTGTTCATAGAAGACCTAGGCAGCACCAATGGTACTTTGGTGAACGGCAACCACGTGAAAAAAGTCGCCCTTGAACACGGCGACATCATCCAGTTAGGACGTCACCAGCTCACCTATCTACACGAAACCCAAAACAGCTACGAACCTACCATGTTCGTCAAAGCCGAGTTCGATGAAACCCAGTTCATTCACACCAATGAAAACCGCAAGCTAGCCATAAAAGGCTTGCCTCTAGGCGGCTTTCGCACCATCAGTGGTCCAGCCGCCAAGTCCATCATGGAGCTGCGCAAAACCTACAACAGCATCGGTTTTCAAGGCAAACGTGTTGCCCTCATCACACGTGCAACCTCAGGCTATTTCATAACCTCAGTTGCCAGCACCCGAAGCCGCCGCGCCTCTGACATTCCACGGTTGAATGGCAACCCAATCAACACTGAACTCACGCTGTTGAAAGAAAACGACATCATCAACATCGCCGGTTTTGAAGTACAGTTTTATTTTTTACGCTAACAATAAAGTTTCAAACCCTCTGCCAATCAGCGCCAAACCGTGCACCAGTAAGCATTCTCTGTAATAAGGCGTCAAAAAGATGGGCCTGTATGTGATGGGCAGTGGGCAGTGAATTAACATAAAAAATTGGGCACTATTGGCACTAAATGGACACTAAAAATCGCCAAAATAGCCGCCATGAATAGACGCTAACGGTATAAATCAGACCACATTTTTACCGACCAACACACGACCAGCAATAGATGTATTCTACATATAACAATATTCCCAGTAGCCAGGCAAGCGCATTCGAACTAAAATGCCTGCTAACTCCACAAAAATTGAATTAACGACAAATTACAACACCAGGCCTCGTAGGAAATACCCCATGGACAATAAACTTATCCTCACTCTGGACGGTGAAATCATCAACGAATATGGCTTGAATGTTGAGCATATCAGCATTGGCCGGAAACACGGCAACGACATTCAGCTCAATGACCTTACCGTCAGCGGCCGCCACGCCATGCTCAGTAACTCACTGCCCCACCAGGTTTTTGTAGAAGACCTGGGCAGCACCAATGGTACTCTGGTGAATGGAAACCACATCAAAAAAACCTCGTTAACGCATGGTGACATTATTCAGATCGGCCACCATCAGTTCACTTTTCTGAGCGACGGCGAAGCCAAATATGAACCCACCATGTTCATCAAAGCCGAAATGGATGAAACCCAAATGGTACTGCCAGAATGGGAATCGCGCGAAGAAAGCATCAAAGGCCAGCCACTCGCCGGCCTGCGCACCCTCAACGGCCCCCTCGCCCGCACCGTTATGGAACTGCGAAAACCCTTTAATACCGTAGGTTTTCAAGGTCATAAATTAGCCTTGATCAGTCGCGGCCTAAACAGCTACTCCATCAGCCAGGTTCATAGCACCAACAACCGGAGAGGAGCCGACAAACCCCTGTTAAACGGTGAAACCTTTGGTGCCGCCCCCCTCGACCTCAAGGAAAAGGACATCATCAACATCGCCGGTTTTGAAGTAGAATTTTATTATATTCACTAACACCATTTTTCCGTTTAGATGACAGTTCCACTTACATGACAATCCCGTTAACTTACAATGTATGTATTGTTGTTTAACGGGAAAAATACAGAAAGATAATATTGTTTAAGGGACTAAGAACTAGCGACTAGAAACATATACAATAATACCTCTGCGTTATACGAAAAAAAATTAACGAGACAGCAGTGGCTCACTAACTGTTTCTAGCACCCTGGTTAGCAACCTCAGCGAATGTTTTCGCGAACAACAGTCCTCTGAATCAACTCTATCGAGTAGCCGTCTGGATCAACGACAAAAGCAATCGTCTCACTGCTACCCGATAAAGGTTCAGGCCCAAAAGCTACCTCTCCGCCATTTGAAATAATCTCCTCACAAGCTAATCGACAATCATCAACACTTACCGCTATGTGACCAAAACCACTACCCACATCATATTCAGAAACACCGTAATTATAAGTAAGCTCCAGCACACACGCCTCTGATTCATCACCAAATCCCAGAAAAACCAGCGTATATTTATCTTGTGGCTGATCAAGGGTACGCAAAACCCTCATCCCTAAAACCCCAGTATAAAAATCAATCGAGCGCTGTAATTCTCCAACACGCAACATGGTATGCAACATTCTTTGCACAATTATTCCCCCTTTCAGATAAAGTCAACAAATACGAATTTGTAATCTCCCTTTGGTTAGTAAGAGAAAACACCAAAGGGCCTAGTATCAACAGGGGGTGTCAACAGGCATCATTCACACCAAGCCCTTAAAACGTTTCACAATGTTCTTAATTAACAAATTTCACCACTGTAACGAATGAACCCCTTCAGCTTTACAAGATCAACCAAACCAAAGCTGGTAAATGACCCTTTAAACCCCTTGAGCACACCGGAAGTAGACTCTTCCTGTATATGGTAAGTAATCTCAATCATGTATTTACCTTTCTTGCCCGGAACAGTGGTTAAAATACCAAGATCCTTGGTATGCATAAATCCGCCTTTTTCCGTCATGAAATAATGTTCCATATCCACTTCCAGGCCCGTAGCGGTTTCCCTTTTAGCCGTAATGTTCCCCGCCGCACTTACCACACTGCCGGTTAGCGGAGCGACAATCATAAAAGTACCATCCTTTTGCGGCACAAAATTTGGCATACCCACGCCCCCAATGGGCATACAACGTCCCTCAGCATAAACGTTGAAAATCGTAGTACCAGTGATCAACATGGAAAATACAAACTGAATAAATAATTTTTTAAACATAATAACTCCTGGAATTATATTATTTGCAACGTGTATTTTTTAACACCTTAATCGTATTCACCTTCCACAATTACCCCATAGAAATCACCTCAAGCATCTGCTCATTGGTCATCGCGCGGCCATCGATATTCCAGGTGCCGTCAACCGTATGTACAGCATTGGCATAAATGTGTTCACGGGGTAAATGACCACCCGACATTTCTTCAACAATATCCGTAGCCTCTTTAAAAAACCCCTCCTGGTTTTCCCGCGTATTAAGGGCAAAGGAAGGAGTTTTAGTTTCAATCCAGGCTCCCTGAAAAGGCTCGCCACCAGACAACGTATTATCCTGAGACAAAACATGAATTTGTGAAGTCACATTAGGTGTCATGACTTTATTACCAGACAGTCCGTGCCATTTCAGAAAGGCTTCAGTAATACGCTTCCCTACGATTTTTTCACTGCCTTTGGGAATAACACCCTCAGTAAACGTGATTGATATGGGCATAATAATTTCCTTAATAAGATTAAAATTTTGATTTATTCAAGCAAAAGTTATATAACGATCACTATGGGATGTAATATTATATAACGATTACTATTTGTCAACACTTAAATAACGCACGTTATTTTAAGGAGTAATACTCAATGAGACACAAAGGCATTAATAAAGAACAGACCCGGCAAAAAATGCTCGAAGCAACCGGACGTGGCTTCAAAAAGAATGGATATGCCGGAATTGGAGTTGACGCACTCGCCAAAGCAGCTGGAGTTACATCTGGAGCGTTTTATTCCCACTTTGGGTCAAAGAGTGGTGCATTTGAGCTAGTTTTGGCCACCGGACTTGACCAAGTGATAGAAGGAATCCCAAAATTTCAAGAAGAACATGGCACTGAGTGGGTAGAAGAATTTGCAGACTATTACCTCGGGACATCCCACAGAAATGACCTGGAATGTGGCTGCGCCATGGCAACCCTAACGGCAGAAGTCGTCCGCACGGATGCCAAAACACACGGAATTTACGAGAAAAAAATGATGATAATTGCAGGCCTGATAGCCAGTGGCCTAGAAGGAAAAACCGAAGAAGACCGCCTATCCAAAGCCTGGTCCCTACTCGGAGTGCTCATAGGAGGAATAAACGTCGCCCGAGCCATGAAAAGCGCAAAACTCACCGAAGAAATCGCAAAAGCCATTAAAATGGCGGCAGTAGAAGCAGCGGGTCGTACAAAGAAACAATACTGATGCCAATAGGCACACATTATAAAACTCGGCCCTGAACGAACGCCGGGAATAAATGGTTGTAAGTAATACCTTCCTTCCTGACGATAAATGACTGACGACCCGAAATAATGATAATCAGCCCTACGCTGAGAGTTACGTTTGAGTAAGATTCATGATTATAGGATTTGTAGTGCCGCCCCACTCGAAATATTCACCATTCAGTCAAAATTTCACCGCAAGTAAACAACGACATCAAAAAATAATTTCATATTATGTGATTTTCTAAAGTTGGATGTCCTCTTTACTTGTCCTCTTTACTTACCTGCATCAGTTGCTGCCAAAAACAGAGTGGAGCGATAACGAAACGGAGCTTTTGGCGGTCAGTTGGATGAAATTGTTATGTTTTTTATGCGTAATGTTGGAAGCAGCTACAATTAATTTTTAATGGTACCAATCTGTTGGATAGTTGCCATTTTTTTAAGTTGCTTTTTTTTCTCTTCAGAAGCTTGTATTAAGGCTTTAAGATTACTATGCATCACATATATTTTTCCTTTTCCTACCACTCCTGTAGTCACATAAACTTCTCTAAACTTGCGTTTATTCGTAACTTTAGCTGTTTTCCAATCATCTTCGCTCCTGAGCGCAAATACAGTTTCAGTTATTTTTCCAGCCGCACGGTTAGCTATTACAATTAATTCTTTTCTGTTTGCTAGTATTAGTCCATCACCACCTATAAATTTCTGAGGTAATTTAATTTCCGAAAAATTATTTGGGTTCATTAAAGGTACTTTGAATAACACTCCTTCTCCCTTTTTTACAACAATCAAATATCCGTCTGGATTAAAAACAATACCATTAAGATTGATACCTTCACCTAAAAATCGGTTACTTTCAAGAAAAATAGAGGCTTTACCTTGCGTATCTACCTTATAAATGACAGGAGAAAATCTATCTGTAACATAGGCATTACCTTCAGAATCTAAAGTCATCCCGTTAGCTAAGTGATTTTGGTTTGGCAATAACTTCCCAAGGTCAATAAAATTGATTGCCTTACCAGTTGACAATTCATATATACCTAAAGAAGCTGTTTTTTTAAATCCTTTAGAAGAGTGTCGAATACTCGCGCCAATATCAGAATTTACAACAAAGAGTCTGTTGCGTTTGACATCAACTCTAACCACTAATACCGAACTTAAACGATCATCATTTATAAGTTGGCGATATGTTCCGTCAAGACTTACCTCGTATACCGCACCCTCACGAAACGAACCCACAATAAACTTATCAGTATTAGGATTATAATCTATTCCTTCGGGATATAAGGCTGGCTTTTGAATAATGATAGATTCTAGTTGCTCTCCACTCAAACTTACCGATTCAGCAGAGGAATAGTTTGGTTATTCTGAATTTCATAATTAAATTTACCTACATGTGCATCATTCAGTAGTGAACCAATACTGACACTTACAATAAAAATAAGTTCTATGAATATTCTCAAACGTAATTTTGAACATAAGGCCCATATAACTTGATGTAACTCGCTCTGTCAGAAGAGCCTTTTTATGTGGCAGTGATCAACTTTTCTTAAGCAGGAAGGGGCAATAGCTATGTAAATTGCTTGAATTGGCGAGTATCTTTGCGCTAGATATCTGCGCTTAAGCCATTATGTCTAATCACTATCATGTGGTGTTTCGTATAGACCGTGAAAAGGCCGAAAACTGGAGTCATTCTGAAGTTATTGAATCCTGGTTATTGAGCCCTGGCCATTAAAATATGGCACCAGTTGTTTTCAGGTACCCTCATCTCTCAACGTTTTTCTCGTAGCGAAGAACTAAGCCCAGCTCAGCTCAGCTCAGCAAAGATTGCTGGATAAACACGTCGAAGAATGGCGTTTTCGTATAATGGATATTAGTTGGTTCATGCACATTTTGAATGAAACTATTGCCCGTAAAGCGAATGCTGAAGATAACTGCAATGGACGATTCTGGGAAGGTCGCTTTAAATCTCAAACCTTGTTTGATGAATCTGTACCAGCGGCTTGTATGACCTATATAGACCTTAATCCTATTCGAGCCGGTATGGCCAAGACGCCTGAAAGGTCTGACCATACCAGTATACAGAAACGCCTCAGCACAGCACAAAAGGCCGCACAGCCCAATCATCCGCAACAAGCAACAACCCATTGTTTATCTTTGCAGGGAACGCCAGAGAAGATATACCGAAAGGTTTGCCCTTTCGGTTAACGGATTATCTGGAACTGGTAGATTGGACGGACCGAATACTCAGAGAAGATAAACGAGGCGCTATACCGGATAACACGCCTCCTATACTGGGCCGATTAAACACCGAAACCAAGCACTGGCTATACCTCTCCAAAAATTTTGAAAGCCCCTTTAAAGGACTTGTCGGCTCCGTCGAAAAGCTCAAAAAAGTCTGTAAAAATCTCGGTTATGAACGAACGCCGGTGATAAACGGCTGTAAGCAGTACCTACCTACCTGACGCCTTTCTAGCTGACGATAAGTTACTGACTACTCGAAATAACGATAATCAGCCCTAAGCTGAGAGTCACGTTTGAGTAAGATTCATGATTTTGGGCATTGTAGAGCCATCTCACTCGAAATACTCACCATTCAGCCAACATTTCACCGCAAGTAAACAATGACATCAAAAAATAATTTCATATTTTATCATTTTCTAAATTTGGATCTCCTCTTTACATTATTACGGTAACGTGCAATGTTGCATTTTTCAATGTTAGTATGATCATCAACAATAAATTGTGTTTAATAAAATATTTGGTAATAAGTCAGGAGTTCGATATGCACCTTTTCACTGAACGTTGGAAAGTAATTAATATAATTGCCTTTATTATTTTCATATTTGCACCGATGCAAATAGTAATGGCAGGCACGAAAAATTCTGTGGAAAGTTTAACGGTATTTGAATGTGGCAAGATACAATCGCCAGATCGATCATTGTGGTCACCTGGTGTTGATGTCAATGTGGCCCACAAAATGGTCGCAAGTTGTTATCTCATTCGTCACAAAAATGGAACAATGGTCTGGGATACGGGTATACCGGCGTTCGTTGCGAAAAAGCCAAAAGGTGTTTCTGTTGCCGGAGGAAAAATTACTCTTTTTTTGGACAAGCCATTTCCTCAACTATTGGAGGAACACGGCATTTCGCCTGCTTCAATAGATCACCTGGCTATCTCTCACATGCATCCTGATCACTCAGGGAATGCAAATGCATTTTCGAATGCGACGTGGTATGTGCAGGAAGCTGAATACGCAGCGGCCTTTGGCCTGATGGCTAAGAAACTGAATTTTAATCTTAAGACCTACAATAAACTCAAAGATGGAAAAGTCGTAAAACTAAACCACCATCATGACGTATTCGGTGATGGTTCAGTCGTTATTATCCCAGCACCGGGGCATACGCCCGGTCACCAGGTATTGTTCGTGCGTCTTCCTTCTGGCCCCGTGCTGTTGTCTGGGGATCTATGGCATTTTCGTTCAAACTATGAGAATGGTCGTGTGCCTGGTTTCAATTTTGATAAGAAGGAGACGAAAAACAGTATGGCAATGATTGATTCGTTAATTACTATTACCGGTGCAAAGTTATTGCTCCAGCATGATAGCGAACAGAACGCTACAATTCCGCATGCCCCGCAATCATTGAGGTAAGTACAATAGCTGGTGTCTACCATCGTTTTACGTAGATGACCTAGCGTAAGAGCAGATGAGTAGGAAAACACCGAGGAGTTAAGGACTTAATATATTATTTAGAATAGTTATACGCCCTTAGTTTCGCTAAGTCCTTAACTCCTCGGCGTCCCCTAGATTCTCACTGTGATGAATAGCATCACAACAGCTCAGTAACGATTATTACGTATTTGACAAAACAGACCAAAACATAAACGTTAAAATTATTCTTCATTGTTAATGTACTGAAGACGGTATTGACCCGGTGGAACCCCCCTATTCTTGCGAAATGTTTTACTAAATGCCGTTTCAGATTCATAACCGACTTTAGCGGCGATTAAAGTAATGGCATCACTGGATTCGCGTAGCAGGTTAGCAGCTTGATCCATGCGCCAACGCGTTAAATACGTTAGCGGCGCTTCACCGACGAGATCGGAAAATCGTTTAGCGAACCCAGCGCGTGACATAGAAACTTCTTTCGCCAACAAGTTTACAGTCCAACGTTGCTGCGGTGTTTCATGCATCAGGACAAGCGCCCGTCCAATTTGTGAATCTCGTAACGCACCTAACCAACCAGCCTGACAGTCAGGTTGTTTATCTAGCCAGGCTCGAACGATATAAACAAAAAGAATATTCATAAGCTGTTTTTTAACGGTTGTTGATCCCGGTTTAGATCGGCAATTTTCCCGCATAAGCAATCTGATGACTGTCTGTAGTTCATCATCGACTAATGCCTGATCAGCTGGTAAGTGAATCACCGGAGACAATAAAGAAAGCAATGGATGAAGTGAATCCTGATCAAAGTAATAAACACCGCAAAACAGGTCTGTTGAATTGGTCGCAGGATATGATGTAACGAGTTGTTTATTGGCTACCTTCTCATAGTCGCTCACGGGCGTGTCAGGCTGGTTAAGTAACTCATGCCCAGCACCATGAGCCATTAATGCTACATCTCCCTGATTCAGACGTACAGGTTCGAACTCGCCTTCAGGTATCAGCCAGCAATTGCCTCGGCTCACAATATGGAACGTTGCAACTTTAGCCGGTTTAATTTCAAATCCCCACGGTGGCGTGAATGTTGTATGCCCAAGATAACTATTCCTAAAGCGATTCACCGCAAGTACATCCGCTAGTACATCCATTATCGCCTCCTCTTAAACAATAAGCATGGTCAAAAACAGAGCCTACCACATATCATCACTCATCTAGTTCGTTTAGACGATCAGATAAGATAAATAGAGTTTCAAGCCTAATTTATATAAAAAAATCTCTGTAGAGTAGCTTTATGGAAATAACCATTGTTATAGGAAGCCATAATAGTGAACAAGCGCTCAGGTGCTGGTCTGATTATTACCGAAGGTAGCCAGATTTCTCCTCAAGGCGCAGTACCCACATTTCAATCACTGATTTAACCGAAAGACTTAGAACCAATTTTACACACGGAGCAAAGAAAATGACGTTAGCACAAGAAATTGAAGCCCTCAACAAAGAAGCAGCAGAAAATACACCTGCAGAAGTATCGCTAGCCTTTCAGGAAGCCATCCAGAACTGGGTTTCTAGTCGAGTTGATAAAAACACGCTTAAGATAGGCGACAAAATCCCACCTTTTCAGTTAAAAAACTCATCAGGCGAACTTTTCACTTCAAATGATTTGCTTAAACAAAGCCCTACTGTCATTAGTTTCTATCGTGGCGGCTGGTGTCCCTGGTGCAGTTTAGAACTTAAGGCATTACAAAAACATCTGGATGAAATTAGAGACTTAAACGGAACACTGGTTGCCATTAGTGCAGAACTACCTGAAACATCTTTAACAACGGTAGAAAATAATAAGCTCAGCTTTCCCGTGTTAAGCGATCATAACCTTGACCTCGCTAGACAGTTCGGCCTTGTCATTCAATTGCCGAAAAATATCGAAGATATGACCAAAAATGTTTTTGGCCTGGACTTTAAAAAAATCAATGGCATGGAGTCATACGAGCTGCCTATTCCAGCAACCTATGTAGTCGACATCAATCACACCATTCAATATGCTTTTCTTGATCCGAATTTTATGAATAGGGCTGAGCCAACAGATATTCTTGAAGTTTTAAAAAAACTCGCATAACTACACAAGCACATACTTCAACTTAAAAAATCCTTAAAAGGAAAAAACATGAAAGCAATACAAATACATCAGACCGGTGATATTGATGTTTTAAAAATTGTAGATATCGAACGCCCTATCCCAGAAAAAACACAAGTGTTAATTAAAACCAGCGCAATAGGTGTAACTTATGGTGACATTATGGTTCAGCACGGTGTTTACCCTGTCATGCCTGACCTGCCAGCAACATTAGGATTCGAATGCAGCGGCATTGTCGAATCAGTTGGAGAAGATGTTACAGGTCTTGTTGTCGGTCAAAGCGTTGCCGTTTTGGGCACCATGGGCTGTTATGCAGAATATGTAGTAGCGGATGCCACAATGGTTATGCCAGTGCCTGATTCAATCGATAAAGATCTTGTCGCTGCTTTTCCAATAACGTACTTGACGGCCTATCACATGCTCCACTCCATGGGACGGATCGAAGAAGGTCAGACTGTTTTGGTATATGCTGCGGCAGGCGGTGTAGGCACGGCGGCCATTCAATTAGCCCGTTTAGCAGGCGTTAATGTTATCGGTTTAACTAGCTCTGATGACAAGGCCTCTTATACAAAACAACAGGGGGCGCATCATGTTATTAACTATAAAACCGAAGACGTTGTACAACGAGTAAAAGAACTGACCAATGGAGACGGTGTGAATCTTGTTCTCAATTCATTGGCTGGTAATACCCTAGCTCGCGATTTTGAAGTATTAGCCAACATGGGACAGATTATCTGGTTTGGTTTTGCCGCAGGATACCCACAAGAAAACTTGACTGAAGTAGTGAGTAATAACTTTATGAAAAGCACGGGCATACGAACCTTTACACTTTATAATATATTTGAAAATCGAGAACTTTTTATCAGCTCATTTAAGACACTCCTGGATTATCTTAATGAAGGAAAAATAAAGCCTCACATTCATGAAAAATTACCTTTAGCAGAAGTTGCACGTGCTCATCAATTAATGGAAAGTTCAGTTGTAAAAGGTCGATTAGTGCTCAAACCATAGAGTCTGTAATATCAATTTAGCCTCTTGATATTTAAGAGGCTAAATCTATACGCCATAACATTTGCCTGACAGCTTGACCCAGTTAAAGAAGTTAAAGGGACATCCATAATTTGTGTTGACATCAGAAGTTAAAGAGAGAAGTTAAAGAGAAAAGTTAAAAAGTTAAAGTAAGTTAAAGAGACATCCATAATTTGTGTTGACATCAAATTCAATCAAGAAGTTAAAGAGAGAAGTTAAAGAGAGAAGTTAAAGAGAGAAGTTAAAGAGACATCCATAATTTGTGTTGACATCAAATTCAATCAAGCACAATATCCCCGGCTAATGGAATCAATAGTGGTTAAAGGAGTTAACCGTGCCAAAACCCC
>NVUB02000055.1 GCA_002401775.2 Ectothiorhodospiraceae bacterium
AAACTTAGGGTTTTAATTTGGGAAAACGATATTTAGTTATAATGGGAGTGTGGCAAAACGGTCGTAAAATCACTAAATCATACGACCGATAATTTGGTAAAAATTACGATAGGAAAGTGGCTCGTTACAACAACATAAAAACGATAAATATAAGACGCTGGCCAAGGGTGCGGAAACACCCAAAGCCAGCTAACCACAACAACCTATTAAGGAGGTTATGATGGCTGAGCAACATTCTACGCCAGGTCGGCGTGTAACGAAAAGCCGGGTTTGTCATGAGCGGAATTTAAAAGTGCGTAAGGGGAACGGTTCCCGCATGATTAAAGACAAACACCATGCCCATTTTGATGAAACGATTTATTTCACTGTGCCGTGGATCAATATTCAGGGGCAGTGGCTGCAACAGGCGGGGTTTGAGATCAACACGCCGATAAAGGTGAGGGTGATGGAGGGATGTTTGGTGCTTACTGCTGAATCCGCAGTTAGTAATAAACAATAGATGAAAAGGCCCGGCTGATTTTTTCAGTCGGGCCTTTTAGGATTGGTTTTTCGTGAAAGGGTTTTATCCGATAATCTGCCAGTTAATTTGCATGGGCACATAAAACGTGCATTTATTCCCAAGAGGGTACACCCTACCCGGCTTTTGCCGCCGATCTGGTTTAATGATTTGTTATGCATTTTTAACCTGCATTTGTTTGCAATATGCAAACCTACCTAATATTGCTTCACCTAACTCGCTATGTTTTGGGTTGTTCGCTAATTTTATTTGAGGATGTTCTTCTATGTTAGCAACGTATACAGGAGACGTAACAACTAAACTTCCAGAGCCACGCCAGGTACTAGCACACAAGACGTCATCCCAATCTATGTAAAAATTTTCGTCTGTAGTATTCCATTCGAAATCATCAAATAATTTGCTGTCGATAGCCGACATCGCTAGGTGCCCTATGTCCTTGGCCTCATAATCTCCGCTCAAAACTAAGTACATTTCATCGCGCCTGCGCAAGAACAAAATTTCTTTCGTGCTTTGAGATAAATATATGTCTACGCCGTTATTTAGGTTCATATTCTATGGTTCAGTCACGGTTGAATTAAACGGCGTGCATCTTTTGCTCGGCCAATTTGAATGGCTTGAATTATACCTTATCAAAATAAAATGATTTATCATCATTTTTCGGCAACTTTTATAAAGCTCTGAATACATATCATCTAGCTCGCATTTCATAATTTAATTTCTGCTTTTCAAATTAGAACCGTTTAAATTATCAACATCTATTCTAAAGTTCTTGCCACCTATTGTTCTTTGAGCATCAACGATACTTGGTCTAAATATATTGGGAGTACCAGCACCTTCAAAAATTCTTATTTTCCGGCTTATCTCAATTATCATTGAACTAAATATGCTCCTCGAACCAGAAGGTGCAAACGAAATAGAGCTAAAATCAGCCTGGTATTCAAGCATTTTATCTCTAACTTGCCTTCCTGTTACACCACGGAAAGGCGTTCCAATTAATACCGACCTTCCTCTTTCAAAAGGGTATGTCAATCTATTTGATTGAACTTGGACTCTCATTTTGTTCGGCTTACATGCTCCGCTAGCGCCACCGCCACCTGTCGCCTCACCGCTTACCTTTGAAAAGATAAGGTCTGTTATATATATGCCAACACAAGATGCTGCAGCTGTACGAACAATTTCACTTCCAGCACCTCTAACCGCCGAAGACAACCCAATTCTTGGTATTTGAACAGCAATGGTAGATAGTATTACTCGAATACTACTACTAGCACTCACTGAAACTAAAAAGTTACCAGTAGGATCGATATTATTAACGGGATCACCTTCTGTGTAATTAAATTTATTGAGAGACAGTGGAACCCTATCAACACCCATCCAGGTATCTTGCGACGTAAACCTTCCCACACCCGGATCGTAGTACCTTGCCCGCAAATATATCTGATTCAAGTTAGCGTCAAACTGCTCGCCAGTATATCGGTAGCTATTCTCCGTTATTCCCGTGCTGTCGATTTCGGTGCCGTAGGCACTGTAATCATAGGTATCTGTGATGCTGCCGGTATCGTCGGTTAAGGCTCTGGTACTGCCCAATCCATCATAGAGGAAAAACACTGACCCCGACGTGGCTCGTCGTACCGATGAGGATTTTTCCTAGTGCTGTCAATGTGTTAAAGAGCAATGCGGCTAGCGCAATGGCAGTCTAATAGAATTTTTCCCCAGATGCACTTTTTCATTTAGCGGCTGGTTTTTTGGGGCGCGTAGCGCCCCAGGGCTTTGGTTTTTGTTTGGAGTTTGTGGTGGGTAAAACAGGTGATAGCCACCCGAAGGCGGCTATCAAGGGGGGTTAAGAGGGTTATTGCGGGGAATCAATCAGGTGCAGGTAATCGCGTTTAATCAGCTTGACGTAACCTTGCCAGTCATCCAGCCGATCCCATGCCTCGACCATATCGCTGTAGTGATTCGGCAGGTATTCCTGACGATTCAGGACAAAGGCGGCGGCGATTTGCTCCCCGGTACTGGCCCCGCTTCTTCCCGTATGTTGCAGGCAGTTGGCGACTTCGATGATTTTTTCGATTTGCCAGGGCAAGTTATTCATGATGTATTCTCCTGTTGTGTTTGATTGCCCTTCCCTCTCAGCATCGCGCGCAGGACTGTCAAGGGCGGCGCGTTTTTTGCGCCGTTTATTTACCCTTGACGGTTTGAGCACGGTGCTACTCTGACGGGGCAAGCAAGCACAGCTCTCTCTATCGAAGCCACGGACTGGGTTTGGGTTTTAAGCCTGTGCGCGGAGCGCACTGGCGTGTCTTTGATTTTGTTTTTGACCTGCGAGCGCTCGACACCGGTGCAACCGCCAATGCGCACTCAAGGCCTGGCACCGAATTGGTTAAGGCCCAAAGGGTGAGGTTAGGCACGGCCTGACTAACCCTGGGCAGGCGCATTGGTGGGCGGGGGAGGAGCGGGAGAGGTGGAAGCTGCGCCGCATGCCAAGCGGGGGTGGATGGCCTGGCTCGAAGGGAGCGCAGCGAGTGCAGCCAGGACAGTAACCCCAGCGTGGCTTGCCGCACCATTATTGGCCTGTGATCGAAACCACTGCACTGCCCGACTACCACCCAAACTCATGACGGAGTGACGCACTAGCGCCCCGCAAGCGTGCGGGGTTGGGGGTGTTGGAAATAGATTCTGTTAAGTCGCCGCTGGGCGCAATAAGGCTTGGCGGTTTGTTTGCGCGATGTGCATGGATGCACAAGTGTCGCGGGCGCAGGGATGCGCAGGAGCGACCTTTGATGTTTTGGCAAACAATGCAAACAAAGTGACGGGCCTTTTTGTGACCAGCAGCGGCCTTGATCATTGTCCGGGACTATTCGCACTGATCTGCCCTGTCCTTCTTAAGCCGCGATGCCGGATGCGTCGCCCGGTGGATCTCTTTGAGTTTTTCCACGGAGACGCGGGTATAAATCTGCGTCGCTCGCAGGTCACTGTGGCCTAACATGGTCTGGATATACCGCAGGTCTGCGCCGTTCTCCAGCATGTGCGTGGCCATGGCATGGCGCAGTAAATGCGCCGCGCCTTCGACGTTGATGCCGGCCTTTTTGAGGTGGGTCTTGACGATGCGACCTAAACAATCGGCATTGTAGGCAGCGCCAAAATTATCAATAAACAGGGCGTAATCATTCTGCCCGGTCACCAGCTCAGGTCGGGCTTGCTGGAGGTATTGATTGAGCCAGTCACTAGCTTTTTCACCCAAAGGTAATAAGCGATCTTTGCCGCCTTTACCTTCACGCACAAACACGGTTTGGCGTTTGAGGTCGATGTCCGGCAGGGTCAGGGCGGCGCATTCTTTGCGGCGCAGGCCGCTGCTGTATAACAGTTCCAGTACCGCTCGGTCTCTGATCCCTTGCGGGCCTGCCAGGTCAACACTGTTCATCAGGGCATGGATGTCATCGAGGCTGAGGATATAGCGCGGCAGACGCTGTGGCAGGCGGGGCATCATGAGTTCCGAGGCGGGGTTATAGAGTAAATAATTCTCGCGGGTCAGCCATTTAAACCAGGCTTTCAGACTGGCCAGTTTGATGTGCTGACTGCTAAAGCTCAGTGGGTCGCCATTGCTTTTACGGCTGTAATACAGGTGTTTCTGGTATCGCTCCAGAATCGGCTTGGTGACGGCACGGGGGTCGTCGATACCACGCTCATCACACCAATGGACAAACTGGCGGATATTGCTGTCGTAGCGCTGGCAGGTATCGTCTGAGTGGTTGCGGATGGTGAGCTGTTCCAGATAGCGCTGTAAGTAGGGATAGAAGGCGCTGTGCTCGATGGGCAGTTTGCCCCGGCCGTTGCCGCGTCCGCCCGGTTTGCGTCTGGCCATTACATGGCCTCAGTCGCTTCAGCAGCTAAAGGAATGTGGTTACGATACGATGGCGATAATTTTTCTACCCCGCTTGTGCGTTTTCCGTTAATTTGGCCGGTATCTTCATTTGAGTCTGTATTAATAGGGTTTTCGGTGTTTTTGGAGATGCTACCTGGGGGCGACTTGGGGGCACTTTGGGGGCGACTTGGGGGCTTCTTTTCCCGTTTTAGGGGCTCCTTTTCATTGTCGTACCTTAATGCATTCCTTAAATCATCCGGGTTAATCAAACCCATGACAAAGCTGTCCTGCTGTCGGGCTTCGCCCCGGTATAACAATTCATAGATGATGCTTTTGCCACGGCTGCCACTGTGGATTAACACGTATTCCAGTTCTTCCAGGCGCTGCATGTGTTTTTTGATCTGGAAATCACTCCAGTGGCTATAGTCTCTGACTAGCTTGCGGCTAAAACGATAATCAGACTGTTCCAGGTTCTCGGCCTTGCAATCGGCTTGCACCATGTCATAGATCATTTCCAACAGCTTGCGGGTTTGTGGGGGCAGTTCATCCAGGCTGCGGCCTAATACCTCATGGGCTAATTGATTCGCCGTGGCGATGTCATCTTTGCTGACTTCGATATAGTCCAGGGCTTCACCGTTGTGATTAACGGTTTTGGTGTCGCGCTGGTATTGGTGCAGCAAAGTAATGGTTTTAATCAGTTGTAAATATTTCATATGATCCCGACGGCTGCGGGTCTGGTTGTCCATAAAGGTTAATTGTGTGGCGTAAGGATTGACGATGCGTACTGGCTTTAATAATCGCTGGGCGTTTTGGTGTAACTGTAAGATGGCTTTTTTATCTTCCTGCGCCAGCAAGCCTTGCAAAGTTTCCCGCTCGCGTTGTAGCGCGTGGATCAGGCGGGTTTGTTCCCGGCTTTCGTTGACAGTGAGCACCACACAGCGATTCATCAGCTCTTCATCGATGTCGATGGCGGTGGTGGTGCTAAACAGCATCACCGGGCCTTCGACCCGGTATTCCTGGGTAGTCAGGTTGCCATCGGCATCTTTGCCAGTAGACGCAATCGTTAACTCACCTTCGCTTTGCAATAGTTTCAGGGCATAGCTGGCTTGCTCGGCGCCCTCTTCTTCTGCTATCGCTAAGATTTTATGTTTGAGGTTGGTTTCACCCATGTAAAACAAGCTTTGGCCTGTCATGGCGCTGTACTGGATTTTTTCCTCTTCCGGCATCATCGCCAGTACCGCATTCATCAAAGCGGATTTACCGGCGGCGCTGGTGCTCTGGATAATCACCGCTAAAGGATTGCTGAGTTTGCGGGAAACGGCAGCTAAATATCCCATCAGTTTATTGGTTTCTTCTCCGACGACCCCGGCACGATCAAAGTCGGCAAGGATGCGGTTTAATAAGTCAGGATCGCGTAACAGATCAAGGGCGTGTTGCTGGTCTTCATGACTCAGTGCAATGGTTTTTTCTTTGGGCTTTACTGCGCCCTGTATCTGCGCATCCTGGAGCTGTTCCAGTTTCAATAAAACCTTGGCCAAGTCTTTTTTGATGACCTCATCGGTCACGCCTAATTCAATGGCGGCTTGCTTGATAAAGCTGTGTCGTTGTTTGGCATGATACAAATCAATATGGTCAATGTGCATCTGGTCGTTATCGTCCGTTGCACAGAGATTAATTTTCAGTTGCTCGTAGCTCATGGCCTTTTTTAAGCCACGGATACGGTAACGGCGGCTTCCAAAGTGCATCACGACTTCGGTGTCGGTCACTTCCGCTGTAATGTCTGGCGATGGGTTTTCAGGGTGTGGTGAGGCGGGAATGTCGGCGGCTAAAGAAGAAGGGGGTTCTGCCTCTGACATTTCTTCTTTAGTCGCTATTATTGAGGGTTCCATCACTGATGATTCCATTGTTAATGGTTCCATTATTGATGACGCTTGAGGTTTTTTCCCGGTGCCCATCCATTCAGCTTTGCGGATCACCAGTTCCAGACTCTTACGCGCTGGATTCATTTTTAAGGCATAGTCATTGGCGTCCATACTTTTGGGAAATAACACGCGGTAGCAGTCGATACCAGCGGCCATTAATGGCTTGGCCACTTTTTCAGCCGCATTATTACCCGCTTCATCACGGTCATAGGCAATTAATACGCGAGCAATATTATTGTCTGTCAGCGCACTAAAAATCTCATCGGTAAAACCGGCAGTGCCATAACTGGTGGTGACGTTTCTGAAACCATGTCGCCAAAAAGTCAGGGCGTCAATCAGGGATTCACACAAAATAACTTCTGTCTGACTCAAACACACCGGGTTAAACACACCGACATGTGCGCCCGGTAAATACAGGTGTTTGGGGGTGCCTTTGCGCAAATTATTTAACAGCTTACGGCCATAGACCTCGGTTACCTGACCTTCACTGGACATAACCGGAATCACTAACGAGCCATTAAAATGCTCGTGGCCACTGTCTCGATAAAGGCCAATGGCCTGTAACTGGCTGCGGATTTCAGTACCGGCTTTTACTTGTTTGGGTGGCAAGCGATACGCCAAAGAGCGATTGGCATAGCCCAGTTTAAAAGTGTTGATCAGTTCCACATCATGTAGGCCACGGCTTTCCAGATACGCCAAAGCGTCCGGGCTTTGTTTCATGGTCTCGTGATAAAAGTCGATCACCCGTTTTAACAGAGCTTGCTCGTCGGCGGTAGCGAGTAAAGACGCATCCAATTTGGGTGGTGCGTTTTGGGACACCGGCTTTGTCTTGGTATTAACTTCAGCAGCTAAAGAAGGGGCCGCTCCCGGCTTCCGGCCTCCTGCGGCATTCGTACTTCCCTGTACATCAAGGTCATTTGTCAGCAAGTCCACCGCATGACGGAAGGAAACACCCTCTTTCTTCATCACCCAGTCAATCACTGAGCCACCTTCGTTACAGGCACCGAGGCAGTGCCAAAGGTTCTTTTCAGGGCTGATCACCAAGGATGGGGTTTTATCGTCATGAAACGGGCAGCACCCCAGATAGTCCTTGCCGTGTTTTTTGAGAGTGATGCCGTGAGATTCCACCAGACGCATCAGGGAAATGTCCTGTTTCAATCGCGCCAGTAAATCTTCTGTAAATCGTGCCATTGCCGTCATCTCCTCAAATCCTGTCAACACCCACAATAGGTTTTATTTATACACCATCAATGGTATATTGATCAACCACTATCGATTACAAGGGGGTACCATCATGGGTCAATTCATTAACAATGCCTGGATTTACCCAATGAGCATTCAGCAACACTTGATCGCCTTACGCCACGATAAAGGCTTAACCCAGCAGGAAATGGCCGACATGATCGGCGTACACGTCAATCAGATTCGGCGTTACGAATCGGGTGCCACACAGCCATCACTTGAGGTATTGAAACGCCTAGCGGTTGCCTTGAGTATCACTATTGATTCGCTGGTTTTTGATGAAGCCGAGCGCGGCCCCAGCGATGATCTACGCTTGCAATTCGAGCGCATCAACCGCTTTGATGACGAAGAAAAAAAGATCGTGAAAGCACTGCTGGAAGGTTTGATTCTCAAGCATGAAGCAAAGCAACTAGCAGAACTCAGTCGCTAGAAAAAACAGCAGCTAAAGCAAAAAGCAAGGAGGAAAAAGGGACGTTAAGACCATTTAACGCGATAAAAACGAGAAATATAAAGCGCTGGCCCAAGGTGTACCACCACCAAAGACCAGCTAACCACAACCGATATCGGAGTATCAGCAATGGCTAAAACGAAGTTTAAGTCAGTGGCACGTCTGACTCAAAGTAAAACCTGCCATCAACGGTGTATTAAAGTAAACCAAGCCTATTATCTGAACAATTTGAAGGATAATCCGCTCGGGGCCGGTCGGCCGGTGCCGTGGATTCAGCTAAAGGGCTTTTGGCTGCAACAGGCGGGGTTTGACATCAACACCCCGATAAAGGTGCGGGTGATGGATGGCTGTTTGGTGCTTACGGCTGAATCTTAAAAGAAAAGGCCCGGCTGATTTTTCAGCCGGGCCTTTTAGGATTGATTTTCGTGAAAGGTTTTTATCCGTTAATCTGCGTGGGCACATAAAACGTGCCCACCCTATCTGGCTATTGGTCCAGTCGATCTTATTTTTAATTAATTCTCTCGGGATATTTATCTAATATTGCATCTATTGACTTTATGACGCCGCGTATATTCCTATTTAGAGGGAAGCTCATTAAATATTTTTTATCTCCATTTTCTCCATATATATAACGCTCACCCTTTGGGTGGAATATAAAATCCAACCCCACTTCCAAAACATCATCTTCAAACCCATATCTAAATGAAAGTTCACCTTCGAGAAAAGATATAATTTTATTCACGGGCTGCCTATTACTAATTGCTTGCAACCAATATTTAAACTCATTGAGTTCACTTGTTAAAAGGCAACTATCTTCAGCCTCCCAAGTAAAGTCATCATCCGAAGCAGATATTTTTACAGCTAACCAATTAGCATCATCGTGATCAATAGCATTTGGAAATTCATAGCCCACGACATCCAAATCAAATAATTTTTCTGGGCCTCTGATCCTAATCATTTATTCTCCTATTGGCCGGATAGTCCTGATTCTAGTTGTACCTTTAAAAACCACAATCTTCATACCATTGTAGAGGAATGCCACATCACCACGATCTTCAACTTTCCGCCCTCTATTTATAATTTGTGCAATATCATTAAGCGTATTAAATCCTAGCGCACGAGTTCTAGGATGTTTAACGCGATTGATTGCATGGCTAGTTAACTGGTACCCATTTTTCGCAAAAGCATTATATATTTCATTACCTGAAAGGTCAGCCACATTTCGATTCTGAATCAACCCTCTAAACCTAAGCCTTGGAAAGTAGGCTGTAATAGTTGGTGAACAGAAAATATTGGCGTTGTGAACTAAATACCCCGCATCACCAACATGAAAAGTATGGAAATTATCGACAGTTAAATTAAAGACCTTTTCAGTTCTAACAACCGTTTCAATATTGGTTATGCGAGTTAATTTGTCTGCATTTATTGGTAGAGTTTCGTCGCCGGCTTTTAACTCTTCTGCGTTAACCCATTTACCATTAACGAAAAATGGGTGTTCACTTGTAGCGGTAACAATTTCATCGTTATCAAACTTGATGATGAAAAGCTCATATTCTTTATTACCCTGAATCAAATGCGTAACGGATTTCAGTTCTTTCTCATCCGTCTCTGCATTTGTGGCCCAAACAAAATCGCCTATTACAATATCTTCGATAGACTTTAAGCCGTCTTTTGTATGGACAGGTGTCCCGGCAGTAAAGCTGTTCCTTGAGCATCCAGAACGCCTAAAATGATCCGCAAATCTTTTACCAAATAGGCCTATTACCTTTCCGGCACCTGCACCCATCATGTTAAACAATATGGCGGAGCCAATTTGTTTAGCTGTTGGTGCATCTTCATCACCAGATGCAATTTGAAACAGACTGTAACTGGTTTGGGCTGTAGTCACTAATGTCGATGCAACATTAATTGCTGACATCAATCCACCAAGACTAAACTTTCCACTTGGATCAATATTGTTTGCCGGATCAGCATTCGCATAAATATACTTATGCAGGGTAACCGGATCATTTTCCCAGCCCTGGAAGGTATCCTGCTGGGTAAACCGCCCTATCGATGGATCATAATACCGCGCCCTCAAATAAACCTGATTCAAGTTAGCGTCAAACTGTTCGCCGGTGTATCGGTAGCTGTTTTCTGTTATTCCCGTGCTGTCAATTTCAGTGCCGTAGGCGCTGTAATCGTAGGTGTCGGTGATGGTTCCTGTTTCGTCGGTGAGTGCTCTGGTTGACCCTAATCCATCATAGAGGAAGTAGCTGTCGTTTGTTGCTCTGCTCTGGTTGATGAGGTCGTCGCCGTAGACGTAACTTACCGTGGGGGTGCTGCTGCTGTCCAGTTCGTTGAGGACTTGGGCGTAGTCACGGTTTTTGTCGACCACGTAGTTTGTGGTGATGCCGTCGTCGTTTTTGGCGGTTCTGAGGCCGTCTGTGTCGTATTGGTAGCTGACGTTGTCGGTTTCTATGGCGCTTTCGGTTTTGACCATGCTTATTAGGCGGTTGCTTGGGTCGTAGCGGTTGGTGATGACGGTGGCATCTATTGTTTTGGTGAGGGTGTTGCCGTTGTTGTCGTAGGTGTAGGTTTCGCCGCCGGCGGTGATAAGACGGTCGTTGGTGTCGTAGGCATAGGCTGTGGATACGCCGTTTTCGGTGGCGTAGCTGCGGTTGCCGGTGGGGTCGTAGGTGTAGCTGTTGCTTTGACTGCCGAGTACGGGGTGGCCGATGAGGGTTTCGCCGGTTAATCGGTACAGGTCGTCGTAGCTGTTGCTGGTGGTGGCGCCGTTTAGGGCGATGATTTGATCTCTTCTTCCGGTTAAGCCGAGGGTGTAGTCAAACTGGCTGATTATTGTGGTGGTGCTGTCTTTGGTTTGTACTTGTTTGAGGCGGTTTAGGGCGTCGTAGATGTAGCTGGTGGTGTTGCCATTGGGGTAGCTGACGCTTTGGCGGTTGCCGACATTGTCGTAGCCGTAGGTGGTGATTTGGCTGTTGGTGTCGGTGACGGTTTCCAGGCGATTGAGAATGTCGAAGCTGTAGCCGGTGGTTTCGACCGTGGCTGTGGGCGTGGTGGGTAATGTGGTAATGACACTGGTGCGGTTTCCGGCGCTGTCGTAGGTGTAGTTGAGTACGGTGCCGTTGCTTTGGGTTTCCTGGGTGAGTCGGTTTTGGCTGTCGACGATGTAGGTGCTGGTGCCTTGGCTGTTTGTAGCACTGGTGCGGTTGCCAACGGCGTCGTAGCCATAGGTGTCTTCGCTGGTGTCGGCGTAGATTTTTTTGGTTAGACGGTTGTTGCTGTCGTATTCAAAGGTGGTGCTGTTGCCGTTGAAGTCGGTGTGGCTGGTTTGGTTGCTGTTGGCGTTGTAGGCGAAGCTTTCACTTTGGCCTTCGGGCAAGGTGCGGGTGTTTACGCGGCCTAATGCGTCGTAGGTCCAGGTGGTGGTGTTGCTGTTGGCATCGGTTTGCCTGAGTTTGTTACCCGCTTCGTCGTAGGTGAAGGTGGTGGTTTGGCTCAGGGCGTCGGTGACGGTGGTTAATCGACCTAATGCGTCGTAGGTGTATTGGGTGATGAGTCCGGCTTGGTCGGTTTTGCTGATGACACGGCCTAGGGCGTCATAACTTTCCAGCATGTTGCTGGTGTCAGCGTAGGTGGTTTGGCTACGGCGGTCGAGGCTGTCGTAGGTGTAGGCCATGACGTTGCTGTTGGCGTCGGTTTGGTTGAGCAGGTTGCCATTTTTGTCGTAGCCGAAAGTGGTTTCCTGGAGTAAGGCATTGCGGCTGGTGGTTCTGCGCCCGGCTTTGTCGTAGACAGATTCGGCCCGGTTGCTGTTGGCATCGAGGGTGGCGATAACTCTTCCTGCGGCGTCGTATTCCGTTTGGGTAAAGGTGCCGTCGCTGTAGGTGGTGCGGGTTTGGCGATTTAGGGCGTCGTAGAGGTAAGTGGTGATGCGGCCTAGGCGGTCGGTGTCACTGGTGAGATTGCCTTCGAGGTCGTAGGTTTTGCTGGACTCGGTGAGGTCAGCATAGACGGTGCGGGTGAGGCGGCGATAGACGTCGTATTCCATGGTGGTGCGCTGACCAAGGGCGTCTATTTGCGCGGTGGTGTTGCCGACGGCATCGTACTCTGTGCGAGTAATGTTACCGAGGGCGTCGGTGGTGTTGATGACGCGGTTTTGTGCGTCGTATGCAAAGGTGGTGGTTTCAGTGACGATTGTGCCAATAACAGGGGTTGCAACGGTACGGGTGCGACTTTCGGTGAGCACGTTGTTGTTGGCGTCGTAGGTCATCGTGGTGACGTTGTTGAGGGCGTCGGTTTCTGTGAGTTTGTTGCCTTCACCGTCGTAGGTATAGGTGGTTTCGTTGCCGTCGATGTCGCGGGTGAGGCTCACCTGCCCTTTGGCGTTGATGTTGTTACCGGCGATGTTGCCATCGGGGTCGGTGACGCTGAGCAAGTTGCCAACGAGGTCGTAGGTGTTAACAAACAGGTTGCCCAGGGCATCGGTAATGTTGGTTTCCTGGCCGCGCTGATTGTAGGCAAACGTGACGGTGTTGCCTTCGGCGTCGGTTTGCGTGAGCTGGTCTCGGCGGGTGTTGAAGGTGGCGGTGGTGATGTTGCCCAGTGCATCGGTTTTTGTGAGCTGGTTGTCGTCGGCGTCGAAGGTGTAGGTGGTGGTGTTTCCCAGTGCGTCGATTTGGGTGGTGACGTTGCCACGGTCGTCGTAGCCATACACCGTCACTCGATTCAGACGATCGGTGATGATGGAGCTGCGGCCGGCGATGTCGTGGTTGAAGTCGGTGCGGTTTCCGGCACTGTCTTCCTGGGCAATGAGCCTTCCGCTGTCGTCATAGATGTTTTTGACGATGTTACGGCCCAGAGGGTCGATGATGTCGAGCAAGCCATGGTTGCTGTTATAGGTATAGGTGCTTTCTGACAAACTGCGGTCAGTGACGGTCACCAGATCATTCGTGGCGTTATACGCGTAGACTATCTGATTGCCTGCGGGGTCGGTGATGTCCAGTATCCGGCCATCGGCGGCGCGGTTAAAGGTGATGGCTTTACCGGATGAATGGGTGATACCAGTGTTGCTGTACGTGACCGTGTTGTCATTGGGATCTACCACGGAGGTGATGCCGAAGCTTTGGTCGAGGTTGTAAACGTAACCTGTGCGGGTGGTCAGGGTGTAGCGTGTGATCGGTTTGGCTACCGTTTCAATAATGTCGGCAGTCAAATTCCCTGAGGCATTGCTGAAATACAGATTATTGCCATCAATAGAACTGAGGGTGGAATCGGTACCCGATTGCGCCACGAATGCTAGGTTGAAGTAACTACCCGCAGATAGGTAGCAGTCCGGGTCACTAACGGACTGAGAACCACCTGCAGTGTTAACTGCCCGCACATTGAAGACTTCAACATCATCATTGGGCAAGGTCACGCTGACGCGTTTTACGGTCGCGGGTTTCAGGCAGCTGCCCGGCAATACGATGCTGGCGCCATCTAAGTTAAACAAGACGCTCTGTTGGAGACGCTGCCAGTTTTCGCTAGGCTCTGAGGCTTCGTCAATCGTGACATTCTGGTAGTCGATGCTCCAGCCATATCCAAAATCGAGGGCCTCGCTTTTGCGGCGGGTGTCGTAGGTGCGCGCAACACGAATCGGGATACCGGACATTGGAATGACCAGGTCTTCCACGGTGAAGCTGAAGTTTCCGGCTTTCAGGCCACCATCGACCAGTACGCTGACACCGGTGACGACCGTCGCATTGTTAATATCGGTGGCCTGCAGCACGATTTGGTACGTGCCGTTACGCAACAGCGTTGGATCAAAACGGGCAAGTGTTTGTTGGCTAACAACACTACTGCCTTCGGCCAGAGTCACATAGTCTTCGGCTTTGCCACCAGCACGGCGATAGAACAGTAACCAGCTTGCCAGGTTGTCGTCACTCACCGAACCGATGACATCAACGGGTGCAGTGATGGACGTTGCACCCGTGGGATTCACCAGCGTCAATATCGGTCCGGCAGTGTCTGCAGGATCACCCACGGCATAATACAGTGAGGTCGTCGCGTTTTGTGTGCTCTGTGCATCGGAAGCATTAATCACAATGTCGTGACGGCCGATGCTGTAACCACTTAGCGGATAAATGTGTACTTCCTGTATGGTAATCGGCAGGCCATCAACAGTGATGGAGTCAACGACCGGATTAACACCGCCGGTAAGCGCAATGCGCAGTTCTGTTTGCTCGCCCTGTTGAATGAATTGTGGCAATACCGATGTGGCAATATCCAATGGCATCAACTCAGCGCCAATCGTAATCGTCCAACTGATATCAAGCGTGGCGAAACCATCGCTGATCTGCACAATCACGGCATGGACACCCACCTGATTCGCCAGTGGCATCCAGCTAATCGTACCCTGATTGTCGATAGCAAAACCTTGCGGCCCTTGCTGAACGCTATAGTTTAACGTATCACCATCAGCATCATCAGCAGTGAAAATTGTGCGGTACTCGTAACCCACCACACTTATTGCCAACGGGTTACCTGTAAACGTAGGTGGTTGGTTAGTGAATGTAACGACCTCAATGGCAAGCACGGTAGTGGTAACGCCTCCAAAACCATCATCCACAACCACACTGCTGCTGTATTGGCTTAACTGATCTGGGTTTGGCATCCACGACAACAAGCCCTGTGGATTGATCGACAGTCCTTGTGGTGCACCTGCCGAGAGGCTGTAGCTCAACACATCATTGTCACCATCGCTAGCCTGCACCTGATATTGGAATAAACGTTGAGCCTGAATTGTTTGCGCGGAAATTGGCAATATTATCGGTGCTGCATTTGTCTGCCTGACGGTAACAGTAAAGGCTGCCTGAGTTGATTTACCATCGGTCGTGGATGCTTGGGCGGTAATGTTATAACGGCCAACATTTGATCCTGTTGGCTGCCAGGTAATGCGGCCAATGGAGCTAATCAACATACCATCAGGAGCATTTCCTAATGTGTATTGAATCGGCAGATTTTCAGGATGTCTCACACTAAGCGTCACGTCTAGTGCTTGCGGTAATAACAATACTGAATTAGCTGGTGTAGTGAGCACCTGCAAGTCAGCACTAACAGAGATGTTAACGGTGAGAAGCGTATCACCACCCTTACGGTCTGTAGCTTTGATAATAACTTCATGCGCACCAACTTGCGCCAGAGTGGGAGTCCAGGTCATCACACCCTGACCACCTGTGGTGCGCACACTCAAGCCGGTTGGCCCCGAAACACGACGGAACGATACAAAATCGCCATCTGGATCCGTTGCCTCATAAGTCTTGTATAGGGAAGTATTGTAGTAAGTCGTAAAAGCAATCTCCTGAGCTGTAAAAATGGGTGCCTGATTTGCTATTACCTGCACAGTAAAGGTTAATGTGGCGATATTATTAACGGTGTCATTAACACTAAGCGTTACCGTGAATTCGCCGGTCTGTTCAGCCATCGGCGTCCACGTAATCATGCCTTCTGAGCCACCTGCATTACTCACCGTCATGCCAACGGGGTTTTCCGTTAACCTGTAACGAAGTTTATCACCATCGGCATCCGTGGCGAATACACGGTACGAGTAGTAATGACCAGTGACTGCTACTTGCTGCACTGTTGGTGGATTGGTAATTTGCGGAATATTGTCCAGTGTCACGGTCAACGTGAACTGTTGAGTAGAGACACCACCCAACGTATCGTCCACTGAGAGAATAATGTTGTGGTCGCCTTGCTGGGCGTTAGTTGGTGTCCAGGATAATAAGCCATCATTGCGAAGTGTCATGCCCGGGGGGCTCTGGTCGATGGCAAAGGTTAATGCCTGATCATAATCCGGGTCGAAAGCCGTCAAAGGGTAGCTAAACAAATGATTGCCAATTACCGTATTCGTTGGAGGTGCTGACGTGAATACCGGTGCGCGATTTAATCCAGGCAATACGCCGAGTCGATATGCTTGTTCTACGGCGTATTCGTCATCACTGACACTAATTGTCACAATCGTTTCATTAAACGCTGTAGGTACTTGCCAGCTAATTAACCCACTTTGTGCATCGATCAACATTCCCACAGGGGCCTGCGTTAAGCTATAGGTTAGCGTATTTTGATCCGGGTCTGCAGCGATAACTTGATACCCATAAGTACTTCCCGGTGTTACAAAAAATTCTGGATAAGAAACAATTAGTGGCGCACGATTCTGCTGACGATCATACGCACTCCATAGCAAGCTTAATGGCTGCTGTAATCCGCCCCACTGAGCTGAAACAGTCACCACTGATTCGAATGGATTGATAAAACAGGCTCTTGCCTTTCCGGCGCTATCTGTCACCACTACCTGGTTTTGTTGGAAATCATTCAGACTGTCAGTCAGATCAAAACGTGCTGGTACCCTCACTGCTGGCTGGCCAAGACTGTCTGTAAGTGTCGCTATGACACAGGCTCCATCCCCTGCCTGTAGTATCTGCGATCCGTCACGCTGTAAATCTATACTGCCAGGTACATAGCGTGTACTTAACGCAGAGCCGCCATAGTTAGCATAAGAATCATAGAGATCGAAACCGTAAACATAGAGACCGAAGACGCCAGCACCTTCTATTTGATGTACCCCAATAGAGAGAGGTAATGAAGCTCCGAAATAATTACTGTCCTCAATTGCTTGCCATTGAACATTAATCGGCAAACCATCGAGGGTAATACTGTCTTTGACGAATTCATTGGCTAATAAATTGGCAAAATGATTGCGGAATGGCCCTGTATAGGCAGCGGACTCCACGAGAATTGTCTCTGGTAAAGTGCTCACGACATAACGACTCAGGTAGTGCTCCTGAGGTTGCACCATCAACATGGCCGGGTCCCCGATTGGACTTCCAGTGGTTGACTGATCATACAAAACTCCATTGGAGAGTTGCATAAGCGCAAATGGTTTATTAGCGGTAATTTTTGAAGGATTCGCTTCGATAAATTCGTAGCTTTGACCTTTATTTAACTTGGTCAGATAAAAATCATTTAGACGAATCACTGTGTTGTCATAAGCGCCATACACCATAAATGTATCGCCATTAGCTCTCATTGCCAACGGTGTCACATAATATTCGGCTGCCCACGTATTAACCGGCAAAATATTTTCTACCAAATGATCACAATAAAATTCCTGGACAGGTGAACAGCCATTACCGGCAAAAACTGCAACCGGTTTATCGGAGCTGATACTGGTGCCACTCAAGTCACCAATACTGTAAGCTTGGTAAGTGTCGCCACGTGAAAGCTGTATATTATAAGGAATACCTTGCAATCTGGGCGCAATACCATCGTTGTAATCAACCGTAGAAATTACTGTAATTTGCGTATTGTCCTCAGATGCAACAATACCCATAAATGGCCTATTTTCCGCCGTTGAGACCCCCCTTACCTGACTAAATTTGGGACTCTGATAAGTCGTTACAATATATTCATTGTCCAACGAAGATACGGGCAACACCAAAGCCGTATCAGTACTGAATTGTTGTCTATTGAGAAGTACCACACTGATATTTTGGCTTGAATTTATTAAAACACCCGCCGATTGAATACCCAGCTTATTAAATTTTAAATTAGCGGCCAATGCGGTAAGATCCAACTGTCCGACGGTGCCAGGCAGAACATCTACCTGCTGCACATAACTCAAACCAGGAATTGAAATATTAACGGTCGCCACACTGGGTAAGTCTGAGGCAAAAAACAGATGGAACTCATTCCCGTTGAAACCACTGCTGGTAACTATTTGGTCATTAAACATCAATACAAAGTCCTGACCGGTATATGTGGCATTTACCTGTTCAGGCAAAATTATTAAAGTAAAATTTTGGGTAGCAATAGCACCACTGGCATCTGCAACTTCGAGCACAATATTTTCCTGGCCAACGTTCTGCGGTAACCAGCGAATCAACCCCGTTGTCGGGTTTATCTGCATAGTTGCTGGAGCAGTTAGCAAACGATAGCTAAGCACACTGCTTTCCGCATCCACTGCGTCCACAGGATATAAATAAATATGCCCCTGCACGACCGTTTTGGCAGGTTCACTGCTGATAACCGGTGTTGCATTGGTGTTCAGCGTTACCTGCAAGCTCGATTCTCTGGCGTTTCCAGCTGCATCGATAGCTGATACTACAATTGCATTAACACCATCGCTCAACGTCAATGTTTGAGAAAAAAGTCCATCTTGATTTAATGTTACCAACGCACCATTAACCAATACTGCGACACTGCTGTTCACATCAGTGACCAACCCGGTGACAGTGACATTAGTGTCTGCAAATACAGCACCATTTGAGGGGCCAGTAACGGTTATGCTGGGAGCGGTTTTATCAATACTGACGAAATGAGTAACCGTCGTAACATTCCCAGCCATGTCGACGACTTGCGCATCGATAACCTGGTTTGCGCCTTCAGTAGTCACAACAATAGATAATGGACAACTGCTGGCACCTGACCCTGAATCTGTACACGCAAATGAAACGGTAACATCGGTTTTATTCCAACCTGCCGCATTGGCAGTTGGTGTGGATGTTGCGGTGATCTGTGATGCCGTTTTGTCGATGTTTAAAACAAAACTATCGGTACTGATATTACCCGCTAAATCAACGGCTGTGCCTGTTATCGCTTGATTAGCCGCTTCTGTGCTCGTCACTATCGGTGATGTACAACTTGCCATTCCGCTCAAGCTGTCTATACAAATAAAGGTGGTCGTGATATCGATATTGTTCCAACCGGCGGCATTAGGTAGTTGATTCACACCGGAGGTAATTGCTGGTGGGGTTTTATCAATATTTAAAGTGATTGTTGTTGATAGGCTATTGCCGGCATTATCCAGAACTGTACCGGTAAAAACCTGTGCTGCTCCTTCGGTGGTTACGGTGATGGGGGGCGGACAATTTGTGACTGTGCTACCTGTATCTGTGCAGGTAAAGGTGATGGTTGCATCGGTATTGTGCCAACCCGCTGCATTCGCCGTTGGCGTTACATTTGCGGTGATTGTTGGTAATGATTTGTCGATATTTAGCGTTATAGATGCCGTCGCTATATTGCCAGCAATGTCGGTAACACTGCCGGTGATGGTTTGATTCGCACCTTCCGTCATGACAAGCACGGGGGCGGAACATGTAGCTACACCGGCCCCTGTATCCTGACAATCAAAGCTAACCGTCACGTCACTATTAATCCAGCCACTGGCGTTAGCGCCAGGCGACCCTGTGGCGATAATGGAGGGAAGCGTCTTGTCGATATTTAATGTAACGCTCGTTGAGGCTGAATTCCCAGCGCTATCGTTTACCGTTCCGATAATGGTCTGAGTTGCACCCTCGGTCGTGACTGTGACAGGTGCAGAACAGCTTATTACATCGCCGTCGGCATCATTACAGGTAAAGCTCACGATTACATCGCTATTATGCCAACCTGCCATATTAGCTGCTGGCGAAACAGTCGCCGTTATAGTGGGTGACGTGGTATCGGTATTGGCTTTTATGGATATTTTTACGGTTGATGTGTCTGTACCACCGCTATCGTCAGTAACGGTAAGTTGGAACGTCAATACTGTGTAAAGATTTGGCCCGGGAATGAAGTTCGGTGCGGTAAAATTCGGTAAAATACTGGATGTATCACTCAATACAACATTAGGCCCTACTATTTGTACCCAGCTATAGGACACAACGGTGCCGTCAGTGTCACTTGACGCGGCACCTGTGAGGTTTACGATGCTGCCTTCTGTCACAATTTGATCGATACCAGCATTGGCAACAGGTAGCACGTTTACGCTACCTCCTCCTGTGCCGCCTCCTTCGCTACCGTCAGGCCCGGCAGTGAAGTTTTGGGTAACTTCTGTTGCACTCAGTGCACGGTCAAAAATCGCTACCAGGTGAAGTTCGCCTAACCAAGGGCGGTCACCGGTCAGCTCATTGGCCAATCCCAGGCGGTATCCGTCATCCCATGGGTTCCAGGTGGTTAAGTTGCCGTCGATGGTGGCGCTGGCTTGTGCGACACCATCGACATAAAGGGTGGCGAGCCCTGCGGCGTTACGGGTGTAGATAACATGAGTCAATGCCGTGGCTGCAAAGCCACTGTTAGTGGTGACTGAAGGTATGCCATTGGTACTGGTGGAGGAACTGCGTAAACGGAAATTATATTTCGACAGTGATTGCCCAAGGGTAAAATTTCGGTTTGAAGGGTCTAACGAAAGACTGACGATTCGCGCAGGGCCATTCTGAGTGGTATTGGAAGGTTTTAGCCAAGCTTCTACTGACAGTGCATTACTGGCTTTCACAGCTGTAATGACTTTGCTCGCCGCACCAGCACTGGCAATGACTGCACTGCTATTAACCGATAGGCCACCAGTTACCCAATTTGTGGCCGCTGGGGATTCAATCGTCAGGTCTAAAGGCGTACCTACACCACTGACATCAGAAACAATGTTGCCGCTGCCTTCTTCAAATGTGTAGAGAGCTTGTAGGCCAGTCGTCACTCGGGGAGCGGCTGATGCAGATATCGACAGTAAGCATAAAGCAACACCTAGCCAGGTATACGCGTTGAAATATCGAGCAAATGGAATTTCGGGGGATACTAATGCAAAGAGTGCCGCAGAATTTACTCGTGAATGCTTTTTAAAACCATTAACAAACCACATTTTACCGCTTCCCTACTTTTTAAATACCCAAAAGTGTCATGCATAAACGGCATGGATAGCGAAATATCTGGAAGGCAAAATGATTTGCTCGGGGCAGCGCATGACTGCTCGCTTCCATGCGTTTATACTCATTTTTTTATATGTTGCATGACCCAGCATCACTTTAAGACCTGAATCCAGCAGTTACACATCATACAGATTACGCGCTGAATATCAATCCTCGGCTATCCGCAATAACTGCCAAAAACTGCCAATAACTACATTGTCGTTTGTTCTGGATACCGGCCTGCGCCGGTATGGCGGGTTAAATGTTGTAATGCTTTAATTTTATCGGGAGGGTATCTGCCATTTTTGAACAGGCGAACTATAAATGGTGGATAGTACCCATCCTACAAACTCACTTATTTCGTTTTTATACAACAATCACTTAAATCAATGAACGTCGTGATGCCCAACTGCATCAAAGGGGCTACCCCTAACTCATAGGATGGGCATCACCCATCAATAAGGTGATATTTGGTTTTTTGCTAATGGTGGGCGGTGCCCACTCTACGAGCACTCAGCCCTTAGCCGTAGGTCACGTTGCGCAGCTACGTGACAGTTTACGGTGCGCTATCTCCTATGCTCCATGGCCGTTTACAACCTGCATGGGTTGGAGTCCGAGTGGGAATATCACGGCGGTGATGCCTTACGGCATGCTGTCAGGTAACTGCGTAACCTGACCTACCAATACTTAGCACTCAGCCCTTATCCGTAGGGTGGGCATCGCCCACCGATTAAGGTGATGTTTGGTTTTGTGCTAATGGTGGGCAATGCCCACCCTACTTTTGGGGATTATTTTTAGGGCTTATTTTTAGGGCTTATTTTTGGGGCTTAGTACTCTTTTGGGATCGGTAACTTTTGATTATTCTTTTTTTGATAAGCAGGCCCGTACTACTTCCAGGTCTTTGTCTGTGTCTACTCCGGCGAGGGGGATTTCTACGGCTTCTACGATGTGGATTTTTTCACCGTTCCAGAGGGCGCGCAATTGCTCTAGTGATTCCATTTTTTCCAGTGAGCAGGCTGGCCATTGGGTGTAGGTTTTGAGGAAGCCGGTGCGGTAGGCGTATATGCCGATGTGCCGGTAGTGTTCCGAGTCTTCCGGAAGCATTTCGGTGGTGCTGGCGAAGGCGTCTCTGTCCCAGGGTATGCTGGCACGGCTGAAGTAGATGGCCATGTCCTGGTTGTTTTTGACGACTTTGACGACGTGGGGGTCGAACAATTCGGCGGCGGTGTTTATTTTTGTGCAGACGGTGGCCATGCTGGCTTGTTGACATTGCGCGAGGTTTTCGGCGACTTGATGTATGACGGTTGAAGGCATCATGGGTTCGTCGCCTTGCAGATTGACGATAATGTCGTCGTCGGCGAATTTGAGCGTTTTTACCACTTCTGCGATGCGGTCGGTGCCGGATGTGTGGGTGTTGGCGGTGAGGCAGACTTCTCCGCCAAACTGTTTGACGACGGCTTCTATTTGTACGCTGTCGGTGGCGACAATGATTTGCTCTGCCCCGCTTTCTTGTGCGCGCTCATAGACGTGCTGGATCATGGGTTTTCCGGCGATATCTAATAGTGGTTTGCCCGGTAGCCGTGTCGCATCAAAACGTGCGGGTATGATGACTCTGAACGTCATTTAATTTTTTCGTCCGCGGCCAGGGCGCGTGCCTCTTCTTCTAACATGACGGGTATGTCATCACGTATGGGGTATGCCAGCCGATCGGCTTTACACACGAGTTCTTTAGCATCTTTGAGGTATACCAGCGGCCCTTTGCAGTTGGGGCAGACTAATATGTCGAGTAATTTTTTATCCATGGTATTTCCTTTGTTTCCTTGTATTTCTTTGTGTTTCCTATAACCATCTCTCTTCAAGCTTGTCTGGTAGGTAGCTTTGCAACCTGACCTACATTTGACCTATATGGCCGTTTCATCTCAATTTCACAAGCCGTTCAGACGATTACGTTTTGTTCTGCTTTTTTTAAGAGTCTTAATACTAATGGCATCATACGCTCATCCAGTTTTGCGGCAACGGGGACGAGCCAATGTTGTTTGTTGGCGAAGTCCTGACATTTTACGGCATCTTTTTCGGTCATGAGCACGGGCAAGTCATCGGAGAAGTCGATATCTTCTGGGGCAAAGGGGTGATGGTCTGGAAAAGGGTGTTCTATGACGGTTATGCCGTGCTTTTCCAGTTGGCGGAAAAAGCGTTCAGGGTGGCCGATGCCGGCAACTGCATGTACGGTTTTGCCAGTGAAGAATTCCAGGGAGGTGCTTTTTTCCGGTAATGCGATATTCCGTAATCGGTCTGGCACCAGCTCCATCCGGAATTCACGCAGTCCGGCGACGCCATTGGCGACGACGATATCGACGGTCTTCATGCGTGACAGGGGTTCCCGCAGCGGCCCGGCGGGCAAACAGTGGCCGTTACCGAATCGCCGTACGCTGTCGACGACGGCTATTTCTACGTCGCGCCCGAGGGCGTAGTGCTGCATTCCGTCATCGGCTACGATGACATCACATTCGTTATAGGATAACAGCGCATTGGCGGCGTCTACCCGGTTTGGCCCGACGGCCATGGGGCTGTTGGTGCGCTGGGAGAGTAATACGGCTTCGTCACCGACCATGCGGGGGTCGCTGTCTGGCCGTACTTGCTGGGGCCAGTGTGTGGATTTTCCGCCGTAGCCTCTGCTGATTAAACCGGGGGTATAGCCTTCTTGACGCAATTGCTCGACTAGCCAGGTGACCAAGGGGGTTTTTCCCGTTCCGCCGACGGAAATATTGCCGATGATAATGACGGGGACTGATATTTGATGAACCTTGAGGATGCCGATTCCATAAAGTAGGCGGCGCAGCACGGCGATGGCGCAAAACAACCAAGAGACGGGCAATAGCAGCAAGGTGATGCCGCCTTTGTTGTACCAGTAATAGTCGAGTGGTTTCACTCTTTTACTCTCATTGTGAACGGAGCCTTTTGAGGTTTTTAGTGGCTTTCAGTGGTTATTTTTCACCACCGTCTCGTTAGCTTTCATCTTTCATTCCAGAGCATAACCTCTGTGGCACCTCGAGTCTTTAGGCTACTGACTGCCACAGAGGGTATAAAGGCCGGAATCCCGTGGTTTTAACGACATTCTGGATTCCGGCTTAAAACATGCCGGAATGACGATTTAATTTTGTTTTTTAAGTGTACATACGCAACAAATGACGTTCATTAATAATGATTAAAGCCTTAGGCGTTGAGTTGATATTTATTCCGGGCCGCTGCGGGCGATTGCGAACAGCTGCGGGCATTCGCCGGAATGACCAAAAAAGTAAATTGAACGCTGTGACAACAATTATTCATTATCAAACTGCATTTGGTACAGGCCTGCATAGCCTTTACCCGCTGCCAGCAATTCAGTGTGGGTGCCAGACTCAACAATTTGGCCTTCGCGTAGCACCAGTATTTTGTCGGCATTTTCGACGGTCGATAGGCGATGTGCGATAACCAGTGTGGTGCGGCTTTTCATTAACGCGCCCAGTGCGTCCTGAATATATCGCTCTGACTCGGTATCCAGGGCAGAAGTTGCTTCATCGAGAATAATAATCGGTGCATTTTTTAGCAACGCACGGGCGATGGCAATGCGCTGGCGCTGGCCACCGGAGAGTAATACGCCCTTGTCGCCCACGGTGGTTTGGAAGCCTTCTGGCATGGCTTCGATAAATTCCAGGGCGTGTGCCGCTTTGGCGGCGGCGATCATCTCTGCTTCGCTGCAATTGGACATACTGCCGTAGGCAATGTTGTTGGCTACGGTGTCGTTAAACAAGGTGATGTCCTGGCTCACCAGGGATATTTGCTGGCGTAGGTCACTCAGTTTTATGGTGTGCAAGGGCATGTCGTCTAACAGGATTTCGCCGTCGGTAATGTCATAAAAACGTGGCAGCAAGCTTACCAGGGTTGATTTTCCGCTACCGGAACGACCAACAATGGCAATGGTTTCTCCTGCCTTGGCGGAGAAGCTGATGTTTTGTAATACATTCCTGGTTGCACTAGCAGTTGCACTGGCATAGGCAAATGTAACATTTCGAAATTCCAGACTGCCCTGGGATTTTTTGAGGGTGTTTGTGCCGGTGTCTTTTTCGGCGGCATCGTCTAACAGGGTAAAGACACTTTGTGCGGCGGCGATGCCCTGCTGCACCGTGGCTTGCACCATGGTTAATCGCTTCATGGGTGCCAGCAATAACATACTGGCGGCGACAAACGACATAAACGTGCCGACGGTGAGGGTTTTGAGCATTTCTTCAGAGGTGGCAACGTAAAGGATGACGGCTAGACCACAGGCACCGAGAAACTGCGAGGTTGGCACACTGATGGCGCGGGTGGCCGCCAGCTTCATATTTTGTCGGCGATTGTATTCGTTGGCTTTGGAAAAATGTTTATCTTCGCCGTCTTCTCCACCAAACATTTTCACCACGCGGTGGCCTTCAGTAATTTGCTGTGAAAGCTGCGTAACATTCCCCATGGAGGCTTGTATGCGTTTACTGATGCGCCGAAAACGCTTGCTAACAAATACCACTAACACGGTAATCATCGGGCCGATCAACAAGAACACCAGAGACAACTTCCAGTTAGTGTAAAACATTAATATTAACAAACCAATAATGGTAAAGGTGTCACGTACTACGATGGTCACGGCTTTAGTGGCAGCCTGTGCGACCTTCTCTACATCGTATATTAATTTGGAGGTGAGCTGCCCGGATGATGTCTGGTCATAAAAAGTGGTTGGTAAACGCATTAAATGTGAGAACATTTGCTTGCGCATGTCACGAATAATATTGCGGCCAACATGTTCCATACCGTAGGTCGAAATAAAACCAGCCAAACCTCGCACCATAAAAATGCCCAGTAACCCGAGAGGTAACCAGCGAATAACGTCCGGGTCTTTATCCACGAAGGTGCCGTCTAGCATGGGTTTCATTATCCAGGCAAAACCTGCTTCCGAAGCGGCAACCACTATCATTCCACAAATGGCAAAGATAAAAACAGAGGAATAGTGCCAGGCATAACCCAACAATCGTTTGTAAACCTGACTAGGCGTCATTTGAAGAAACTCGAATATTTGAAATTACGGTTGTTGAGGCTGTTAGTGCTGCTAGTGTTGCCCCGTTATTTTTCCGTTATTCCGGGGAGGCTATTTTTACATTTTGCTTTAGTGCTGTCCCGTTAACGTTCTAATGTCTTGTCGGGTCTGACCCGAATGGCACGAAGTTAAGACAAAAACCCCACTCCATCCGTCATTCCGGCGCATACCTTCTGGGGCATAAAGGCCGGAATCCAGTGGGCTACCGACCAATGGTGGTTCTGGATCCCGGCCTGCGCCGGGATGACGACAGTATTAGGCTTAACTTCATGCCATTGGGGTCTGACTCG
>NVUB02000056.1 GCA_002401775.2 Ectothiorhodospiraceae bacterium
GGCAACATTGGAAATTGAAAAACCGATGCCTGCGGAAATGGCAAACCACTCGGCCGTATCTTGTGGCCAGGGAAATCCAAATTCAGGATTCCAAAGCATTAACAATGCACCGAACATGGCCAGGCCCAGGGTCGCCAAACCAAAGCGCGAGGGTTTTTCACCCAGCCACCACCATGCCAGCAAAGTGCTCCAGAGCGGTGAAAGGTAAAATAACAGCAGCACTCGCACCACGTTGCCGTCCAGTACCGCCAGCACAAATGCGGTATTGAGCCAGCCATTGGCGACGGCGATGAGCAGCAACAAGCCCGGCTGTTCGAGTAATTCAGCCCGCCTTGACCAGGATATCCACAGGCCCGGCAAGGCAGCGGCCAGGAAGATTACCCAGGTCGTCCATAGCGCACTCATCCCCGCTCCCTCTAACAGGCGCAGGGGATACCACACTATTCCCCAGAACGCCGCAGCCCATAAAAGCGCTAACACGGGAAAAAATGTGTTCACATTCATACTATTACGAGAAAATATCATGATTTACGTCGATTTTGATAACTAATAACATACACCTTATGCGGTTGTTTTCTGACGATGTTTCAAAGCACGTTCTCCGGTATACTACACGGCCTGTTTTTGCTGATCTTGATTTCCGATCTTAATTTTAGTTTTTAACTTTGGTTTTTAACTTTGGTTTTAACTGTGGTTTTAACTTCTGACCTTAACTTCTGACCTTACACAACAATAAACCAACGACTTATGAATCCAGATCTTAACCGGCTACATCCGTACCCGTTTGAAAAGCTACGGGCGCTGAAAGAAGGCATTGTTCCGCCTTCTGACAAGTCGCCCATTGCCCTGTCCATTGGCGAGCCCAAACATGCGCCGCCAGGATTTGTGCTGGAAGAAATGATCACACACCTGCACGGTCTGGGGAACTATCCTCTCACCAAGGGCATTTTGCCTTTACGCAAGGCCATTGCCCAATGGCTGACCCGGCGCTTTGCACTCAACGCCAACGTCATAGACCCGGAACGCCATGTACTCCCCGTTGGTGGCACAAGGGAAGCACTGTTTGCTTTTGCGCAAACAGTGGTTGATAGCACACAAAATCCGCTGGTGCTGATGCCCAACCCGTTTTACCAAATTTACGAAGGTGCTGCGCTGTTAGCCGGTGCCGAACCGTATTTTTTGAATACCACCGCAGAAACACAGTTTTTGCCCGATTTTGACAGCGTAAGCAACGCTGTTTGGCAGCGCTGCCAGCTGGTGTATCTGTGTTCACCGGGTAACCCGACGGGCGCCGTCATCGGCGAAGCGGCACTGCAAAAACTGATCGCACTGGCCGATGAGTTCGACTTCATCATCGCCTCTGATGAATGCTATTCAGAAATCTATTTTGACGAGACCAAGCTACCCGTCGGCCTGCTGGAAGTCGCGGCCAAGCTCGGTCGTACAGACTTCAAACGTTGCGTGGTGTTCCACAGTTTATCCAAACGCTCTAATTTACCGGGGCTGCGCTCAGGGTTTGTCGCGGGTGACGCCGAAGTGCTGGCTAAATTTTTACTGTATCGCACCTACCAGGGCAGCGCACTGCCTCCCCCCACACAGGCTGCCAGCATTAAGGCCTGGGGCGATGAGCAACACGTCATCGATAACCGCGCTCGATACTGTGAAAAATTTGATGCCGTTTTAGACATACTGTCGCCCGTATTGGATGTACAACGACCCGATGCCGGTTTTTATCTATGGTCGAAAACACCTGACATAGCCGGAATGGATGATGAAACCTTTACCCGCGATTTATTTGCACAACAAAATGTAACCGTTGTGCCTGGAAGTTATCTGTCACGTGAAGCGGCTAATGCTGACGGCAAGATCATCAACCCCGGCGCTAACCGACTACGCATGGCGTTAGTGGCACCATTGGAAGAATGTATCGATGCTGCGCAGCGTATTCGTCATTATGTTGAAACATTAAGTTGAGTTACTCATCATTCGAGATATCCCTTCTCCCCGCTTTCAATAAGAAAAAAGGAGAGGGCCAGGCTGAGGGGCAGTTATATCTGCCAAGGTTCGTTGCCATTGCCATTTAACGCAACGCACCCCTCATCCTAAACTTCTCTCCTTAGTTTTAGTAAAGGGGAGAAGCAATTTAGAACATAAAACAAATATTAATATACCCAAATTAAGTGGAGCATAATATGACCGACCTGAAAAAAGTCATCGAAGAAGCCTTTGAACACCGTGCCGATATTACCCCGCGCAATGTAGATACCCATGTAAAAGAATACGTCTCTGAGGCGATTCGACTGTTGGATTCCGGTGAGCTGCGTGTCGCCGAAAAAATCGATGGCCGCTGGGTCACCAACGAGTGGTTGAAAAAAGCCGTATTGTTGTCTTTCCGTATTGAAGACAACGAATTTATGAAGGGGGGGTTCACTAACTACTTCGACAAAGTGCAATCGAAATACGGCGATTACAACGCGCGCGATTTTCGCGAGTCCGGTGTCCGTGTGGTGCCGCCCGCCTCCGTGCGTAAAGGCTCTTTCATTGCGCCCAGCGTTGTATTAATGCCTTCTTACGTCAACATCGGCGCCTACGTCGACAGCGGCACCATGGTTGATACCTGGGCCACCGTAGGCTCCTGCGCACAAATCGGCAAAAACGTGCATCTCTCCGGCGGTGTTGGTATCGGTGGTGTATTAGAGCCATTACAGGCCTCCCCCACCATCATCGAAGACAACTGCTTTATCGGTGCCCGTTCAGAAGTGGTTGAAGGCGTTATCGTTGAAGAAGGTTCGGTGATTTCCATGGGCGTGTACATCGGCCAAAGCACCAAAATTTATGACCGCGAAACCGGTGAAATCTTTTACGGTCGCGTACCGGCTGGCTCAGTCGTTGTTTCCGGAAACTTGCCTTCCAAAGACGGTAGCTACTCCTTGTACTGTGCTGTTATCGTTAAAAAGGTTGACGAGAAAACACGCGGCAAGGTTGGCATCAACGAACTGCTTCGTGGCATTTAAGCAAGTACAACAGTAATGACCACACTCTACGGTATAAAAAACTGCGACACGGTGCGCAAGGCCCGAAAATGGCTGGACGCCCAGAACATTGAATTCACCTTTCATGATGTTCGCAGTGATGGCCTGAATAAAAAGGATGTCTGCCACTGGGTGAAAGCTGTCGGCTGGGAAACGCTACTCAACCGGCGTGGCACTACCTGGCGGAAATTGCCTGATGCGGATAAAGAAGGGGTTAATGAAAAACGGGCTATCGATTTAATGTTAGCGCAACCCACATTAATCAAACGCCCGGTATTGGTGTTGCCCAAAAGTACTCACGTGGGTTTTAAACCGGCTGAGTATGAGGGGCTTTTTAAATAATTTCCGTCGGGCGTACCCTGAAAATATAAAGGGACTACCCATAAAGGGACTAGCCACCATTATCTCAAGCTTGAATCCGTAGGTTCAGGTTCAGGTTAAATCAAACGGTGTATCGGTGGGCAATACCCACCCTACCGCTAAATATTATTTTTATCGTCATTCCGGCGCAGGCCGGAATCCAGTAATATCAGATAACTTTTCTATTTCGGCCTATGCCGGAGTAACGGCAACCAAGACATTATAATATTATGCAAAATATAGACTCAGACACACTCACTTTAGCCAAAGACTTAATCTCGCGCCGTTCCGTCACTCCGGAAGATGCCGGGTGTCAGGAACTAATGATTGCCCGCCTGGAAGCCATTGGCTTTACGGTTGAACGTCTGCATTTTGGTGACGTCGATAATTTTTGGGCGCGCCGTGGTAACAGTGCTCCACTTTATGCCTTCGCAGGACATACCGACGTTGTCCCTACCGGCCCAGAAGAACAGTGGCAAATTCCGCCTTTTGACGCCACCGTTAAAAACGGCGTGTTGTATGGTCGTGGCGCAGCAGACATGAAAGGCAGCCTCGCGGCAATGTTGACCGCGTGTGAACGCTTCGTAGAAGCACACCCGGAGCATAATGGTTCCATCGGTTTCTTGATTACCAGCGATGAAGAAGGCCCGTCTGTTAACGGCACCATTAAAGTTGTCGAGCACCTCGAAGCGCGCGGCGAAAAAATGGATGGCTGTCTGGTCGGCGAACCCTCCAGCACAAACACCGTGGGCGACGTGATTAAAAATGGCCGCCGTGGTTCACTGGGGTGCATACTGACCGTTCACGGCATACAAGGGCATGTGGCCTACCCTCATTTAGCCGACAACCCTATTCATGCCATAGTCCCCGCACTGACTGAACTCAGTGCTGAAACCTGGGATAACGGCAATGACTTTTTTCCCGCCACATCCTTTCAAGTTTCTAATATCAACGGCGGTACTGGCGCAACTAACGTCATCCCCGGCGAAGTAGAAGTGGTGTTTAACTTCCGTTATTCCACAGAAACCACTCATGAAGACTTGCAAGCTCGCGCCGAAAAAATTCTCGACAAGCATAAAGTGAACTACACCGCCAACTGGAACTTGTCCGGCCTGCCCTTTTTGACACCCAGCGGCGCGCTGGTCGATGCTGCCTGCGTTGCAGTAAAAGCCGTGCAAGGTATCGACACCGAACTTTCTACCGCTGGAGGCACCTCTGACGGACGTTTCATCGCGCCTACTGGTGCACAAGTCGTTGAGCTCGGCCCCGTGAATGCAACTATCCACAAAATTGATGAATGCGTTGTCGCCAAAGACCTCGACATCCTATCCAGCATGTATCAACGGATACTTGAAGAACTGCTTTGTCATTAACGTTATTCAATCATCGGCTCCCACGGAGCTCCACAGGAACGAGATAAATCACACCGTAGGGGTGCCCCATGTGCGTACCCTTTTTCTCGCACACCTTATCGCGCACCTTATCGCGCACGTATACACACAGCCCAAATCAACACGGCCGTCCCAAACCAGGGCAACCACAAGGGATTGCCCCTACGGTGGGTGAAATTATTGGAATTGTTAAATCCATCCTCTGGTTCCCACAGCCCCCGTGGGAATCCGTACCACATATTATGTTTCACTGCTGTATGCATTCCCACGCGGAGCATGGGAACGAGATACAGTGCTAAACTGGACAGGTATTCATACAACTATACTTTCCAGGGAAAACAGTTTGGACAAACCCATCTTATGGTATTTCGCTGACCCCATGTGTTCGTGGTGCTGGGGGTTTTCACCGGTCATCACCCGCCTTAAAAAAGAATTTGGCGATAAACTGAATATCTCGCTCAACCTTGGCGGTCTGCGCCCCGGCACTACCGAAGCCATCACCCCGGTGCTGCGTGATGAAATCCTCCACCACTGGCACGATGTTCACCACATGACCGACCAAACCTTCCAGTTTGACGGGGCCATGCCAGAAGGTTTTGTGTACGATACCGAACCCGCCAGCCGTGCGGTGCTTTGTATGGGGAAACTACAGCCCAGCGACACCCTCGCCTACTTTTCTGCCATACAGTCCGCTTTTTACACGCAAGGCAAAGATGTTACTCAACAAGATGTACTCACTGAACTGACGGATTTATTTTCAATTGATACCGAAAAGTTTCAAGCACTGTTGAATTCTGAAGAAATGCGTACACTGACGCGGGAACATTTTAAGCGGAGCCACCAGGCAGGTGTGCGCGGCTTCCCAACGCTCATTTGGCAACAGGAAAAAGAAATAGAAACGATTAGCACTGGCTACATTGCATGGGATAGAATTTCGGAAATACTCAAATCCCGACTGCCTAAATAACATCAACAATCGGAAAGTGTGTTGCCCGGATGACCAAGGCGGCGGTGGCGATTATGGTGATAGGAGTTCGACTTATTGATTATCTCGCAAAGACGCAAAGTACGCAGAGAAATAAATGGCTATTTTCAACCATAATCAGTGGCCTGGTTTGATTGAAAGTTTCCAAGCCAACCATACTTAAAAAAACAACGGCTTATATTCCATCGTTTAACGGTATGCATTTTACATTTCTGTTGAATTATAGTGGGCTCTTGATGAAGAACGTGGTCGGTCACACGGTGAATGACTTTATTACGTCTTCTTCTTTCCTTCGCGTGCTTAGCGGCTTTACGAAAGCCCATGGCTATCTTCTTCATTACCCATTATTCTTTCAGAATAACCCCATTAAAAAAGCAGCGGTAACCCAACATTATAAATACAATAAAAAAGGATACTACAGTATGCGCTTCAGAATCATTCATCTTATCTTACCGATGTTATTGCCCTTGTCCTGCGTAACGGAGGCGGCAACCGATAATGCACAGTCTATTGAGTCCGTCGCCATCGAACTTGCAAAAAAAACCTTGGTCACCCAGGAAAAAATAAACATCAATAATATTCAGGTGGAATCTACCAACGCCGTGCAATGGCCTGATAGCAGCCTTGGCTGTCCGAAACCGGGAATGATGTATGGGCAGATGATTACCGCCGGTTATCAAATAACCCTGAGGGACTCCGCCAGCAAAACGTTGCATACCGTGCATACGGGAAAGGACTATGCCGTTATTTGCACATCATCGGGTAACACACAATTAAAAACGGAGAAAAATTTACGCTTTGGGAAACGTTGGCTACTCAGCCAAAAGGCCCAAAAATCACTCGCCAAACGATTATCCATCCCTAAAAATGCCGTACGCATTGTCGGCACAAGCACCGTACCAGCCAACAGTATTAACTGTAAAAATAACGCCACAGTAGACTCGCAAGACCTTCAAATCATCAAGCTCAGTTTTAATAATACGCCGTATCGATACAGCGTAATCAATAACGAGGTTGTGTTTTGTGATTAAAGATTTCCAGATGTAGATTGATTTTAGTGCAGAGTTGCTTCTGGCAAAAATAAAATGCAAAGACGCAAAGTTATTTTTCCAAATAATCAATAAGTCAAACACTAAACGGGACTTTAAAAAAACCGTCATCCCGGCATGTCCTTAGCCGGGATCCAGCCGCTCTGAACACGCAAACGCCACTGGATTCCGGCTTAAAACATGCCGGAATGACGGATATAAATTATTCATTTATATAAAGCCCTATCTTTTCTTTGCGACCTTTGCGCCTTCGCGACCTTTGCGTTAAAAACACTAAATTACACCCAACTGATACGGCACAATTTTTTCGATAACCCGTCTAATGATCTTCCGTAAAATTATCATCTCAGCATGTCTTTAACCGAATCCCAGTCGCTCTGAACACGCAAACGCCACTGGATTCCGGCTTAAAACATGCCGGAATGACGGTATAAATTATTCATTTTATATATAAAGCCCCGCCTTTTCTTTAAGTCCTTTGCAACTTTGCGCCAGATGTTAAACGGTTATTCCCTTAACCATTTCACACTCGACGTGGTGATTACAAACAACCGTTAACCTCTGCCAAATCCGGCCAAGTACCTCCATGCTACGGCTTGATACTCGAGGTGATTTGCAATGGGTTACCTGCTCCATCGATTCCACGGATTATGTACTGGTCATTTGTGCCATGTAACTGAAAGCCATCTACGATGATGGTCCAGTTTCCCGGAATGGGGTCTGTAATAAGCACTTTTTCAGGCACTCTCAATGTTGCGCCGTCAAAAACTAAGTTGCCGTCTGGATCGATGAGGATTAAGTCCAGGTCATTCACCGGGTAGCGTCCCCAGTCACCTTTCCAATCCAGTTCAAACTGTATGCTGCCGGTTCCTGCGGTCACTAACAGGGGATAGCTATCAAACTGGCCATCTCTGATTCGTTGTTTAACTAACGCATTAAGTGGTTTTTTCTGTTTTTCGGTAATGGTGATGGTGGCACTAATGGCACCCGCGTTGGTGAAGTCACCCATCACGGCTAATCGTAAATATCCGTACTGGGGAGCATCAAACTCCCATTGTGCATCGCTGGCAATAAAGTCAGAGGCGAGTACGTCGTTGAATGATGTGGGGGCATCTACGACGGTAATAAAGACATCATCACCAAAAATCACATTTTGCTCGTTTAATGGCAGTTGTGGCTGAACATCACTGATACTCACCATTATCGATGCCGTTTCAGCGTTTGTGGGTACCAGCACATGTTCTGCTTCACCGGGCACTAATGTCACAGAAATGGAGTAACTGTTGCCTTCATCGTTGCCTTCATCGTTGTCTTCATCTTCTTCAAACTCAATGGGTTCAATATCCAGTTCGTCAATGAGCTTGCTGATTTTTATCGGCTTTTCAGAACGTTCGGGCAATGTGGGTAAATCATCATCGGCATCACCGTCTTCGAGTATTTCCAGTGCCGCAGCAATATCGATAAAGCCCTCGCCCTGATCAATGATCGAGGCACTGTCTTCCATCAATTCATCATTCGCTGATTCAATCAGCGCAGAGCGAATTTCCACAGCACTCGCGTCAGGTTCTGCGGCGATTAATAACGCCGCTGCCCCTGCTACGGTAGGCGCCGAAAAAGAGGTGCCCGATACCATGTAAAAGCCACCATTTGAACTCTGTACCAGACTGCCAACGCCATTGGCCACCAGATCCACACCACGACGCCCATCAGCCGTTGGCCCACGTGAACTGAACTCTGCTATTTGCGTGGCATCACTGGGGCGATAAGCTTCACCAAAGCCCAGTTCGACTTCTACATCCAGCCACACACGCTCGTGTATTGCGGTATTGGCCGCACCGACAGAAAGCGCAGCAACACTGGTACCAGGGCTGCCACCCGTAAGTGATGCCGGGCCTTCATTACCCGTGGCAACGACTACCGTAATGCCGTTGGCAAGCATTTCCAGTGCCATGAGGTCTTCGAGTTCAAGCCCCGGAATTAATGTGCCACCCCCTAAACTCAGGTTGACCACTTGAATATTCAGCGAGTCATAGACATACGGTTCACCGCCGTCCAACCCCGTGCCGGATATAGGTTCAACGGCGTGTCCGGCATCGTAATTCCGTTTTAAGGTCAGTGCTCTATCCATTGCGGCGAGCACCGCAGAGGCACTGGCCCCTCCGCCTTCAGCCGGGAAGACTTTCATGGCATAAATACTGGCCGCCGGTGCAGTACCGATGACAGGAATGGTTGAGGCAAATGAATTTAACGGCAGTACACTGTTTGGCGCATGGGTTAACAACGACTGCACAATGGGAGACGTATCCAATACCTTCAACGCGCCATGACCCGCAATCATCGTGGCCACCATGGTACCGTGCGGATCGTTGTATATGCTGGTAGCAGAGGGCTCATCAACACCGTGGACAAAACTTTCACCGCCGATAACACTCCCGAAAATAACCGGCACTAAAGCAGAGCTATTGGCAACACCGGTATCGATGACCGCGACGATAACCCCTTCACCCAACTGCCCTTCCTGATGCAGAGCCGTCGCGCCCGTAAGGCGATTGTTGAAATTGTAATTGGCAGGTTTGTCACCCACAAACGCACCAAGGCCTTCTCTACTAATGGCGGCGCTACCAAGAATTGACTCAGACGTAATGGCCATGGGAGTAACGGGTCTGGGGATGGTCACCAGACGATCCTTGCCCAGGCCTTTAACGCCTGCGAGCGCTTTAATTTGGTCAACGATATTCGACGGCACTTCAATGGCTAGTGCATCCACATTGACATACTGTACATTAACCTTTCCGCCTAACGCCGTAATTTGCTGTGCGACGGCATCGCAACGGTCATTGCAACTCAACACCAGAGACTCTGTTCCCTGTCCTCGAGTCGCATTGGTTTTTGTTGACGATTGCGGTGTCGATGCCTGTTCGCAGGCGGCGAGAACCAATACCAGTAGAAAGACGCTGGATAAGCGCATTAATAACCAGGCGCTTTTACTCGAAAGAATTTTATTGCGTACCACAACCACTCTTTTTTTCATTACAATTCTCTCCAGGTACAGGCTAACGTTAATTGTTATTTTTATATTCAATAGTGTGCGGAGAAGAGTCTGCGGGCGAAGAGGTGAGCCTGTCAATCGCATTACTGAATCAGTTCAAAAAACAGGTAATAATGCCAAAAACCTCATCGAAAAACCTACTAAAAAACCCTACCTGACTAGTGATTTTCACCTGTAAAATAAGAAAGATACCGATCAATATAATGACCATAAAATTTCAGACGACTACAGACTGCACGCCTTTCAATAATTCGCTATGATGCATCACATGAACCCTTTGGCTGATTATGATGACCAGCATTAAGACCGACACTAAAACCGATACTAAAACTAAAGACTAAAACAAACAGTGAAACCACTGTATAACTAATCACGATCACTATTCACTGTCACTGCCCACTATCAAACTAACCCTAAAAAGTCACCACTAATGCAAAAAACCACTGTACGTTTTCTGACACTTATCATACCGCTCTTATGGGTGTTCCACACAACGACTGCACATTCAGCAGCGTCACGATGTTCTGGCCAGGGAGTGCAATTGCAAGTACTCGGATCGGGAGGCCCGGAAGTTGAAGACCAGCGAGCGTCCAGTAGTTATCTTTTATGGCTGGATGGAAAAGCCCGTGTGTTAATCGATGTCGGCGGCGGCAGCAGTGACAACTTTGGGCGCAGCGGTGCAAACTTTGCTGACCTTGATGCCATCCTTTTCAGCCATTTTCATGTCGACCACAGTGCTGATTTACCGGCGTTGATCAAATCGTCCTTTTTTGTCGAGCGAAACCGTGACCTGCCAGTGTTTGGTCCATCGGGCAGTGGTTATTTTATGCCTGACACCGAGGACTTTCTCGAATCTTTATTTGGTATCGAAGGCGCCTTTCGCTACCTTTCTGCTTTTCTCGACGAGGGTCGCAGTAATGGCTACCGATTACTGGGGAAGGTACTGGATGTCAATAATCACAAGCACCAAACGGCGCTAAAAAACAAAAGAATCAGTATCACTGCCGTCGCCGTACACCACGGTACATTGCCCGCATTAGCCTGGAGGGTCGACATAGGCGGCAAAAGTATTGTTTTCAGTGGTGACATGAATGGTGATTTTGAAACGCTTCCCAGCTTAGCTAAAGAAGCTGACATTTTGCTTGCACACAATGCGGTTCCAGAAAATGCGCGAGGTGTTGAGCGATTCCTGCATATGCCGCCTTCGGTGATTGGTGCGATATCCCAAAAAGCCGCTGTAAAAAAACGGGTACTTTCGCATCGTATGCGCCGCACTCTGGGCAAAGAACAGGAAACACTTAACGCCATTAAGAAGTTCTATACCGGGCCGGTGATGTTCGCCAACGATATGGAATGTTTTTCGCTCTAGTGATGTTTTAGGAGCTGACACAGCCATTAGCGAATATCGTTCTCCAGGAAAAACAGGGGGTGATACGAGACAACCATTGATTCTCGCAAAGCCGCAAAGCCCGCAAAGGAAAAACATTGTTCCACAATTATTTTGTTTTCAACGATGAGGGTAGACCGGAAATCTTCGCTAAACCAAACCCTAAATACCAGATTGGTGTCGCCTAACTCATTGTGTACTTGGCGCCTTTACGAGAGCATCAATAATACAAATACCGATAATCAATACACATTGATCATCGTTGGTAAAATGAGCATCAAATGGTTAGAAAAGTTGCTAATACTTAAAACAGAAATCTCATGCCAGCAATATAGACTACACATTTTCTGATAATTGGCGCACTCTGTACCCGTAACAATTGAGATTTAGACGTTACGAATGAGTCAGTAGGCAGTAGGCAGTAGGCA
>NVUB02000057.1 GCA_002401775.2 Ectothiorhodospiraceae bacterium
CAAAAAACCGCAAAAAACCGCAAAAAACCGCAAAAAACCGCAAAAAACCGCAAAAAACCGCAAAAAACCGCAAAAAACCGCAAAAAACCGCAAAAAACCGCAAAAAACCCGGCTTTTGAACGGATAATTTATGCCGTACTGGGTAGTTTGACCACTGTTAGCCAGAAATCACCAATCGATTGAACCACCTTCATAAACTGTTCAAAATCTACAGGCTTGGTGATGTAACAGTTTGCATGATGTTGGTAGCTCCCCATGATGTCTCGTTCCGACTGAGAGGTTGTCAGCACAACAACGGGGATGGTGGCAAGTGTAGGGTCTTGTTTAATGATTTCTAAGCATTCCTGGCCGCCCATGCGGGGCATATTGAGATCCAGTAAAATGAGATCGGGGCGAGGGGACTTTTCGAAACCATTCTTTTGTCGGAGGAAATCCAAAGCTTCTATGCCGTCTTTGCAGACGGATAGATTATTTCTAATTTTGGCTTCTTTGAGCCCTTCCTGAGTCAGCCGTACATCGCCAACACTGTCTTCTACCAATAAGATTTCAATTTGTTTGCCTTCCATGGTTTCTCCTAAGGGATTCAAAGCGAAACTTGTAGTGTTAATGCAGCAAGTCTAGTCGATTTTTTTGTTCTCGTCTGAGGTCAGTGTATCCGCATGCATGAAGAATATGAAGAGGTATTTTGGCTTGAAATTATGATTGAGGTTGTTTGCTGGCTTTTAACCAAAAATCGCCAATAGATTTTACAACCTCCATAAATTTTTCATAATTCATTGGTTTGGTAATATAGCAGTTAGCACGGTGTAAATAGCTCTCTTGAATATCATGATCCGCTTGCGATGTACTCAGTACCACCACAGGAATGCTGGCTAGAGTAGCGTCTTGCTTAATGGCTTGCAGGCATTCATTGCCACCCATGCGCGGCATATTGAGGTCCAACAAAATAAGATCCGGTCTGGGGGCATTATCATATCCTGTTTCTTTTCTCAAAAAAGCCAGCGCCGCAACGCCATCCATACAAGCCGAAATATTGTGAGGGATCTTGGCTTCTCTGAGTCCTTCCTGTATCAGACGAATATCACCGAGGCTATCGTCGATCAGGAGTATTTCCAGTTTGTCAGTCATAATGGCTCCAATTGAAGAGAGCTTTGAGAAAATTCAAGAATAATCTTCATTTGTTTATTAATGATGAATAGGGAGTTTAATGTAAAATGCGGTTTCGACATCGGGTGTAGACCGGTAATCAATACGGCCACGCATTTTTTCTACCAAGGCCTTGGTGATGCTTAACCCTAGGCCGGTCCCCCCTTTTTGACGAGTGTCTGTGCTGTCTGCCTGGGCAAATTTGTGAAAAATACGATCCCTGAAGTCATCAGGTATGCCGGGGCCGTTGTCAGTGACGGTTATTTGCACGGTATTGTCGTGCTGGCTGACGGAAACCTGAATGACACCTTGATCAGGAGAATATTTGGCCGCGTTGGATAACAAATTGGCGAGTACTTGTAGCAGGCGGTCTTTATCCACAGTAACTTTCAGATCGGTGTTTTTAAGGGTTTGCTGAATAACAATGCTGACGTTGAGTTTGGCGGCATAGGCAAAATTTTGCGCTACGGCTTCTTCAACGATGGGAATTAACTCGGTAGATGCCATGTTGAAATCAATGCGTCCGGATTCAATTTTATTCATATCGAGGATATCGTTGATCAGTAGTATCAGACGGTCGCCATTATTGACCGCGATTTCCAGCAAGACTTTGGCCTTGTCTGGCAATTCTCCGGTCACTCCACCGGCCACCAGTTTGAGTGAACCCATCAATGATGTCAGCGGCGTGCGCAGTTCGTGGCTGACAGTAGAGACAAACTCAGACTTAAGACGATCTGCTTTTTGCGTTTCCGTAATATCCCGTACCACGATGCTGGCAAAATTACCTTCGTCGGTATGCCAGGTGGCCATGGAGACTTCGGCGGGAAAACTTTGGTGGTTATTGTGAATGCAGTTCAGGCGAACATGGCCGTGTTTGGGTTTTAAACGGGCGTCTCGTAAATACGCATCGAGTGTCGGTTCCAAGGTCTTACGAGCTGTCGCTGAAAACAGGGGCCACAAGGGCTGCTCTATCATGTCGTCGTAGGTACAGCCAAAAATTTCACTGGCGGCGCGATTCCAGGTGAGGATTTTCCCCTTGGCATTGACGGTAAAAATGGCATCGTTGGCGGTTTCGACAACGGCCAGATATCGTTCTTTTTCACGTCGGGCCGTATTACGAAACTCGGCCCGTTCGGTGGCATTAATCAGGGTGCGCTCGAGTATGGCTGCATCGGCTTCGCCTTTAACCAGGTAATCCTGGGCGCCTGCATGGATGGCCTGAGTGGCAAGTTCTGCGTTGTATATACCCGTCATTACCACCACCGCACTGTGGGGTGCCAATACAATGACGTGGTTCAATGTTTCGCTGCCAAGGCTGTCGGGCAGAGCCAGGTCCAACAATACCGCGTTAAATGTCGATTTCAGTAAGGCTCCTTCAGCATCCTTCAAACAAGTGACGTGGGTAATATCAAAATTGTGACCCTGGGCTTGCTCAAGGTAAAGCTCAACCAGGCGTGCATCGCCCGGACTATCTTCTACCAGCAGAACCGAAATGGCTTGAGGTGTCACGTGTGATCCGGAATGGCCTCAGGGGCGTTGGTTTCAGTATTCTCGGCCTGGGCTAACGGGAAAATAAAACGACTGCCTTCACCAGGCGTTGATTCCACGTTTATTTTCCCGCCGTGGCGCTCCACAATTTTTTTACACAGCGCCAGGCCAATGCCAGTACCTTCGTAGGCTTCACGCTGGTGCAAACGCTGAAAAATGAGAAAAATGCGTTCGAGGAATTCTTTTTCAATGCCAATGCCATTGTCTTTCACCGATATTTCCCAGTGGCCGTCAATTAATGTGGCGCCAACGTGAATGGCTGGCGATATTTCGCCACGAAACTTAATAGCATTGCCGAGCAGATTTTGCAGGAGTTGGCCCAGTTGGCTCATGTCACCCATCACCTCTGGCAAATCATCACGGGTCACGATGGAACCACTGTCACTTATGGCCATTTCCAGGTTGGCAACTGCCCAGTCATAGGCGTCATTGAGTTGCATGGGGCTCAATGCCTTGGTCTGTGTGTCTAACCGGGAGTACGACAACAAGTCATTAATCAGCCGTTGCATACGGTTGGCGCCATCAACGGCAAAACCGATAAACTCATCGGCATCATCGTCCAGCCTGCCTTTGTAGCGCCGAGAAAGCAGCTGGGTATAACTGGCGACCATGCGTAGAGGCTCCTGCAAGTCATGAGAGGCCACATAGGCAAACTCGCGCAGTTCTTTATTGGAGCGTTCCAAAGCTTCGGCGCGAACCTCCAAGGCGGATTCGGCACGTTTGCGCATGCGCACTTCGCTTTTTAATTCTTTGTTGGTATGTTCAACCATTTTATTTTTTTCATCCAAACGGGCACGTGACCGCTCGAGTTCAGCGGTGACTTCCTGTTCTTCGCGGTAAGTTCGCACATAGTCCAGTGACAAACCCAACAGCGGTACGGCATAGGCGATGATTTTTAAAAAGTGGGCAATGTTGAAATTGTTGTCGAACAGTGCCGAGCTACCAAAGGCCATGTGTAACTCAACTACCACTTCGGGAATGGCGCTGATAATTAACGCATGGGTAAACAGATTAGGCACTTGACGGTAAAGTTTGGGATACAGGTACAATCCGGCAATTAAAAATAATACCAGGGGCACAACGTCGTAAGGCCGGGTAATCACGGCATCAGGGAACTGCGTTTGCGGCAGATTGGCACTGTTAGCACAGTAGGCGATGATGGCGTAGGCCACCAAGGCAAATACCACGCTGACGGTAAAAATGAATCGTTTACCAAGGCGTTGGTAACTGAAGCCTTTCACTAGAAACAGGCCCACACCACAGATCATAATGAGGGCGTTAAAAATGCGGCAGATCGCCCAGGTAAAGGGAATGAGGTCATTGTTGGGGGCGACTGCTTCAATGAGGCGCGCGGCGGCGAGTGTGTGGAAGGCGTCCATGCAACCGGCAAAAAATAACGCCAGGCCGATGATCGGCGTGGTGATGTCTTTGGTAATGGAGTAATGACTGAAGGCTAGCACCACCGTAAACAGGGCGGCACAAAATGCTGTCCACTCCAGTAAGGCGTGGCTGAACGCGCCGGTTAATTGGTAAAACATGGCGTCGACCATCTCGCCTTTATTGAGCTCGCCAGCAGTATGAGGGTCAAAGGCTTTGCTATCGCTGCCGAAATCTGCCCCCATTAAGGTCAACAAAAATGGCACGACGCAAATAAAAATCACCCCCCAGGTAATGGTTCTGGGTAACTGGGTATGCGAGTGCCCAGTAATAAGGTCAGACGACAGTACGGCAGCTGCGTTTGATGCCATGGCGGGATTCCTCGATTAATCCTTGGATGTTGGCGATAGTCGTTTTGTTACTGGTTATGTAAAAGCCACATTGTCAGGCCTGCCAGTATGGGAAACTGAGGCAGGTGAGATTACTGATGTACTTTGCTCGTTGCTGCACCGAGATACAAGACCATAGCGGCAACCGGGAGAGAGAAATTTAGCAAATACTGGCAGAAAGTTATTGGTGTTTTTTGCGGCGTGGCCAAGGCATAAAATATAGCTTGTAGACCGATGCGGTATCTGCGATAGAATTATGTATTTTGCGGTTCTAGGAGATTGCCATGTGTGGCATATGCGGTGAGTTGCGTTTTGATGGTCAGGCCCCCGAGGTCTCGACGTTGACGCGAATGAATGAAAAGCTGGCTCGACGTGGGCCAGATGATGAAGGCGTATTTGTCACGGGCCCGATGGGCTTTGGGCACCGACGATTATCGGTGATTGACTTATCTGACCGCTCTCACCAGCCTATGGTTGACGAAGCGTTGGGGCTGACGTTGGTGTTTAATGGTGCTATCTACAATTACAAGGCGTTGCGTACGGAATTGATGGATGCTGGATATCAATTCTTTTCCGAGGGCGATACGGAAGTCATCATTAAAGCATTCCATCTTTGGGGGGAGCGCTGCGTAGACCGCCTGCACGGTATGTTTGCCTTTGCGATTTGGAGTGAAAAACACCAGCAGCTGTTTTTGGCGCGCGACCGACTGGGTATTAAACCTTTGTATTATTCGTTTGCAAAAAATTCAAAAACCAGTTTTCGTTTCGCCTCTAACGTGCAAGCACTGTTGGCCGCGGGGGACGTTGATACTGATATTGACCCCGTAGGGTTGCATCACCAATTGACCTTACACGCGGTCATTCCCGCGCCCCACACTATTCTTAAAGGTGTCGCCAAACTGGCGCCTGGCCATACCATGGTGATTGATCATAAGAGTCACCTTAAAACCTGTGAGCAGAAAAAATACTGGCACCTTTCGGCCACACGACCTGATGAGCCCAAGCATGAGACCGAATGGACGCAACTCATTCATGATTCACTGCGCAAGGCGGTAGAGCGCCGACTATCCGTTGCCGATGTGCCTGTTGGTGTGCTGCTATCCGGTGGATTGGATTCCAGTTTGTTAGTGGGTCTGCTCGCCGAAGCTGGAGTGAGCGATCTGCGCACCTTTTCCATTGGTTTCGAAGATATTGGTAGTGAAGTCGGTAGCGAGTTCGAATATTCCGACGCGGTCGTAGAGCGATTTGGTACTCAGCACCGAAAAATTCACATACCCAATGCCGAGGTGCTGCCGCATTTACCCGAAGCTATCCGTAATATGGCCGAACCCATGGTAGGCCAGGATGCCGTGGCCTTTTATTTGCTCGCCGAACAAGTCGCGAAAGAGGTGAAAGTGGTACAAAGCGGGCAGGGGGCCGACGAAGTGTTTGGCGGTTATTTCTGGTACCCACAAATGCAGGACGATACTGGAACGGACCTGGAGCGTTTTCGCCGACACTATTTTGATCGACGCCACAGTGAATTTCGGGAGTCAGTGACTGAACAATATATCAGCGATGACTTTACTTCGGCATTGGTGGAAGAGCGCCTGAGTTTGGCCGATGCCGACACCTTTCTTGACCGAGTGCTACGGTTTGACGTAACCACCTTAATCGTCGATGACCCGGTCAAGCGCGTTGACAATATGACCATGGCCTGGGGGCTGGAAGCGCGAGTCCCGTTTCTGGATCACGAGCTGGTCGAGCTGGCGATGAAAATGCCACCAGAATTGAAGCTCAAATCCGGTGGCAAGCATATACTGAAGAGCATCGCCCGAGGCTTAGTGCCGGATTCCGTGATAGATCGGCCCAAAGGTTATTTCCCCATGCCCGCCCTGAAATATGTGCGCGGCGACTTTCTGCAATTTATGACCGACATCCTCAACTCCGATGCCTGCCGGAGTCGCGGAGTCTTTAATCGCCGCTACATCAGTAAATTACTCATGGCGCCAGATCAATACTTTACCAAGCTGCAAGGCAGCAAATTATGGCATATGGCCTTGTTGGAATTATGGCTGCAGCTGAACGTTGATGACGCAGCGGGCTAATACCTGACTTTAATACTCAGGTAATATGGGGTATACTTTAAACCTGATCTAAATGCCCCCATATAGGGGAACGAAGTCATATTATTTCTCCTGTAAAGAGGGTAAGCCCTCTGTAAATTTAAGCAAAATATTGAGTGAGGTGTGGAACGAAATGGACGTTTTAGAGCGCATTAAAGAGCAAGTTGAAGGCAATGGCGTCGTAGTTTATATGAAAGGCACCCCCCAATTGCCACAGTGTGGTTTTTCGAGCCGCACCGCCGAGGCTTTACAGGCCTGTGAGCAAGAGTTTGCCTATGTCAATGTACTGGAAGACCCGGAAGTTTTCGAAAACCTGCCGCGTTATGCCGATTGGCCAACATTCCCACAGGTCTATATTAAAGGTGAGCTGATCGGTGGATGTGATATCACCATGGAGCTGTACCAGCAGGGCGAATTGAAAAAAATGATGACCGAAGCCAACGATACCAGCGGTGAAAAAGCCGCAAGCTAAAGGCTCATGTGTTTATCAGAATAACTGTTTCGTATACGGAGCGGTTACATAGGGGCAGGTTTCTAATCTGCCCTTTTTTTTCGCCTGAAATTTCAACTTTGGCGGTAAGACCGGCATAGCCGGTTAATTCCGGGCGGGTTTGAAACCCGCTCCTACAGTGGTATTTCAATATGGCAGGGTGTGTCGGCTCTATTGAATTAGGGGAGTGATGCCCAATAATCATCGACAACACGGTTGTAGGGCAGGTTTAAAACCTGAATTGAGGTAGCAGAGGTTGATAACAGCCCATTGATTCAATCAGCTAATGCACCGTCTTGACAGTGTTCCGTGACAATAGATACCATTTTTTCCTAGTGCTCTCTTTGACAAATACTCGAGCAACCCCTAATATTCTTACATTATTCTTACTTTTTGAGCGCGCGGCCCCATGAAAATAACTAAATTATCGAGCAAAGGCCAGGTCATTATACCTAAGCCATTGAGAGCTGCGCATCACTGGGAAGCAGGCCAGGAGCTTGTTGTCGTTGATGTGGGCGATGGGATTCTACTTAAACCTAAAACTCCTTTCGAAGAAACAAAAATTAAAGATGTAGCATCTTGCTTGAGGTTTAAGGGAAAAACTAAAACATTAGAAGATATGGATGTCGCTATTTCGAAAGGAATTATGGATAAATACAAATGATTTCTATTGATACAAATATAATTATTAGATTCCTGACTCAGGATGATGAGCGACAATACAAAAAAGCATTTTCGATTTTTAATTCACAAGAAATATTTATTCCAGATACTGTAATTTTAGAGACCGAATGGGTGTTGAGATACGCATACAATTTTTTACCCGAAGATATATGTGGTGCCTTTAAAAGCTTGTTTGGATTAAAAAATATTCATCTATCCAATCCTGGGTTCATTGCTCAAGCGATCGAATGGCACGAGCAGGGAATGGACTTTTCTGATGCGCTTCATCTTACCCATTGTCAACAATATGAAAAGTTATATACCTTCGATAAAGGTTTTTCGACTAAGGCAAAAAACTTGACCAGTTGCTCGGTTGTTTCGCCCTAACCAATTCTCAGGCCGGACACACTAAAAAATAGACTGCAGATCAATTATGCTGGTGGTGAAAAAGCCGCAAGCTAAAGACTCATGTGTTTATCAGAATAACGGAATCGTTTACGAAATGGTTACGCAGGGGCAGGTTTCTCACCTGCCCTGGTTATGTCGGATGACACAAATTGTGTGGGGGGTTGGGATTTCCGATTGATTCTAGGTGGGTTTGGAATTCGCACCTACGGGGGTAATCAATTTCGGTGCGGTTCGTGCCCCACCGCATCCTACGGTTTACATTTGCCCCAATAGTTGGCAGTCCCCTTTTCCTTTTTCCTTTCCCCTGCCCTACCTATATAGGACTACCGCCCAATTCTTTCCAACGATTGACGATGGCACAAAACAATTCGGCGGTTTTTTCGGTGTCGTAGACGGCGTTGTTGCCTCATTCGTTGCCGGCAGCGGCGATGGCCAGGACGGTTTCCTCATTTGGCCACAATGCCGTGTGTGGGCACTTTGCAGGTTAAAAGTGTCCCTGGCCGCTGATCGAAAATATACCGATTTTGTTATGGTTTTTCCGCATCTGATAATATCTGGATGACTTCAGTTTTATCCCGGAACTCACTGCCTGCTTTGTGGAGTTTTTTTGCATACTCCAGCGCTGTCATTTCCAAATCTCCACGTATCTGTAAATCGGCCCCTTGCTCCAGTAAAAATTTAATACGTGGCACATCGTTATACACGACCGCAGCTTGTAGTGGCGTTGCACTTTTATCCTCGGAGCGTGCCTTATAATGATTGACACCATTCACATTGAGGCCGCGTGCGAGAAAAGCCTTTGCTATGTCATACTTTATAGGTTCTTCTCCATTAAGAATGTAGTCGAGACCTGCGCCTTCACTTAATTCTTTAATGTCCTTCTCATTCATTCGGTAATTAACCATGTAGCTATAACAAAGATCGCTTGGGATTCGTGTACCGCCTTCATTTGAACTACACGATATCAAATGTTCTATTTCCATTTGTGTCATGACATATAACATCAATCCTACGTATATCAGAAAAATGCCGCTGATACCGCCAAAGACTATTTTCTTTTTCATCACTTACCCCCACCTGATTACAATTCCATGTGTGGGCACTTTATAGGCTAAAAATGCCCCAAAGGGTTCATCTGGTTGATTATTTGCCACAAAAAGTTTTAAATCCGAACTAAATTTCCACGATATAAAATTCAGCACAAAATTATAAACCTGAGCATTTTGTAAGTCGCTGACAGACGCATATTTAAACCAGTTCTGGTTGGCCTTTTTTCCAAGGCACTTTAACCTGGTTAAAAAAAGGCTAAAAATATCCCTGGCGGCTGATCGAAAGCATGTGGTTCTTATTATGGTTTTTCCGCATCCGATAATATCTGGATGATTTCAGTTCTGTCTTGTCGCTCACTGTCTGCTTTGTGGATTTTTTTTGCATACTCTAGCGCTGTTATTCCTTTGCCCTTGGTAAGGTGTACATCGGCTCCGTGCTCGAGTAAAAATTTAACGCGTGGCACATCATTCAGTACTACCGCAGATTGTAGTGGTGTAAATTTTTTATTATCGAAGTATCCCGTATGATGATTAACACCATCCACATCGAGACCTTTGGCAAGAAACAGTGTTGCCAGTTCATATTTCCCAGAACCCCCTACAGTAAGAATGTAGTCCAGGCCTGCGCCTTCTCTTAACTCATTAATATCCTTCTCATTCATTCGGTAGTTCACCAGGTAGTATTTACAAAGACTACTCGGAATCCGTATACTTTCTTCATTTTCACTACACAAAATCAGATACTCCATCTTCATTTCTATCATGACATAAACCATCAGCCCGGCTATGGTCAGAAAAATGCCGCCGATGCTGCCAAAGACTATTTTCTTTTTCATCATGTCACCCCCACCGGATCACAATGCCGTGTGTGGGCACCTTATAGGCCAAAAATGCTCCCGGCTTTTCATCCAGTTCATTTTTGGCCATAAAATCTTGCAAGTCAGGTAAAAATTTCGCTAAAAAGTCCAGCACAAAATTATAAACCTGGGCATTTTGTAAATCGCTGACAGACGCATATTTAAACCAGTTCTGGTTGGCCTCTTTTCCAAAGCTTTTTAATATTGTGAGTGCGCCTTTTACCGGATTTTTAACACTGATGAATAGCCCGTGCACATAACCAATGGCATAGGAGGCATCAATGGCTTCCACTAACAGTGCCTGCGCAAGCTCTCGCAGACCGTCGCTCATGGGCAGTGAGTCAATGAGTTTATGATGGGTCTCTGCAAAGATAAACTTTAATACAATGCGGGTTTCTTCTTCATCAAAAAGCAGTTCGTCGAGGTCGAATGTGCGTAGTTTTTTGTAAGTGCTCATGGTTTCTTCCTTGTGTTTTATCAGTTGTGATGAGTATAAAGC
>NVUB02000058.1 GCA_002401775.2 Ectothiorhodospiraceae bacterium
GCAGGCTAATCTACGAAACAGCATCTATGTGCTAAGGGGCAATCCGGCCTTACTGACGTCCCATGATATAGTAATAGCTAATTACTAATATCTGAGAGATACAAGGGGCAATCCCTTGTGGTTGCCCTGAGTTGGGTTCCGACCTAAAAACATCCTCCTCATCAATCGTCAAATAACCGCGCCACACTCGCAATATTATCCGACCCATAACCTGCACTGATCGCTGTTTTAAAAGTGCTGTGTGCCGTTTGCGTTAGTGTGTACTGATCAGCCGTATTTTCCGCCATGGCTAATGCATACCGAAAATCTTTTTCAACTAAATCGATGGGGAATAATGGTGCATAGTTTTCGGCGGCGATTAATCCGCCAATGCCCTGTAAGGCGGGGCTGGTGGTGGGTAATTGATTAAATACGTCGATTGCCGTGGATTTTTCAATACCACATTTTTCAAGTAGACCAATGGATTCACTCAGTGCGATGACTTGCATACCAAAAAAGGCATTGACGGCAAGTTTCATCTTTATGCCAGACCCCGAGGGGCCAACGTGAATGATGGACGATGATAGAAGCGCCAGCATTGGACGAACGGTGTCGAGTGTTGAAGGCTTACCTCCGGCTAAAAATACCAGTGCGCCGGCTTCAGCCTGGGGACGTGACCCCACAACCGGAGCATCGATGAAAGCAATATTCTGTGCGGTCATTTCGTTGGCAAGCTGAGTTAGCCAGGCAACAGAAAGCGTACTGGACTCAATGGCAATGGCATTCTCTTTCATGCCGTAAATAGCCCCGTTATCAGTATTAAGCCACGTCGCTTTTGATGCCACATCATTGTTGAGCATACTGATCACTATATCGGCCTGTTTAACGGCCTCATGGGGTGAGTCGAAATAGCGTGCGCCGGCCTTAATGACACGTTGGGCATTTTCGGGTGTACGGTTGTAGACCGCCACTTGATAACCTGCCTCAATGAGTTTTAGTGCCATGCGGGACCCCATTGCCCCGCTGCCGAGTAGGGTAATGTTATTCATTGTGCGGATTTTTTTTGTGTGGCGAGGGCATCCAGAATGTCCTGAGGTTCAACGCGTTCACGGTAATCACCACCGGCAGACGTTGCCATTAACAAGGTGCCATCGGTGTCAATCACAAAGGTAGCGGCGACGGGAATTTCACCGCTTTCGTCATCGTAAAAGCTGTGGAAATCGTAGCCGAGGTCAGACATGGCATTAACGGCCGCCTGGCTATTTTTGAATACCGTGGTGTATTGGCGTGCCACATGATTTCCCGTGTCGCTCAGGACTGAAAACTGCAATTCATTTTGCTCTTTGGTGCTGAGTGAATTGTCCGGTGTCATTGGCGATATGGCGACGAGACTGGCCCCGGCCGCATGTATCTGCGGAAGGATTTCCTGGTAGTTTTTGAGTTGTAAATTGCAGTAAGGGCACCAAACACCCCGATAAAAAGTCAACACGACTGGGCCTTGTTGCAATAGTGCGCTCAGATTTACGGTGTTTTTATGTTGATCCGGTAGTGAGAACGTCGGCGCTGTATCACCGGCGGTTATTTTTAGTGGGGATGTGTGTGTTGTTGCCAGCTGCAATGCATCATTAGTGAAAATGGCCATTTTGTCTGCGGGCATCATTTCATTCAGCTGGGTGACGAGTGTTTGTAGATTTTCGTTGTAAGAGGGAACGGGGTGGTTTTGGTTTGACATGGTTATGCTCCTGTATTGGTTGTTGAGTGTTTGCGCTATTGCGAGGCTCTTAGTTAGGTAATGCGTTAACCGTGGGCAGATCATAGCGGAGGCGTTTTGAGCATTAAATGGGTATAATTACATTTCACTATTGCGTATAGTGCATTAATGGAGATATCTGCTTTAACCGTATTTTTGGAAGTCATGCGCCACCTCAGTTTTACGGAGGTGGCGAATGCGCGGGGGATTGCACCGTCATCGGTATCGCGAAGTATTGCCAGTTTGGAAAAGGAGTTAGGGCTTCGTTTATTCCAGCGCAGTACACGTAAACTAGCGCCCACAGAAGCGGGTTTATTGTATTTTGAGCGTATTTCTCCGTTGCTCGAGGCCTTGCAATCAGCCCATCAGATGGCTGCTGATATTGATGAAGCGCCGCGTGGTGTCTTGCGGGTCAGTGCAGCGGTTGTTTTTGGTGAGCAGCACATTGTGCCTTTGTTGCCCGAGTTGGCGGAACAATATCCGTTGTTGGATATCGAGCTTATTTTGTCAGACTCTTATCTTGATTTAATCGATCAGCGTATTGATGTGGCGATCCGTCTGGGGTCATTGAATGATTCTTCCCTGATTGCCCACCGGCTGGCAAAGATCAATTTTTTTGTCGTGGCGAGTCCAAGGTATATTACAAAACAGGGAGATCCCGATTCGCCAAAGCAACTTCTTGAGCATAATTGTCTGTTGTTTCCACGAATGGATTACAGCTTAAATTGGGTGTTTAAAAATACGGCGGGCGTGCTCGACGATATCCCCATAAAAGGTCGATATTTAATTACCCATTCACACGCGATAAAAACCTGTACTCTGGCGGGAATGGGAATATCACTTTTACCGGATTGGTTGGTGAGTAGAGAAATTAAAGAAGGCCGTTTGATCCGTTTGTTTTCAAAATATGACGTGACTGCCACGGATTATAAAAGCTCCGTGTGGCTGGTGTATCCTTCGCGAGAATATTTGCCATTAAAAGTGCGCGTCTTTAACGAGTATATAAAGGCGAATTTGTTGGTGAATAATGAATGACGAATGATTGAACGTAATATAGGTATAGGGACCGCTTTTAGTTAGGGTGTTGATAAGGCAAAGGATGCAAAGGTGCAAAGGTGCAAAGAACGGAGAGAAAGGCCGTATTTTTGAGGGCGCAGTATCATTACGGCTTTCCTGATTTTTTTACCGAGTCCTAAACGGCTATGGTCACCTTTTAATGAGCCAGTAACGCAACTCAGCTTTATGCAGCCTTAAATAACCTTAAATAACAACACTGATACAAAGCCAATGCCATTATCCAAAAAAGCGATATCCCCAAAGACAGTGCTGCCTATTCTTTACTCTTTTCGGCGTTGCCCCTATGCCATGCGGGCACGAATGGCCGTAAAGTACAGTGGTGTTGCTGTGGATATGCGTGAAGTACTGTTGTCCAACAAACCGGCGTCAATGTTGACGTATTCCCCTAAAGGTACGGTGCCTGTTTTGGTGTTACCGGATAATACGGTGATTGATGAGAGTCGGGATATTATTGATTGGGCACTTTCAGTCAACGACCCAATGGACTGGTTGCCTGCCGAAAACATGAGGGCGCTAGGCAGGCAATTAATCGATGAGAATGATTCGAGGTTTAAAGAGGCGCTGGATAAATATAAATACCATGTTCGTTTCCCAGAACATTCTGCGGAAGATTATCGCGCTCAGGGTGAAGTCTTCTTGTCCACGCTAAATGGGCGTTTAAGTGAAGCGCGTTATCTTTTGGGTGACAAACTATCCGTTGTAGATATCGCGGTCTTTCCTTTTATACGACAGTTTGCCCATGTCGATAAAACATGGTTTGAGCAAGCGCCATACTTTCGTTTGCAAGACTGGTTAGAGGGGCTATTACAGTCTGATTTGTTTAGTTCAATTATGCATAAGCAGGCGCCGTGGAAGGATGTCTGATTCAGGAAAAAACCAATCTTTCGGCTATGCTTGTGGTAGCGGCATTCGCCAATTTTAGTATTACCTCCAGTGAATCAACGGCGAATGTGGTTTTTATCTTTCTGATTACAGGGAGAATAATGATGAAGTATTATGATCGTATTTTAGTGGCGGCCGACAGCTCCGAGCAATGCCGGCCGATTCTTGAACGGGCTTGCACTTTTATCCAGAGAGAGGGGCTTCATCAAAAAGGCACGCAACTCAGCCTGTTGCAGGTGCTTGAACATGTCCCTTCCAGTGTGCCCTCCGATATCGTGCCGCCCGAGGGCATGGATGGCATTGCCTGGATGGAGCAATACGCCAGAACACGCCTGAGTCGTTTGGCAGAGCAGAGTGAATTATTAGACACTGAAGTGCTGGTGGTGGAAGGTTCTCCCAAGGAGGAAATAGTGCTCGCGGCAAAGCGCCAGCATGCAGACCTTATCGTAATGGGGACCCATGAGCGTCATGGTCTGCACCGGCTGCATTCATCGACAACCGATAGCGTAGTACATAACGCCCCCTGTGATGTACTGATTGTGCATACTTCCTGCGAAGTCGAAAAGGGTGGGGAATATTCTGCGCTTGGGTGATCAGAATGGTCAGGAGAGGTGACTACAGGGGTGTTATTTTCTGAGATAACGTCGGTGTTTGTTGTGTCTGCGCTTGTGCTTCACTAGCGCATCAAGGGATAATACCCGGCTGTTTAACCGACGGCCTTGGCTTTAACCTTTGGTTTTAACGTTGGCTTCGAACTTTGGCCTTAAACTTTGCTCTTAAAACAGACACCCGTGAAATTACTTCTAAAACTACACCTGAAACTACACCTGAAACTACACCCATGAAAGAACAGCTCACTTCCCTGATCCAGACCGCTATAGATGTATTGAAAAATCAGCAGGTGATACCCGCCGATTTGTCACCCAGTATCCAGATTGACCGCACTCGTGATGCCAGCCACGGCGATTACGCCTGCAATATCGCGATGATGTTGGCTAAACCAGCGAAATGTAAACCGCGCGATTTGGCCGAGCAGATTGTGGCCCTGATGCCGGCGTCCGACACGGTGGAAAAGATTGCGGTTGCTGGGCCAGGTTTTATCAACTTCACGCTCACCGATGCGGCGAGTTTTGCGGTGGTGGCGACGGTACTAGAGGCAGGTGAAGCGTACGGACGTTCTTCTATTGGAAAAAACAAATCGATACAGGTGGAATTCGTTTCGGCAAACCCGACAGGCCCGTTACATGTAGGGCACGGGCGTGGCGCGGCCTATGGCGCGGCGGTATCTGATCTGTTGGCCGCAGTGGGGTACAAGGTTCACCGCGAATACTATGTTAATGATGCCGGTCGGCAGATGGACATTTTAGCGGCTTCTGTTTGGCTGCGCTACCTTGACCTGTGCGGTGAAAATGCCAATGACGAACTGCCCTTCCCGGTTAACGGTTATAAAGGCGATTACATCTGGGATATTGCCGCGATGCTGCACCGTGAAAATAGCGATGCATTTCGCCATGCCGCACAAACGGTATTGAAGGATCTGCCTGCGGATGAATCGGCGGGAGGGGATAAAGAGATATACATTGATGCGCTCATCAGTCGCGCCAAAGCATTACTGGGTGAGGAAGCTTATCGCAGCGTTTTTGATGCGGGGCTGAATAGCATACTTGATGATATTCGGCGTGACCTTGAAGGTTTTGGTGTCGTCTATGAAGAATGGTTTTCCGAGCGTTCGCTCACTGAAAGCGGTGCCGTAGATCGGGCCATCGAACGTCTTAAAGAATCCAGTCATCTCTATGAAAAAGACGGTGCCTGGTGGTTCCGTTCTACCGACTTTGGTGATGAAAAGGACCGTGTCGTGGTGCGAGACAACGGCCAAACGACTTATTTTGCCTCTGATATTGCCTATCACATGCAAAAGCTGGAACGGGGTTACGACCGGGTTATTGATGTGTGGGGAGCAGACCACCATGGTTATGTGCCGCGCGTAAAGGCCGCATTAACGGCACTGGGCGACGATGCCAGCAAGCTTGATGTGTTGTTGGTGCAATTTGCGATTTTGTATCGTGGCGGTGTAAAAGCCCAGATGTCCACCCGTTCAGGCGAATTTGTCACCCTGCGCGAATTGCGCGAAGAAGTGGGTGACGATGCCGCGCGTTTCTTTTATGTGATGCGTAAATGTGAGCAGCACATGGATTTTGACCTCGACCTGGCTAAGTCGCAAAGCAGTGATAACCCGGTGTATTACATTCAATATGCCCATGCGCGGGTGTGCAGTGTGATGCGTCAATTGGAAGAAAAGGGGCTAACGCACAATAGTGAGAATGGCCTTGCCAATTTGGCGATGCTGAGCGAATCCCACGAGCAAGCCTTGCTCACTCGTCTGGCGCGTTACCCGGAAGTGGTAGAGGCCGCCGCGCTGAATCACGAGCCCCATCTATTGGCGCATTTCCTGCGGGATATGGCCAATGATTTTCATACTTACTACAATGCCCACCAGTTTTTGGTGGACGATGTTTGTGTGCGAGATGCTCGATTGTGTCTGGTCAAGGCGACGCGGCAAGTCATTGCGAATGGTCTGGGGTTGTTGGCGGTCTCCGTACCTGAGTCGATGTAACATATGCACCGCTTTGGGGATGGATGTTGAACCCCTGTCGGACGAATTCGCGAGATTGAACGGACATTTGCATTTTTCCTTCGGACGTTTTTGCCTACAGTGTTGTAACGATATTGCAGATACTAACTATTGGTATCCTTTTCTACGGTTTCATTAGCGTGGAACGGGCCACCAGTAACCGGTGTGTATCTCTGTGGACTTCGCTTGTGGGCATTACTTATCCTTAGCCTTAGCCACGCTGAATATATCCCCGGTACTTTATGATAAGCCCATTATTGCAGCCCCATTGTTCGCGGTACGGAGAGTGAAATTTTTACTACGGAAAAACGAGTCGGTTTTGGGAAACCCGACGATTAAGAGACTCCCAATCTTGATAGTGACAACATTAATAGCGGTACCTTAAATGGCCAAAGACTACAAAAATAGCCCTAAACCCAAAGATAAAAAATCTAAGCCGACACCGACACCGGGTTGGGTGTGGATGATGGGAGGGCTGTCCATCGGCTTGTTTGTTGCTGTGCTGGTTTATCTTAAAGATGACCTGCTGGAAACGGATAGACGCGGGACGCCAGCTGCGGTCGTAGACAAAGGTCAGGCAGCACCAAAAACGACCCAGTCCAAAGCCAATACGGTGACTAAAAGCAAGGTAGAGGAAGCAGAACCTAAAAAACCCCGCTTTGATTTTTATAATTTGCTGCCTGAGATGGAGGTGTTTATTCCACCCCGGGCGCCAGAGGCGGAACGTGGGCAGAGCAAGTCAAAGCCCGTGACTTATTACTTACAGATAGGCTCGTTCCGAAACTTTGCCGATGCCGACCGCCTGCGTGCTCAGTTGGCATTAACGAATATTGAGTCCAAAATTCAACGCGCGATGACTCAAAATACCAAAAATGCCAAAATCTGGCATCGGGTACGGGTCGGGCCCTTTAAAAGTGCTCGAAAAATGGACAAGGTGCGTAATCGGTTACGTGCTCAGTCACTTGACCCCATGGTGCTTACGGTTAAATAACGGCCAAATGAACTGAAAGTGACTTGAGTTGCTTGAAACTGCTTGAATTTGCGCAAGTGGTATGGAAAAGTTGATGTTTATAGTGAGTGTCTGACACTCTGTGACAGCCATCACGGTACCGTCAGAGAGGCTGTTTTAGACTGATTTCCACGGATTTTTGCTGTAAACCTTTTCCATCTCTTGCCGCTATATCTCGCAGGAAAAGTTGTAAATTTGCAGTCCCTACAGTCTGTCGGAACAGAGAATGAGCGCCGCAAAGCAACTGCTGGATCACAAACTACTAAGAACATTATCGCCGCTATGCGATCTGCCGCCTGATATGTTGGCAGAATTGAGTGGCAAGTCGCGCGTGGAGCAAGTCGTTGCGGGCGCTACTATTTTCAAGCATGGTGAACGTGATCATCGCACCCTGTACTTAGTCGCTGGCACGCTCGAACTGACCGATGCGAAGGGGCAGACCACCCGATTGGTTGCTAATACCCAACAAGCACGCCAACCCCTGGACCCTGAAAAACCCCGGACTTTTACCGCCGTTGCCAAGGCGGGAGTCTCTCTGCTCAATATTGATACCGGTCTATTGGAAATGTTGCTCAACTGGGGTGGCAACCAAACCTATGAAGTTTCTAACCTTGAAGTAGAAGAGGAAGAAGAAACGGACTGGATGAGCCGTTTTTTACAATCCAAGGTATTTCTCAAACTTCGAGCTGAAAACATCCAAAGCATGATGATGCGCATGGAGGAAATTCCGGTGCGCGCGGAAGAAATCATCATTGATCAGGGTGATGTCGATGATAATTATTACATCATCGCCAAAGGCTGCGCGAGGGTTGCTCGTCGGGTTGCGCCGGGTGCGCCGGTGATGAAACTGGCCATTTTGACGGCGGGAACCGGGTTTGGTGAAGAGGCTTTAATTGGAAACTGTAAGCGCAATGCTTCAGTCACCATGATGGAAGACGGTACGCTGATGCGTCTCGCCAAAAAGGATTTTATCAGTCTTTTGGTATCGCCAATATTGCAATACTTGTCGTTTGACAAGGCGCAGGCCATGCAAGCGCCGGATGTGCAATGGCTGGATGTACGTAAGCTTGATGAGTTTTCACGCGGTAGCTTGCCTGGGGCAAAAAATATCCCCTTGGCCGAGCTACGCCTGGGACTTCGTAAACTGAATAAACTCCACAAATATATTGTCTTTAGTCAAGAGGAAAATCGGGCATCTGCGGCCACTTTTTTATTGAACCAGCAAGGTCTGGATGCGTTTGTATTAAGCAAAGGCCTAGCGGATATTTCAGACGATGCACTGGAAAAAGGGACGCTGAGCAAGTCTTCTGATGTGCCTGTAGTACGACCTGTAGTACGACCCGTAGTACAGCCAGTAGTACAGCCAGTAGTACAACCAATAGCACCGTCGTCAGGACAGTCAACAGTACCACCGGTCCTGCAATCAACCGTTCAATCAGCGACAGACGCCAAAGACGGCTCAACAGCCCAGACCATTGCCCATTCCGGGAGCTCTCAGAAAAGCAAAATCGTTAATTTACGCGATGGCGCGGCAGCCCCCGAGGGCGATGGGCGTGTAGAAGCTTTAATGAGTAAAGCCAAGCAACGTGTGCAACAGGAAATGCAGCGTACCCAAGCGGCAGAAAATGCACGCAAACAGGCGCTGGAAGAAGTTGCCAGGCTTAAAACCGAAGCGGAAGCCGCTCGACAGCAAATTGAAAAAGAAGCTCAACGGGCCGCTGATGTGGCGCGTTCAGAAGCCGAACGGGCGGCGGCGCAAAAACGTGCAGATGAAATGGTCGTGCAGCAGGCAGAAAGAGAAGCTGCGGTGGAGCGGGTAGAAAAAGAGGTCGCGCGTGCCGAGCAGGCTGAAGCCGCACGTGAAGCGGCGGAAAGTGAGATTGAGCGTATCAAACAAGAGACCGCTCAAGCCCGACGTGACATGGAAGAACACACTCGTCAAAGTGCAAAAAGAGCTAAAGCTGATGCCGAAAGTGAGATAATTCGGCTTAAGGCGGAAGCGGAAGTTGCTCGGCAGCGTGTGGAAGAACAGGCGCAATTAGCCGCTGATCAGGCGCGTAGTGAAACGGAACGCGAACTTGCCCAGCAACGCGCAACGGAAATCAGTCGGCACCAGCAAGAAGTCGAAGATGTGTTGCAACGGGCTGAAATTGACGCCATGCGCGCCCAGCAGTCGGAGGCTGCCCGCCAGCAAGCGGAAGACAAAGCCGAACGCATGCGTCAAAAGGCTGAAGAAACACAACGGGAAATGGAAGAACAGGCCAGGCTGGCGGCTGATCAGGCGCGTTCAGAAGCTGAAAGAGATGCGGCGCGGCAACGCGCTGAATACCTGGCAGAAAAACAGGAAGAAATTGAAGAGGTTGTTGGCAAGGCTGAACGGGAGGCAGCTCGAGCTAAGGCCGCTGAAACCGAAGTTGAAGTGCTTAAGCAACAAGCCGAAGAAGCCCGCGAACAAGCTGAAATTCAAGCCAGTCTGGCCGTGGATGCCGCGCGCACCGAAGCCGAACGAGAAATGGCGGCGCAACGCGCCGAGGAAATGGTTCGCTTTCAGGCCGAACGAGAAGAAATGGCACGCGTTGCTGAAGATGAGTCGATACGCACCAAAGCGGCAGAAGACGCGCGCCAGCAAGCCGAGGCTGAAATTCAGCGTCTAAAAGTGGATGCCGAAGTCGCGCGTATGCAACTGGAAGAACAGGCACAGCGTGTGGCTGATGCTGCGCGCACAGATGCCAATCGCGAAGCCAATCGTGCGGCGGTTGCGGAAGAAGCCCGTTTACAGGCGGTTAACGAGCTGGAACGCCTGGAAAACGAAACAGAACAGACGCGATTGGAAGCAGAGGAACAAGCACGCCTCGCGGTTGATGCAGCACGTTCCGAAGCCGAACGCGCTGCAGCCAGTTTACGTGCTGAGGAATTAATATTGCAGCAGGAACAGCTGCAAGAAATTGCGCGCCGTGCCGAGGAAGAAGCCGCACGGGCAGAGCTGGCTGATGAAGCGCGGCAGCGCGCAGAAAATGAAATTGCCCGCCGCCAGGCAGAAGCAGAAGAGGCGGAGCAGCGCGCGGCCGTTGAAGCCCAACGCGCGCAGGATGCAGAAGCTGCCCGGCAGCAAATGGAAGACGAAATGGCACAACTGCGCGCCGAAGCGGCGGCGGCCCGTGAGCAGTTGGAAAAACAGGCACGTTTATTTGCCGCTGCACAACGGATTGAGGCAGAAGAGTCGAATAAAAACCAGGCTGAAGCAATGGAGGCCGAACGGGCACGGCGAGCCGCAGCAGAACACGCTGCTGAACGTCAAAAGGAAGAATCCGAAGAACTCGAACGACGCGAAAAACTGGCGGCTGAGGATGCTGAACGACGCAAGAAGGCGGTTGACGATGCGGTACGCCTTGCCAACGAAGAAGCCGACCGCACCAAAGCGGTGGCGGACGCTATGCGCCGTGAAGCTGAAGAAGAGATAAAACGGCTACAGGCGAAAGCTGAGGCCTCACGACTTCAGGCAGAGTTAGAAACCAAACGTTCCATTGTCGCGGCACGTAGAGAAGTTGATAAGCACAAAGTTAAACAACAGGCTCAGGCCAAAGCGCGTAAAGCGGCGGCGCTTCAGCAGCGCAAAAAGGCGGATACTGATAAAGCGCGGCGTACTCGTGAGGCGCGTGAGGCCGCGTTACGGGCCATTGGCAAGACTGACGAAGGCCTGGATGAATTTATGGAATTGGAGGCTGCTGCCGCCGAAGTTAGCGAGAATGAAGATGCCATTATCGTCAACGAGGCCCAGATAGCCGAGCGGGCAAGGGACCGAGAAAACCTGATTGACCCTACTGAAGTCTTGAAGGTGGAAAAACAGGAACGAAAACGCCAATGGGTGTCGGATGACTTTATCTGGGAAGCGACCCTCGGTTATCGAAAAGACCCCAGCGTGGAGGCGATCGGGTCGCCGGCTGATTCCGTAGGTGTTGATGAGGTAAAACAGGATGCCAAACAAGACCAGAAGCTTAAGGCACCCGCAGCAGAAGCCGCCCCTTCCACGAGAGCAGAGACCTTTGTAGAACTGGATGCCACGCCAGATTCGTCATCGGTGCGTTTTTCTGTGCAGGACATTGACCGCAGCATCCGCCCGCAACTGGATGTACCTGGTCGACGGAAAAAACGTATTTTTGGTGTGACGTCTGTTTTTGGGGCGCTGTTATTTCTGGTTCTGGTGGCTGGCGGTGGCTGGTATTACCTGACGGGCGATGAAGCGCCTGAAAAATTGAAAGATGTGGTTGGTATAGGTGCTGCTGCCTTAAGCAACATCACGGACAAGGTGTCCGAGACCATTGGGAATATGGGTGGCGAAGACAGTGATAAATCCGCTAGTGAAGTGACATCACCAGCAAGTGAAGTGGACGTGGAACGTCAGCCAGCTAAACCCGTCGTCAATGAAAAAGCAATGGCGCGTCTGCGTGAACGTCTGGAAGCAATGAAGGCCGAAGCCAAGGCCAAAAGCGATGCTGAGGCTACGTCAGCGGCGCGCGAGGTTCAGGACAATATTGAAGCAGCAATATCAGGCTTGCAAGAAAATAATGAGAACAGCCCGGCCTCTGGAGATGTGCCATCAGACGTCAATGCGGACGGCGGCGGTGAGGTTTCTGACAGTCCACCTGAGACGGTGGAAGACGTGATGAAAGCGTTAACCGAATCCGCTGCGTTGGCAGAGAGTGCGGAAGGTAATGTAGGAGAGGGTGTAGGAGAGGAGAGTGCCACTCAAACCGGGTCCGAAGTGGTTGAGTCAGTCGATGGGCTTCCCGGGGCGAAAGAGAGTGAGCCCACTGAATCAGGACAAGTGGCTGTCGATAGTTCGGAACTCAGTCCGGAACTCAGTCCTGAACTCAGTCAGGAACGTAGCCCAGTGCCCACAGCGGAACCTGCTGCGGCGCCCAAGGATGACGATGATGACGACGTATTTCCTTAATATTCTCTATCGTTATCGATAGAGAAGGCTAGAATATCAGGGAGCGGATGTGCCAGTGTCGGCATCCGAGGTGTATTCAAACTGGCTGGTCTTGATTGGGGTATCGCTGTCGTTACTGACCACCACTTTCCAAACCCCTGTCCATTCGGGCAGTAAGTTTTTACTCGAATAAACCCGCCAGCGAGCGCCATTGCCGACCTTAAACGTCACTTCGGCCATGGTTTTGCCATCATATTCCCAGCGGTGGGTGATAAGTTGGCCCGTCATGCCGCGTAAATCCGAAAAGAAAAAGACACGTTGCGTGCTGTTTGTCAGTGTTTTCAGATCGTCGACGGGTTCACGATCAACAATGGCGGTGGTGAAAATAGTGCGGGCTACACTGCCCGCCTTTACAGAAGAGGCTGGCATGGTATTGCCAGGCATTGATTCCTCTGCGAGCACCACAGAGGGCACGACTACAGCGGGTATGCTGGCGGTCAAACACAACAATAGCGCAGGCAGTTGAAACCGGGCTTTTCTTTGGCCGGCAAGCGAGTGTGCAGCGAACATAAGTGACTACTCCCTGTAAAAATTTTGTGTGAATCCAGTGCCCCGAAATACCTTTCGGATACGGTTAACTCGGATTGTGTACATCACAGAGTGTAACAGAGTTCCGGTGAGTGAAAATACTGCCACCCGTAGACGATTGATTTAGCGAATGCTGCCCTGAATTGAGGCAGAATGAGGTGTGGTGGTGGAAATGTCGAGTGGAGTGTCTGTGGTCTGGACGGCAAAATACGTATAGGCGTCCAATCCTGCCTCCAGACAAGTGAGGCAGTAGTGTTGTTGATCGACACTGAGCTTGCTTTGCTCAAGTTGCAAACCATAGGCTGCCAGTAGTGATTCCCGTTTAAATTGTACCTTGTGTAGCACATCACTGACGGTGTCGCCGAGGCGCAGGTGCCGCAACTGATAATGGCCATTTGCATCGAGTCGTACGTCAACGGCATTCGTTTCGCCAAACAAATTGTGCATGTCGCCAAGAATTTCCTGATAGGCACCAATCAAAAAAATACCCAATCGGTAATTTTCACCGGCGCTGATGTCATGCAATGGCAGGCTGGATTCAATACCTTCGTTGTTGACATAGTGGTCGATTCGTCCATCGGAGTCGCAGGTAATATCTTGCAACGTGGCGCGCCGGGTCGGTTGTTCGTCAAGCCTGCCCAATGGCACAATGGGGAAAATTTGATCAATCGCCCATACATCTGGCAGGGATTGAAATAGCGAAAAGTTGCAGAATACTTTGTCCGCCAGTTTTTCATTGAGTTCATCAAGAATTTCTCGATGTGCGCGTTGGGTAGGGTTTAATTGCGTTTGCACACGTCGACATATCGCGAAATAGAGCTCCTCGGCTTGTGCCTTTTGTGCCAGGCTGAGTAGACCGTGCACGTACATGGACTGGGCTTCCGCCAACCAGTGTACGGCCATGTGATAGGTTTCCAGGGCAGCACGTGAATCATGCTTATTACTGCTGTTGAGCCCCTTCCAGAGGTCATGCAGGATAACGGGCGCATCTTCCTCGGGCTGCTGGCAAGCGGTACTGGTATCTGTTTTTTCAACATCGATAACATCAGTAATCAACATGGCATGGTGTGCTGTCAGCGCACGACCTGATTCAGTAATAATGTCGGGATGAGGGAGTTTGTGTTTAATACAGGCTTCCAACAGGGTGTGTACGACATTATTGGCGTATTCCGGCAAACTGTAATTCATCGAACAAAAATTTCGTGAGCGACTACCTTCGTAATCAATTCCCAGACCACCTCCCACGTCGACGCAACGGATATTGGCGCCCATTCGGTGTAGCTCGGTGTAATAACGGGCAATTTCTCGCAAGCCTTGCTGAATGTCATGAATGTTGCTGAGTTGAGAGCCCATATGGCAATGCAACAAGGTCAGGCAATCCAGCCGGTTACTGGCACGAAGTTGCTGGATAATGCGCAATGCCTGTGTCGCCGAGAGTCCAAATTTGGATTTTTCACCGCCGCTGTTTTGCCAGTTTCCACCTCCAATGGAGGCTAACCGTACTCGTAGCCCCAGCCGTGGTTGAATATTCAGTTTTTCAGATTCTTCGATTACCAGTGTCAGTTCAGCCGGTTTTTCCAATACGATGGTGATGTGGTGGCCCAATTGCTGACCAATGAGGGCAAGATGGATGTATTCACGATCCTTGTAGCCGTTACAAATAATGGTGTTTTGTTTTTTGTTGCTGGCGGACAGGGCTATAACGGCCAGTAATTCTGGTTTGCTACCACACTCCAGCCCGACCTTAATCTCTGCAGAAGCACTATCAGCAGCACTCAACAATTCGCTGACGACACTGTGTTGCTGATTGACTTTTATGGGATAAACGGCGGTGTAGCGGCCGTGATATTCGTGTTTACGCATGGCGGTACTAAAGGCACGGCAAAGCCGTTGTACGCGGTCTTGCAGAATATCGGGGAAACGCACCAAAACGGGGGTGGCCAGTCCGGCTTGTTGAATATCGTCTGCTAGACGATGCAGGTCTATGCTGCTTGCCTGGGTTGAAAGGCGGGCATGTAAATGCCCCTCATGGACATCGAAATATCCTCCGCCCCAATGCGCAACGTTATACAGTGCACGTGCTTTTTCATTACTCCAGCTCATGTGCGTAGTATATCGGATTTTGGCCAGACAGCCGGCTTCTCTCTGGTTCAGCCCCTTGGGTTCAGGCCATGGTTCAGGCCATGGTTTAGATAATAGTTCAGGCCATAGTTTAGACAATGGTTCAGACCATGATCCTTCCCGTAACGGTGGTGCCGTGAAATTCACAAACGAAACAGGCATAATACGCGCCCACCAAAACCGCTACATTCTTTGAGTGATTGAATAGTGGTGTAGGGTAGCGGGGTTAAAAAAATGAGGATGAAGCATTGAACGACACGGGTATTGAGATTCCACTGGCCGGCAACTGGTTTACGGAAGTGTGTGATGCGCATGGCACCGCTTTTTCGCTGCGCATTACTGAGCGACTGACTGAGGTGAAAACGGCCTGGCAGCGTATCGAAATATTTAACACCACCGATTTCGGTAAGCTAATGGTTATTGATGGTTGCGTCATGTTGAGTAGCCGCGATAATTTTATTTATCATGAAATGATGGCGCATCCCGCATTGTTTATTCACGAGCAACCCCAAAATATACTCATTGTCGGTGGCGGAGATTGCGGTACATTACGTGAAGTTTTGCGACATGCCAGCGTCGAAACGGCAGTGCAGGTGGAAATTGACGAGCAAGTTACACGGCTAGCCGAACAGTATTTCCCGGAATTGTGTGAGTCGAATAACGATGCGCGCGCCAGCCTGCAATTTAAAGATGCTCTTCAGTGGGTAAAAAATGCCGATGCCGAAAGTCTGGATGTTATTATTGTGGATAGCACAGATCCTATAGATCCCGCCGAAGGCCTGTTTTCTGAGCTTTTTTATAGAGATTGTTGGCAGGCCCTCCGTCCTGGTGGAATCATCGTGCAACAGAGTGAATCACCGATATTGCACATGAATATCCTGCGAGAGATGCACCACGCCATGGCTACAGCCGGATATACCGCGGTAAAAACATTACAATTTCCACAGCCCGTATACCCCTCAGGCTGGTGGTCAGCAACCCTGGCCCGCAAAGGGGAAATGTTCACCGGCTATCGTCAAAAAGAAGCCACCGAAAAACCCTTTGAAACCCACTACTACAACGCCGAAATACACACCGCATCCTTCGCCATGCCATCATTCTTTTTAAAAGAACTCAGCACTTAGCACTTGTTTTTAGTAGGTCAGGTTGCGAAGCTACCTGACAATATGCCGCAAGGCATCACCTTGGTGCGGGTTTCCTCTCGTAGTTCCAACGTGTGCAGCATTGAAAGCCGCCACGGAGTACAGAAAACAATTACTCGTAAAATGTCACGTAGCTGCGCAACATGACCTACAAAAACCAGTCTCAATCCTTGGTTTTCGGTATTCCCTCAGCACTTAACGCTTCAGCCGCGATAGTTGGTGGTACGTCAATCGCGCGGCTGAAGCCGCTATAACAAACCGCAAGTATCAGCCCTCATTACTCATTATTTATGTCGGTCATGTTACGAAGTCTTAGCACTAAGCACTTGTTTTTATTCTCAGTCCTCAGTCCTCAGCCCTTAGTACACCATTCTGCTTTGGTTTTTTGGGCGGCTACAAGGCGTTTTTGGATTTCAGTTTCACTTAAATAACTACGTTCACCCTGTTCGTCGACTTCAAATCGGCGTCCGCCTAATTTCAGGCTGGCGACACGTCGTTTGGCGGTGGAACAGTTTTTGTCTTTACGGGCTTTTTCTTTTGCCATTTTATCTTTAGCTTCGTTTTTGTCTTTACGTTCTTTATCAATGGCATCCAGTAATCGTTTCGTCGCTTCTTGTGACGTAACAGGATTTTTTGCGCGGTTTGGAGTGCTTTTGGGGACTTTTATTTGTTTTGCGTTGTTACCGGGTGGGCGTTCACCGTAGTGTGTGTTGCCGTCGTTGTCGGTCCATTTGTATATTTTCCCCGCACTACTGAATGAAGATGCACAGGCGAGTGAAATAGCGATGAGTAGCAGAAACTTTTTCATGCGATACCTTTAATAGTAATAATAGGCCGACCGATGTCGTCTGTACGTTAATATTGGCAATTATGTTGAGCATAACGCGCGGTTCATTGCATTGTAAATTGAATAGTGTGTTGGCGATGGTTACGTTGAACGGCGTTATTGGCCGGATCTTTAATAAGTGATGGAGCGCGTTTGATTCACTATGGCTTGGTAATAGGTTGTTTTGACGTGTGTCAGGGCTGTTTCAGGATACTCAAAGATGCGGAACAGCGTTGTAGAAAAGGGTTGCATACCGTAAGTAGAATAAAAAACGGGCGTTCTTTATAGAAAGAACGCCCGTTGACGAGTACTACATCTAGGTTGGAGAACTTACTGTCTGGTGAACTCCGGATAGGCTTCCATACCACACTCGGCAATATCGACACCTTCGTACTCTTCTTCTTCGGTAACCCGTATACCCATAACGGCCTTGATGATCAGCCAGGTGACGAGACTGGTGACAAAAACCCAGCTAAAAATGGCAAGCAAACCGATGAACTGGCCACCGAAGCTGGCAGCACTATTGGTGAGCGGTACCACCATTAACCCGAACATGCCGGCGGCACCGTGTACAGAAATAGCACCTACTGGATCGTCTATCTTCAGCTTATCCAGCCCAAGGATGGAGAACACTACGATCAGTCCACCAGCACCACCAATGAGTGTTGCCGCCAGAGCAGAGGGTGTAGAAGGTTCGGCGGTAATAGCCACCAACCCGGCCAGAGCGCCATTGAGTGCCATGGTTAAATCGGCTTTACCGAACAGTATTTTGGCAATGACCAGCGCCACAATAACGCCGCCAGCCGCAGCGGCGTTGGTGTTCAGGAACACGATAGCCACTGAATTGGCACTGGCGATATCGCCCAGTTTTAACACCGAACCTCCGTTGAAACCGAACCAGCCCATCCACAAAATGAACGTGCCAAGCGTGGCCAAAGGTAAGTTGGCGCCAGGAATGGCATTGATTCCACCATCTTCTGTATATTTACCGGAACGGGCACCGAGCACCAGTACACCTGCTAAGGCCGCTGTCGCACCCGCCATATGTACGATGCCAGAGCCTGCAAAGTCAGAAAATCCGTAATCATCATCCAGGTTCAGTCCGAACATGCCGACTTCACCCCAGGTCCAAGAACCTTCAACAGGGTAAATGAAGCCCGTCATCACAATGGCAAAAAGCATGAATGCCCATAACTTCATACGTTCAGCAACAGCACCGGAAACGATGGACATGGCGGTTGCCACGAACACCACCTGGAAGAAGAAATCACCTGCGGTAGAGTAAACAGCACTACCGGCAAAGCCACCTTCACGTTCGGTCATTTTTTTCAGCGCATCGTCTACCAGTGTTTCACCACCGGAAATGCTGGACAGAAAGTAACCGCCACCGTACATCAGCTCGTAACCGCAAGCCATGTACATGGTGCAGGCAATGGCATACAACACCACATTCTTGGTCAGAATTTCAGTAGTATTTTTGGATCGCACCAAACCCGCTTCCAGCATGGAAAAGCCGGCTGCCATCCACATGACCAAAGCACCCATTACCAAGAAGTAAAAGGTGTCCATGGCGTATTGCAAGTGAAAAATATTCGCTTCCATTGTTATATAACCCCCGTGTTATAGAGCTTCCGTACCGGTTTCACCCGTACGAATGCGAACCACTTGCTCCAGAGGAGCAACGAAAATTTTGCCATCACCAATTTTGCCCGTATTGGCAGCCTTACTGATGGACTCGATCACCTGATCCAGTAGATCGGCGGGAATCGCTAATTCGAGTTTTACTTTGGGCAAAAAATCCACAACGTACTCTGCACCTCTGTAGAGTTCGGTGTGGCCTTTTTGGCGACCAAAACCTTTAACTTCCGTGACGGTAATGCCCTGAACCCCAATTTCCGACAGGGCTTCACGCACATCGTCCAGCTTGAAAGGCTTGATAATTGCGGTGACTAATTTCATGGGAAAACTCCCTCCTATGCACTGGCGCTTGGCATTGTGACAAAGCGCGGTGTTACTAACGACAATTATAATTATTTATAGCGTATTACAGGTCGAAAGACTTGCTCAGGCTGAAAGTCAGAGACGTTTGGGAGATGTCTTTGTTGTCCTCAAGGTCACGAATACCGCTTAGATCTTTGTCGGCAGTGACAAGGGCAATACCTAAATCCAAACCGTTGACTTCCATACCATAACCCAATTCAATGTATGAGCCGTCTAGGGCGGAGCCTTCAGCTTCATCAGCATCTGTATCCCAAACGCCATAGGTCACATAGGCATTACCTTGTTCAATGGTGAGGTTGATGAACGTGTAATCTTCTTCCAGCAAGCCACTCGCATCTTCATGAGAGCCTTTATTGTAGCTAACGCTTACTGGGCCCATACCCACGCCAAGATTGATTTCTTTGTAGTCACCATCAAAGCTGTCACCCGTGTAGTTATACGTGGTGAAGCCAATGCTATAGGATATGCCGCTAGTTTCACCGGAAAATGAACCATATACATCGAATTCGATACCGTCATCGACATCCGCACCCCAAATGCCAATTGCTAGGCCACTTTCAGAGTCATAATCTACACCACCATTAGCAGATGCGCTGGCACCTTGATCAATGCCACGGAAAATATAGTCAGACATGATGCCGGCATTACCCGAAAGTCCGCCGGCCATTGCTGCGCTGCTCATGACAGATGCAGCCAATACGCTACCCAAAACCAATGATTTTTTCATTTTTGTCATTTTATTCCCTCTCATGTTAAATACTAATGGTGATAAATGTTTTGCATGCTTATCTAGCTTAGCTATTCATTTAGCTATCTAACCGCAGTACTCACTGTGTTAAAAGCCGGAATAATTTTATTCAAACGCTACATTGGTAATTTTGCACAATCTGCTAATACCGTGATGCACTATAATAGAAAGTTGCTCAAAAAGCGCACTAAATTCATAGGCTGGTTTTGTGCGGGATGATTAACATAGTTTGGTTGAGTATTGTTAGTATGAAGCTGATGATAATTTTTATATTTTTTTCTGGCCAGTGACCACGTGCTATCGGTAAGATACTGGCAAAATTGAAGGTTTTTTATTTATTCTTCTCTTCTTACCACACTTATATAGGTTGATACAGGAGTGCGATCCGCGTGTTTGAAAATAAATTGGATGCGAAAAAACTCGATGAGCTAGCGCGAGGGGTGTTTGATAAACTTCCCGGTGGCTTTCAAACTATGCAACATGACATGGAGAAAAACCTGAAAGCGGCCTTGCAAAGCGCGTTTGGCAAATTGGATCTGGTAAGCCGCGATGACTTCGATATTCAGGCCGCGGTACTTCAACGCACCCGTGAAAAGCTGGAATCGTTGGAGGCGCGTGTGGCTGAAATGGAAAAACAGTTAAAATGAGTGCCCGGTAATTTCAAGTGGCACATAGCTGTTGGGTTGCATAACCCCCCCCCTGTTTTTTATAGGTGCGGTAGCCCGCAATAACTCTTTCTAACAAAAAAGTCGGCAAGGAGCGCCATGTCACTCGCAACGGTTTTTAGCCGGGCCCAGTCGGGCATTGATTCACCACAGGTTATCGTCGAGGTTCATCTTTCCAATGGTTTGCCCAGTTTGTCTATTGTCGGGTTACCGGAGGCTACGGTAAAGGAGAGC
>NVUB02000059.1 GCA_002401775.2 Ectothiorhodospiraceae bacterium
CGACTAATACAAGCTTCAACATTTTCATTAACGCTGTTTCCAGCAGTAGATGTAAGAGACAAAATTCGCTGCCAAAAGCCAAAAGAGACACTGATCCCTCGCACAAAATGTTCAGTGAACTGAACATCAGAAAATTGCTTTTCTTTCAGGAAACTTTTAATTATCGGTTGCACTGGTTCCAAAGAAAGAGTAATTATTCATAAAAAACTGACACGTGGGCACAAATAATGTGCCCACCCTACAGAGAGGGGTTCACATTATATAAACCCATTCACCTTGTTTATTTTTGTAGAATAAAAATTTGTACTCTATCGACATTCTAGCTTTTTTAACAATGTACAAAATGGGTTGAATTCCGGACTCGTTAACAATACGTGCAATTTTCCCACTGGCAACTATATCGAGTTTCAAACCAAGTGTTTTTGAACTTTCACCTTCGATAAATTCAAATAATTCCTGTTCATTGCTTTTCCAAGACTCTTCTAAATTTAATAACTCATAGGCTTCATCTATATCATTATTATAATTAACTAACATCAAAGTTTCAGCAAGGTTTCGTGTACTTTTCTTTAATGCAACTAAGTCTTTTTTCTGGTGAATCAGATATTCCTTACGATAAGCTTCCAATAAAGATTTATAATCTTCAGTCGTGCTTTCTAAATTTACACCATCCTGCCATTCCCAACGTGGAAAGGGGGTGGTAATTGGATCAGTTTTTCGACTGAGTACTACTTGTTTATCATATGTTACATTAGGAAATTTCCTGGGCTGACTTTCATAATCAAGTAAAGGTACGTCTTGCCCCTCTATCAAAGAAGATTCAATTGCTGCAATATCAGGTGAACGCGCAGGATAGAGTTTTAAGTGAGTTAACATTTCGCGAGTATCAGTAAGAGAATCTTTTTCTCGCACAAACAGTGTTGCTTCAACTCTAGCGTCTTTATGTGGCCAATTTTCTAATGGCCCGTGTTCATCACTAAAAGGAAAAGCAATAATTGTTAACTCATTTATCCCTTCAATTATTTTATCGCTCACTGGTATTTCGACATCCACCTGACCCGAAAAATTTTCCAAGTAAAATGGAATATCGTTCAACCTGAATTCAGCACCTGTGCCAGCATAAGAAATCTGCACGGTATAGTAAGGTTTTTTATATTCAGAAGTGTCGGTTTTTGCGTGAATTTCGCTCATAGCTGCCATCCCTATAATCAGTAAAAATATAACTTGGTTTAGATATTTCATATCTCTCCCGGTGATTTAGACCTAATCCTCTTTTTTAGGTCGCCCATTAACTTTCTGTCTTCCATTCTAGCCAACTCCATTTCTCGATCAAACTTCTTATTTTTTTTATCTTCTAATGCTTTTACTTCTTCATTTTCGACTTCATTTTTATCTTGAATCTTTTGCCGGTCCACTTTATTAAGATAATATTTTAATTGATGCTTTTTCGACATTTTCAACCACGTCCGAGATTCTGATCGCTCTACCTCCTTAACACTTACGTCTCCATCAGTTTCAGGTTTAGTACCATATAAATAATTACCTACTTTTACAACATTATTAGTTTTTTTCTCTAAACGGCCTTGAATCTCTTTCTCCAAATACACCTTTATCCCATTAAACATGAAATCTAATGATATATAAGGTGCTCCTTCATCTTCACCCAAGCTAAGCCCCGTATCTATACTTGATTCCACACCAGATTTTAAGACTACTGCCAATTTAATGACATAGATATGACCATCAAATTTAGCTTCTCCTTCGCCTATTATTTTTATTTGCGCTGTTACAGGTTCACCGACCTTGGTAACTTTTCCACTTTCATCTCGGGTATGTGTGAACTTTGCTCCCAAACCACCTTCAATGCTAATTTTGAAGGATATACCCGCTTTAATATGTGCTTCACCATCTTCTTCGCCACGCTTTTGTTTTACCCAATCAAAAAACACATTAAACAGGTTTGACCACCAACTACCCAAAAACTTGACGATAACAGGGAGTATATCGACACTGGCATTTACTTTAATCAGTGGATCAGCCTGGAAGGTGAATTTATGGGTTCTTCCAACTAAATTAGTGCCAGGTTTTTCTTTGAATTCCGTTTCGTAATCCAGAGCAATTTTTGGTAAGTCCACTTTTATATCGATGTCTCGACCATCACTGAATCTATCGAAGATGTTTTCATTAAGTATTTTATTGAAGTTGCTTAACGTATCTTCAAATACTTCGAGTTTCTTTTTGTAATCTGCGGTAAATTCGTCCGCTTTTTGGTTGTCCTGCTGAAGTTTTAATGAGCCTGAAAAAGCCAGCTTATTATTGCTGGGTTTATCATCATTTTTAATGCTACCGAGGTTAATGTTGAATTTTAGCGTCCATTTCATATAGGGAAAAACTTCAACCCGTATACATTTTCCCTTGCCTTTGAACTGACTGAAGTCACAGCTTTGTGCCGCACAGACTTTGTAAGGTTTCACACCATCGGCTTCTACGTTGGGTAGCCAGAGGTATTTCAGGAGGCTTTTGCCAATTTTTATTTTTTTGCTGGGACTTTTGAATTTGGCGAGTTTTCCGTTGGATTGTGACCCAATGAGTGTGGCGTCGGTGTCTCCAATGGTGATGAAGTTGGTTTTATGAGAGTCGCAGACATTTTCGATGTCGGCGTCCAATTTCAGTATGTCGAATATCGGTTCCCCATTGGCATCTTTTAAGTCTTCATTTTGACTGGAAACTATCTGCAACGTGGGTAGTGCTTCTCCTTCCATCGGTGGTTTTGCTGAGTCCAGAGTGACGGTGTTACCGTGTCGGCAGGTCAGTGTGAGTTTTTTATATTGGCATTTTACCGGCACTTCTTCCGGCTCTTCTTCCTGTCCGTCTTCAGGAGTAGCTTCATCTACTGCTGTCGTAGCGGCAGCGGCTGTACCTGCTTTTAAACCTTGCTCTTCATGTGGCCCCAGGTTGGCCGATTTATCCGGTGTCGTTTCTGCTGGCACATCACCTCCGCTACTTGCGGGTTGCGGTGTAATTCTGGGTTTGTTTAGCATGACGACAAATTTGCTTTCTACCAGAGACAGCGCCATTGCCGATATGTAGGTGTCAATTCCCTGCACGCCTATTAGTCCAGGGATGTCCATTGCTTTGGCAAGTGCTGCTAAAGGGCTGTCGCCCATACTGAGGTCTGTCAGGAATTCGACGGCTTGCTGTTTGTTAACAAAGGTTTTTGTTTCCGCTGTGGGATCAAGCAATAAGGTGCTGGCAGGTGCCAGGGTAAAGCTTTCACCTTTTATCGTTGGGATTGCCGGAAGTTTTTTTGGGTGTTGAATCAGAGCCCGGTTTTTTATTTAAGTGTTCGACAGGATAAAGTTTCAACGTACCCTGTACTAAAAGACGACTAATACAAGCTTCAACATTTTCATTAACGCTGTTTCCAGCAGTAGATGTAAGAGACAAAATTCGCTGCCAAAAGCCAAA
>NVUB02000006.1 GCA_002401775.2 Ectothiorhodospiraceae bacterium
AAACTTAGGGTTTTAATTTGGGAAAACGATATTTAGTTATAATGGGAGTGTGGCAAAACGGTCGTAAAATCACTAAATCATACGACCGATAATTTGGTAAAAATTACGATAGGAAAGTGGCTCGTTACACTTCAGCAACCATTCACTACCTTGTTTATAGTCTCTAGTAACACCACGCCCAGCCAGATACATACTCCCCAAATTCGCCTGAGCAATTGACATTCCACTTTCAGCAGCCTTTCGATACCACTTGACCGACTCAACAAAATCAACGTCAACACCACGACCAAACTGATATAGAACACCCAACTGACTCTGTGACTTTGTCATACCCTGTTCCGCAGCCTTGCGATACCAATACGCTGCCTGTTGGTAGTCTCTTGGAATGCCTGAGCCATTATCATACATAAGAGCCAAACGATGTTGCGCGTTAATATTTCCATTCTCTGCCGCTTTTTGATACCAGAACAGCCCTTGTTTTGAATCACGCGCCACCCCTTTTCCCGCCAGATACATGCCTCCGATTATCGCTTGAGATTGCACATCACCCTGCTCAGCGGCTTCACGAAACAATTGCGCCGCCATAGTGATGTTTTGAGAAACACCTTCACCTCTTTGATACATGTCCGCCAAGTTTGCTAGGGATAATGCAAAGCCCTGATCGGCTGCTTTTCGAAACCACTCTATAGCGATGGCATTATCCTTTTTTACGCCTTCTCCACGCCGGTACATCATCCCCAAATTGTGTTGTGATTTTATATTGTTTTGCTCGGCGGCCTTACGAAACCATTCAATGGCTGCTGAGTAATCGGTCTCAACACCAAAGCCCTGGTAATAGGAATATGCAAGGTTATACTGTGCAGCAGCATAACTTTTTTTAGCCGCTTCATAAAACCAATGCACAGCCTCAACGGGGTCTATTTTAACGGCCTTGCCCTGCTCATATGCCACACCCAAGCTAAACATCGCCTCCACATCCTCCTGATCAGCAGCGCGCTTAAGCCATCCAATAAACTCGTTATCACTTTGTGGAACACCTCTTCCCTCACGATAGAGGAAGGCAAGTTTTCGCTGAGCCGGTGCATTGCCTTTATTCGATATAATTCGATACAGTCTTGCCGCTTTAACCGGATTTTTTTCAACCACAATACCTTCAAGATACATATCGGCCAACCAACTCGTCGGCTGCCCCTCATGTTCCGCCTTAACAAACCACTTGGCAGCTTCTGCGTAATCCTGATCAACACCGACCCCCTTAAAGTACATTAAACCCAAGTTATTTTGGGCATATAAATCCCCCTGGTTTGCGGCCTTTAGAAATAGTGCTTTCGCCCTTACGAAGTCTTGCTCAAGTCCATCTCCTGTCAAGTAGAGCCAACCCAAACTGTTTTGACCAGCTGCATTATTTTGCTTAACGGCCAGGCGTAACCACCGAATGGCCTGCTCAATATTTGCCAATCCTTCAGGAGCCGAGGTATACAATTTACCTAGGCTAGCCTGGGAGCCGGCATTACCCTGTTCAGCGGCAAGCCTCATCCATCTAAATGCTTCGTTAATATTTTTTTCGACGCCAGTTCCTGCAAGATATAGATTGGCGAGATTATTCTGTGCCTTTGCAAAACCTTGTTCAGCCGCTAAGTGATACCACTTTGCCGCCATAGCGAAATCCTGAGTGACGCCTCTTCCTTCTTCATACCTATTGGCCAAATTATGCTGAGCATTGCTATCACCCGCTTCAGCAGACCGCCGATACCAAATGACGGCAAGGACATCATCTTTTGGGACGCCCTCACCATGCGCATAATATACCCCTAAGCGCCCCATGGAGGCAGGGTGGCCACGCTCTGCCGCCCCAAATGCAAAGGCAACAGCTTTATTGCTATCCCTTTCTACACCTTGCGCTTCGTCGTAAATCAGACTCAGCATATACATCGCATTCAATACACCTTGAGCTGCTGCTCGCTCATACCACTTTCTTGCCTGTTCATAATCCTGTGGCACTCCTAAACCAAAATAAAACAGTCGTGCAAAATCATTTTGCGCGGCCGCATTCCCCTTTTCTGCCGCAAGTTCATACCACCGCGCGGCTTCAACCATATTTTGCGTAACACCCCAGCCACCGGCATAAAGAGTTCCCAAGCTGCGCATGGATATATGCAGCCCTTGGTTTGCCGACTTCTCAAACCACTTCACAGCTTCTACATAATCCTGCTCAACGCCAGCACCTGTCCCATAACACTCACCCAACAACATCTGTGCGGCAGAATCACCAGCCTCAGCCAAAGGCTTCATACGAGCAATAACAGCGACACATTCTGCTTTTCTGACTAACAAAAATTCAGCTTCAATATTTATGCTCTGTTCAGTTTTATCTTTATTTCTTTGCTTAGTATCTATTTTTTTCTCAACCTCAACCTCAACCTCAACCTCAACATCTACACTCTGATTAGTAGCGCAACCAACCAACGTTAATAAGGCGCATATACCTGTGGTAACTTTACGTATTCCATTCATCTCAGTTTATCCATAAATTTATAATAATGACGTCATCGTTAACATGTAGAGATTTAACCTCATGGCCTGCCCCCTATTACTTCTGTTGCTCGTTACTCTCTCCCGCCGTAATTCATGAACAGGGTATTGCCGCGAAATCAATTTTATTATTTATTGTTTTGTATTATTTTGTATTGGTTTTTTAGGCCTAAGCTTAATTGGCTCGCCAGTTAATAATGTTTCATCAAAAGAATATTGGTGTCGAGGGTTTTAACGTCAGTCAATTATATAAATGAGCTTTCCCACTTTTTATAATGTCGATTTTGGGGTTCGTGCCTCACCCCAACCTACTGCGCTATTTGTTACATTACTTTATAAAAGTTGCCTTTACTCTTTTAGATACAAGCATATAAGGAACCCAAATGACGACTGTAATTAATGAGCGTACAAATTCCTTCATCGTATCAGGATTAAATATTGGACCGTTTGGTAGAGCCAGCTTTATTGAAAAGGCATCTAAAACAATAAAAATCAGAGTAAAGACTATTATGCCAATGTACCATTTTGGGAAATCCCTGTGATGAGTAAAAAATTTGTAACCTGCTACTAGCCAAACTAATACAAGGACACTATTGATTAGCAAATTACCAACAATGATCGGAGCCCATAGTGGATTATATGCTTCTCCTCCTGGGGTTGTTAATGTCTGCCAGATACCGGATGAAAACACTTCCGTATATATTGCAGCCATTAACATGATTATCCTGACCGGGGTAATAATTATTCCAATAGCTATTAGCACTAGCCATCCACTCAACCCTTCTAATTTATTTTTATTATTTCCTTCAAGCTCATTGATTCGTCCTTCAATAGCATCTAGCTGCCCTGGATAATTTATTTCATCTATAGCATCCAGTGCTTCATATAGTTGAGATAGCGTGTATTCCTTATAGTTATAATGATCCATTATTTTCATACCTGAATGCTAAAACTGAGCGGCTGCATATTACGGAGGGTGCGTCAACATATCTCCGTAAGCAAAAAAACATGCTCACCCTACTTGACTCTATAATAGCAACAAACTATTTCGTCACCATAATAAAACAAGGTTATAAAGTGATAATCGGTTGTTACTTGAATTAATTTTACGGCATCTAACTCTGTATTTCTGAGGCTTTCAACCGATTCAGATAAACCCTTAATATGATCGCATTCCTTTAATCTTTTCAGTCTTAAACTATAAGTGTGAAAAAGTTCTTTTACCTTCGCCTCTCCAACTTTTGGGTCAGTAATTGACTTGATTTTTTTTGAGGTAATAAGAATATTTTTCACGTCGCTCAAAATATCTATTAGCAAGTTTTCACTATCTACTTTCCCAATTAAGGAAAACAAAAATTCAATATCATTATTATGGGACACGAGTAATACCTGCTCCAGAAATAACACCTTGTAGTAACACTTCTGATTCACTAAAAAGATAAGGCACAGAAGGTATCGTTGTTTGGCTTATTGGCACTTGAACACATAATATGCATCCAGCACCTAAATCATTTGTAGCAAAATCTCTCGCTATATTATTAACTGTCTCTTTATTTTTAATGTGGCATGGAAAGACTTGACCCTATTGCTATGTTAGTCTTTTTGCGATATTTCTTTTTTCATGTGCTCTATTTGCAGGTCAAGAAGGTCATTCTGTTTGGACTGATATTTTCTGTGCCAGTTAATAAAACCAAAGATCGAAATGATTGCTCCAATTAAAAATATTGCCATCAGAGAACTTCCATGGAATTTTCTATCCGTGATAATTGTTTGAATTATCTGTTCATACCTATCACTCAATTCCTTTTCATTATTATTTATTTTTCCATCTTTTTTTAAAGAGTGGATTTTTTCATAATACGAAATAACTCTTTCATTTGAGCTTGTAATAATAATTGATGCTCCGATAATAGATGAAATTAATAATGCCAAACCAAATATTGCGTAAAATTTGAAAATATTATCAGTTGGTATTGATAGTGAGCTATTCATGGCTTCCTCATATTACGGTTGGTGCGTCAACATATCCGCGTGGGAAAAACGTGCCATTCCGGCCTGTCCCTATTGTTCTTCTATTGTTTAATTTTTCAATTCTTATCAGACTCATGCTGAATTCCACACCTATCTATTCGGCAACACCACTTAACATGTGCGCTCCAATCTTCATGAATATTTTTCTCTACAACTCCCTCTGCTATCAAATTATCTTTACTTCCAGATTCATCTAGATCATCCATATAAATAACTATTTCTAAGCCCTGATAGAGACTTACCAACTTTCCAGTCGAGTCAACCTTAGTATCTTCCTGGGACAAAAGTACTAGGTTTTGTTCAACCATTTCATTAAAATCTACGTATATATAAGGTTTTTTCATCAATTATCGACCTCGTTGTGCCCTTGGAACAGGATTGGGAATTGTTGGAGCAAACAATCGTTCTGCTTGCTCTGCAGTTATTCCACCCACAGTAGCGTGATTTGGGTTACCTAGCCTCCCATCTAGCACCACATGACCTCCAGCTCCACGAATATCACCAGCAGTAGTTACTCCTACCTGGCCATTTCTAAATGGCCGAGCTAATTCTTCAACTGATGCGCCGGGCCTACTCTGAGTTGAGATACCTTCTAACGTTCCATTCGAGTTTAATGAAACCCCTGAACCATTTGTGAAATTATCAGCTTGGCAAATTCCTCCACGGCAAACTAACGTGGAATCAGGAACTGAATCAAAAACCCTACTAGCCCCCTGATTTCCGACACCCCAGGAATTAATATAGCCGCTCTTTCCAATCCGGAAAGCGTCTCTCCTCCAAAAATTGTTTGGCCGGTGACGGCGCTGTAAATATCCGCAGCCACTCCGGCAGGGGTAAATCCTACACCGATGTCCGCCAAGGTGCCCAGTGAGATCGGCGAGGAAAAACTTTGGGTGGCTGAATGGCACATACCCACACGACCCCCCGCATACGTCGACTGCGGCACACTCATCACCGCCGCCGGTTTTGCTCCCAGCCCTAACGGATCGGTAAAGTTGGTCGGCGAATTGCCCACGTAGGCATATTGGTTGATGCCGTCTGCAAAACCTGTCGGGTCGCGCTGGGTGAAGCGCCCGATGCTGGGGTCGTAGTACCGTGCTCGGTAGTAGATCAGGCCGTTGGCGTCGGGTTCTCTGCCAGTATAACCAAACTGTGGTGTACTTCCAGTTTTGGATGTGACGTTGCCCCAGGCGTCAAAACGGGTACTGGCCTGGGTTTCACCGGCGCTGTTGCTGGTAGCGAGGACTGACCCTAATCTATCACTGTGGTAAACCAGCTTTGAATCATTTTGTATGCTTCTTCTAATATTTCTTGTAAATTCTCTTCATTTGCAAAAAATTTCTTTTTTCTTTTGTCGTAATCCCAAACATGTACAGTGGGATTAGAATCATTTTCCTGGATATCAAGCCACAATTGAAACCTCTTTCCTTTTGGGCTAACCACATCGATAGATCTAACATCAGTATCTTTATATCTTTTATAAATGTGAAGATTATAGAATTTTGCCCAAGGTTCTAAAATTGGGTCGATCATTTCATAACTCATCGGAACGGTACTCCAGGGCCAAAATTATTATTTGAAATTCTGTCTATCAACTCATATTGCCCTAACCCACCATCTCTGCCAAATGCTGGAAGCGCGGTCGAGCTTTGTAACCTAGTCCCTTTTACTCCGAAGTATCAGTAAGGTGTCCGGGAGCACCACAAAATATGTTCCCACCCTAGCTTAAATAATATCTATCATTGGATGCTGAGGGTCACGAAGACAAACATTTTCAGCGATTATTTCTATAATGACTTCTTGATTTGACCCATCTTGTTCGACAGAATCCACTGACAAAATAAATCGATACGTATTATTTTGTTGTTTTTCCACTTTAATAAATTAATTAAATCATTCGGTATCTTACCTTGTGGTGTTAATAAAAAACTGTGGATGTTTTTGAACACGACAAGTCCATTATCAATATCCTCATCATCATAGTAATTCCAATTTCCATCAGGAGATCTAATTCGAGAAATAACATCAACCTCAATACAGACTTCCTTACCCCATCCGTCTATCAATATTTTTTTACAGCCCCTATCACCTAAATAAATACTGTTAATAAAGTTCATTACGTTCATATTTTTTGTTCCATCCCACTTAATCTCAAACTACAGATTCGCGCATTGGGTTTAAATAATCAACGCCAGCTTGATCAAATTTACTTTCCAACTCTTCAAGCCCATTTGTATTAAGGTAAGTATATTCAGATGCACTAATAGGCATCACCCATAGGTATCTTATGGTCAAAGCATCATTTATTTTGCACACTTCCAAGTTAGGACCAAATGGATATGGCAACGAAATAAGCAAGTGATCAAATTTGGAGCCTTCTAGCCAACCTCTACCTATATTGACTGCGCTACCCACCTCTAAATGATTTTTATCATCACTAAAATAACTTGCTAACATTGCCAATGTTTCAACATGCCTTGCCTCTTCAAAGGGAGTCATGATAAAAAACTCAAACCGGTAGTCCTTATTTATATCTACCTTCCACGCACCGGAAGTCAAATATACCCACGAGTCGCCTAGCGACTTCGGTTCGACTCTCACGACTGAAAAATTAGCTAAATCTTTTTGGATTCTTCCTAACTCCCAAGAAAAACGTTCTTTCTTGTTTTGTGGCCAAACTGAATCAATATGTTGCAATTGTTGGTTATACACATCCATAGTCATCATCTTCACCTTCACCTACAAACCATTTAACTCTGCTTGTTGCCGCGAATATCGCGATGCTGAAGCCCCCTCACTACGCTGACATGTTAAACAAGTCGTCCCATCTATCCCAACAGTTCTGGCATACTCTCTTCGCTGAGCATCTGTCATTGCATACCCTCCACGCCCATAGTAATGCTCTACCAATGTTGGATTATGCTGTGGACTCGGCGCCGTCCTCGTTCCACTAACTTGTATCTGACCACATGATGGACAGGGCTGCCCTTCACCTGCTTGCCTTGCAGCCTGTCCTACAGGGCCGTTAGTCTGTGAACCACCGTAGTGTTGTTGGCGATTATATCTAGCAGTCGGAGCGCTTAAGCTTACCGGCTCACCGGTCACCAGTGTCATAAATATCGCAGCACCCGTAGCACCTAAAGCTGCTTCTGCAACAATTCCAACACCCAGGGTAAGAGAAGTGGCTGCTACACCTATTGCAGCTGCTTGCTGCTGGCCATCGGGATAAAAATTTCCATTAAATCCACTGCCAGCGCTGTGGCAACTCAAACAATCATCAAATGCCGCAGATAACGATGCATTACCACCTGTAAAAACGTTTCCTTGAGCGGATACAGCACGGGCTCCCGGAAACGACGACTGCGGCACACTCATCACCGCAGCATTTACTCTACTCAGCCCTAACGGATCAGTAAAGTTGGTCGGCGAGTTGCCCACATAAGCATATTGATTGATGCCATCGGCAAAACCTGATGGGTCGCGCTGGGTAAAGCGTCCGATGGTTGGGTCGTAATACCGTGCCCGGTAATAAATCAGGCCATTGGCGTCGGGTTCTCTGCCAGTATAGCCAAATTGCGGTGTGCTGCCACTTCCCGTACTGCCCGTTTTGGCGGTGACGTTTCCCCAGGCATCATAGTGGGTGCTGCTCTGTGTTGCGCCGGCGCTATTGCTGGTGGCGACGATGCTGCCGAGGCCGTCACTGTGATAGTAACGTGTGTCGGCGGCGTTGGGGGTGCTGCGGACGATGGGGCGATCTAATCCGCTGTAGGTGTAGTAGGCGAGGGCTTGGTTCCAGCTTTGGTATTCGGCCCAGAGGCTTTGGCCGCTGTAGTGGTAGCGGGTGCTGGTGCTTGCAACGGTTTTTTCAATACGCCGGCCTTGCGGGTCGTAGCGGTAGGTTTCCGTGGGGATGAGGGTGCCGGCGTTGTTGCCTTGTACTTGGCTGAGCTGTTCCAGGGCGTTGTAGGTGTAGGTGCGGGTGATGGTGCTGCCGCTGGTGGTTTGGCTTTTGTAGATGAGGTTGCCGTTGTTGTCGTATTGAAAACGGGCGATTTCGCTGCCGGTATCTGATCCGCTGAGGATGTTGTTGAGTTGTTGGGCGGCGTCGTGTTGGTAGTACGTTGTTGTGCTGCCTGCGGTGCCGCCGTTGCGTGTCTGGGTTCGGCGGTTGTTGTATTGGTCGTAGGTGCTGGTTTCGACGGGGGTGCTGCCGTTAAGGACTTGTGTGAGACGGTTGAGGTTGTCGTAGCGGTAGCCGTGGTTGGTGGTGCTGCTACCGGTTGTTCCTGCAATGGTTTCCGTATGGGTGCTGCGACGGCCGACGGCATCGTAGGTGTAATCATGTTGGCTGATGATGCCCTGACGGGTGCGGTTGATGAGCTGCTTGAGGTTGTTGTTGCTGTCGTATTGGTAGCGGGCGCTGTGGCCATTGGGCTGGTTTGTTTCTTTGAGGCGGCCGCCGGCGTCAAACAGGAAGTTGATTTGTTCGCTTTGGCCAGTGGCTGTTGTTGTTCCGGCCGTTGGGGGTGTGGTGATGGCGGTTAAGCGGCGGGCGGCGTCGTAGAGGAAGTCGCTGCGGCGGTCGGTGGTGGTGCTGTTACCGTTGTTGTCGCTGTCGGCGATGGCGGTGAGTTGGCCGCCGGGGCTGTAGGTATATTTTAGGGTTTTGTTGCCACGGCTGTCGGTGACGGTGCTGAGGCGGTTGGCTTTGTCGTAGCCGTAGGTGTAGGTGACTTCCGGTGCGGTGACTTTGCTGATTTGACCAAGAACGCTGTAGGCGTAGGTGGTGATGTGGGGGCTGCTGTCGGTGGCGGAGGTTTTGGCGGTTTGTTTTTTGAGCAGGCCGTTGCGGGCGTGGTCGTAGGTCCAGTCGATGAGGTGGCCATTGGGGCTGACTTTACGCACGGTGTTGCCGTACTGATCATAGATAAACTGGGTGGTTTTGCCGTTGGCGTCGGTGTCGCTGGTTGGGCGGCCGAGGTCGTCGTAGGCATAGCTGGCCTGGGTGCTGAGGGTGTCGCTGCCGGGGTTACCGGTGGTGTCGGCGGTGTAGCCGGCCTGGATGTTTTTGACAAAACCGAGGTTGCTGTAGGTGGTTTTAGTGACCTGGCGGAGGTTGCTTTGGACGCTGCTTGATACATAGCTGCTATGCACGGGGCCAACGCTGCGGAAGGGCCGGTTGAGGGCGTCATAGTCAGTGCGGGTTTCTCGTCCAGCGTTGTCGCGGGTACGGATGACGTTGCCGTTGCGGTCGTAAAAATAGTCCTGCCATTGGCCGTTGGGCTGAGTAAGGCGTTTGAGTCGGCCGTTTTCTGTTGCGCCGTAGTAGGTGTAGGTGGTGGTGTTGTCGTTGGGGTCGGTGACGGTGATGGGGCGGCCGCCGATGTCGTAGGCGCTGCTGACGGCGTGGCCTTGCGCGTCAAAGGCGCGCGTGGGCCGGTTCATGGCGTCGTATTCGAAGCGCACGGTGTAGCCGTCGGGGTTGGTGATGGCGGTGACGTTGCCGATGGGGTCGTATTGGGTGTGGGTGCCAAAACCGGCGCTGTCGAAGCGGCTGATGGGACGATCAAGGGCGTCGAAGGCGGTGCTGCTGTGCTCGAGTAGGGTGACGGTGCCCTGTGCGTCGATGCCGGTGAGGCTGTGCCCGGCGAGCTGGCCGTTGGCGGTGTAACTGTAGTCGCGCCAGCGGTTTGTGGCGTCGGTGGCGCGGGTAATGCGGCCATGGCTGTCGTATTGGCGTTGCTGGGTATAGAGGTTGCGGGTGGCCATTTTTGTGGGCCGACCCAAGGCGTCGAAGGCCTGGGTGACGCTGACGCAGCGCTGGCTGAGGGTGCCGTCTAGGCTGACGGCGGTGTTGTGTTGCAGGCCGCAGCGTTTGATCGTCACCGGATTCAGCCCAGTGCCGTCGTAGGTGTATTCAATTGTGGGCCCGGCTTTAGTGATGAAGTCCCGCACTTGTTTAGCGGTTTTCAGGTTGCCGTTGCTGTTGTAGGTGTTGATCGTCCAGACGAGGATGTCGCCGCTGGGCGGAAGGGCGGCCGGGGTGGTGACGGGAGTGGCCGGGATGGCGACCGTGCGGCCTTTTTTGAGGGTGATGGTGTCGGTACGATTGCCGTTGCTGTCAAAACGATGCAGGGTGATGTTGCCGTTGGCGTTTTTGAACCAGGTGGGCCGGCCATAGGCGGTGTAGCCGCGGTATTCCTGGGTGCTGCCGTCGGGCAGTGTTGTCTTGCTCAAATTACCCGCCGCGTCGTAGGTGTTGGTGGTGACATAGCCGAGGGCGTGGGTGCGCCGGGTTTCTTTGAGCGGGTGGGCGCTGTTGCTATAAGCATAACGGGCGCGTGAGTCGTCACCGCGCTGGTGCTGGAGCTGTTGGCCCCATTCGTTAAACCGATAGGTCTGGCTGATGCCGCGCTCGTCGACGGTGGTGGTTTCGCGACGGAAGGCGTTGTAGCGAAAAGTGTAGCTTTGGCCGAGGCTGTCGGTGTGGCGGAAGGTTTTGCCGTTGGTGTAGTACTCGAAGGTCATCGAGTAGCCTGTGGGACGGGTGAAAGATTGCATGGCGTGCGCAAGATTGGTGCCGTCGGTGGCGCTGTAATAGTCGTAGGTGGTGGCGTTGATCTGGCCTTCCACGGCGAGCGGACTGTCGAAGCGCACCAGGTTATTGTTGCTGTAGGTGTATTGGTAGGTGCGGCCGCTCCAGTCGGTAATGCGGGTGATGTGCTGGTCGCCGTTGTCGTAATAGAAGGTCAGGCGGCGGTTGAGGTCGTCTTGCACGGCGGTGAGGTTGGTACCGCTGTTGTTGTCGCCATAGTGCATTTTTAGGCTGTTGCCGTTGCGATCAACCAAGCGCAGCAGGCGCGCGCGGGTGCCGCCAGTGGGGTTGTCACTGGGGCTGGCTTTGCCGCTGACATTTTCAAAATACAGTGTCAGGCCGCCTTTTTCGCGGATGCTGTATTCGCCGTTGGCTTCTCGGCGGGCGGTGACATAAACCCCCTTGGGGTTGTTGAAGGCGGTGTTGAGGGGAATGCCATTGGTGGTGCCGGTGACGCTGAAACGGTTACTGCTGGCGGTGCCGTCCAGCCAGACGACGCGGTTGGTTTTGCCGTCGCCTGCACCGTTATTGTTGTCGTCGAAGAAGGTCAGGTAATGGTTGAAGCTGTGGGTCCAGCCGTAGCCCAGGGGGCCATCTTTGCGCATAAGTGAATTGTAAAAGCGCTCGAAGACGATGTTGAGACCGCCACGGCCTTTGAGGCTGATGTCCCGCTCCCGGGTGTACATGTTGCCGGAGACGAGGTTGACGGGGTCGCCGCTTTGGGTGGTGTCGGCGGTCTCGCCCACGCCGGAGCCGTTGCCGGGGTTGATAAAGCTGTAGGTGGTGTCGCCGGGGGTGACGAGGGTGAAGTCACGATACAGTGCGTCGAAGGTGTATGCCGTCATCTGGTTTTGGTAGCCAGTGTTAAGGCCTGCGGTATTCGAATAAAACGAGGGGAACGGGTCATATCCCAAGGCGTACCCGCCGCCCGCCACGTAGGCACCCGCAATGGTGTAACTGGCCGCAAAAAAGCCGCCGGTATTTTTTTCCGCAACCCATACCGCGCCCCGCCAATTGTCGTAGTGAATCAGGCAACCGGGCAGGGTAATTCTGGAAAACCCGCCAGCAAACAGGTTTTTGAGGGCGGTTTTGAGTAACGCAGAATAATTGAGGTTTTCGGGCGTGGTGGCGCACGACACATTCAGTTGGCTATCCACGGCGGCGGCGTTGCTGAGGGTGACCACCGGGATGCCCTGGTCGTTGGCGAACTGGATGCCGCGCACGGTGCTCACGGCGTCCAGGAGGGCGTGTTCCTGCCAGATATAGGCTTCATAGGCGGAGGCGGCGTACCCGCCGAGCAGGAATGCGGCGAAATTCTGTGAGCCGTCGGTGACGCTGGTACTGCGGGACAGCCCGCCTGGGACATCGATCAATAACCCGCCCCGGGAGACGGCAAAGGGCAGGTCAAACAGGTAGCTGACTTTCATGGCGGTGGTCGTCAGGCCGATGTGGTTACCGCTGTCGCCGGTTTCGCCATACAGTTGTCCGACGGTTTTATAGGCACGGGTGATATAACCCATGTATTTCAGGCCGACGATGTGCAGGTACTCACCCAGGGTTTCATCCTGCAAGGCGTTGGCATCCGGAGTGGCGCCGACGGTGGCCAACAGGCGGGCAGCGCGCGCTTCGACCAGCGCGTCGGAGGCCTGAAAGGCATAGGCTTGCAGGGCGTGGTAGTTGTGGCCGCCGATGTTGCGGTAACTGACGCTGTTATAGACCTGGCCATTGCGTTTGATGCGGATGTCGAGCCGGTTTTTACCGGTGCAAAAGTCAACGGCCTTGGGGCTGCCCGGCGGGGTGACGTTCCCGCCTTCCAGTTTAAAGACGGCCTGTACATTGCTGACACCACAGGGCTTGGCCTCACCATCCCAGGTATTATTGATCCAATTTTGGTCGGCTGTGGTGACGCCTTTGAATGACAAGGTGAGCCGCCGGGTGGCCAGGGTCGGCATGTCGAGGGTGAGGGTGGGAACTAATGGTGCATTGGCGACATCCTTGAGCACAAACTCGGCCTGTATGCGGTGGGCGGCGGGTAAGGCGGCGGTTTCTGATGACGCGCTGCCCGGCCAGGCTTTATAATTTTTCACGTCATAGGGCAAAGTGCTGGGCAGGATGTCGATGTCTTGCTGTTGGATGATACTGCGATAACCACCGCCAAATTCCAGCGGTTTTCCCCGTGCCGCTTCCATCTGATCCCGCAGTGCTTCTTGCGGCATAATGTGGCTGCGGGTGCTGAGGTAGTCGCTATAGTCAAAGCTGAAGCCGGGAATATCGGCCACGGTGGTGCCGTCGGTGGTGGTCACTTCCTTGAAGCTGGGGTCTAGGGGTATCCAGTGAAAGGCGCTGTTGAGGCTGTTGTTACTGGAGATATTGTTGCTGGAGATATTGTTACTGGCGCTATCGCGGCCGCTGCCCCGGTAGTTGTCGTAAGGTACACAGACTTCCGCCCACACATGCATAAAGACCGTGTTGTAGGTGGCGGGCACCTGCCCGAGCGTCAAGCGATTGGACGCAGCCTGCACGGATTTCACCCCAAGCCAGGCTGGGTAACGGCTGTCGCTGGCGTCAAACTGGATTTCCCCCGTGACATAGCGTGCTGGAAACCCCGACACGCGCATCAGCGCGATCAGCAGTGAGGCTTGGTCGGTGTCATTGCCCGCCCCACTTTTCAGGGTCGCCAGCGCGCCTTTGAGGGAACCATAATACGGCTGGAAGGCGATGTTGTTTGTAATCCAGGCATAAATCTTCAGCGGTGAATGCTGTAGCTGCTCGGCCAGGGCCTGTATTTCCGGATTGGCGGTATCCACTTCCGGCAGGGCGGAGCCGACATCGGCTGGGGTAAAACCGCAACTGGCGGCGCCCCTAGCAACACCAATGGGCGCGCTATCAGTGGCGGCGTGGGCGCTGGTGATGCCAAAGGCGTTTAGCAGATTATCCTTTAGTAAATTATCAATGGATGAATCACCCGGCTTATGGGCGGGTGTGGTCTTTTGGGCCGTTTTTTGCGACAGGGCATAAGCCGGAGGCGGCGCATCGGGAAAATCAGCCGGGGTCAGTGTGGTGGGTGTGCCCTGGGTGACCGTTGGCTGGGGCTCGCCGCGCACGCCCAGGCGCGGTGGACGCAAGCGCTGTAGGGTTTGCTGGGCGTCGGCAATGGCCTCAACCTGTTGGTGGGTGTTGGTCGTGTTAGTAGTGTTAGTGACGGTATCGTTAACAGCCGCCAGCACACTTTGAAGCTGCGCAAATCGCTGGGCTATCTGCGAAGCCTGCCCTGTGTTCTGCATATTGCGATCGGCCAGCCAACGCTCGGTTTCTTCGCGCAGGGTCAGAAATTGTGCCTGTTTGGCAACGAGTTGCTGTAGAAGATGTGGGATGGACTGTTTTGTGGTTTTATCCTGCGCCTTTGCAAGAAGTTCCAGTAGAGATTGGGCATCCGCCAGATGATGATCAAGTGCGCTACTCAGTTCACCCGCCCTGTCGGGGTTACCCGTCCCTAACCAGGGGCCGACGACCCGTTGACGCAGAGTGTCCGGGTCGAGCACGGCGGCTTGGGGTGTGGTGGTGGTCGGAAATTCAGGTGTCGATTCCAGCGCCGTTTTTGGCGTTAGCGTTTTTGGCGTTGGCAATGTTGCGTGAGGCGGTGTTTCAACCGTATTCCAGAGGTAAACGCTAGTGATAAGTGTGACGACAAGACCCGCCGCCGTTAACTGGAATTTGTGTTTTGCCCACATACTGTCTTTAATCCCTTAAATTATTTTTCTTATCGCTGTTCGTTTTCCCTGAATGCCATTACATACCTCAGCGACTGAATACTCCATAACTTGCTTTTAGTTATAGGGCCAGTACCGGGCCAGAAAAACACAACAATACGACAAATCTCGCGCGAGGCGTAAAATACCACAAACGCCCACATTATTTTACGGTAATATTTACACTTTCCATTCAAGGTTGGTTGGTGTAGTTTTCCGCAGGATAAACGGCCGTTGGAAGTTTTGAGTGTATTATCCTACTCAAAGGCCAATCATTGAATACTAAAATTTTGAACTTGTTAAAGAGAGCTGGGTGATGTTGAAGAAACGATGGAAGCAGGTGTTTGTGGGGGCTATAGCCGCTGTGGCGATGATGGGTGCTGGCATGGTGAGTGCTGAAATAGTGAGGATTGATGGAGCAAAAGTGACCCAGACACTCAGTGAAGCAGGGGCTTATGGTGACTGCATGGTTTTGATCAACAAATCAATCAGCGACGTTATTACCAGCTGCCCCAATGGTTGGGTAACATTCAGTTGCGATGGTACCTATAACAGCAAAGATGCCGGTCAACGTAAATTCGAGTCAGCACAACTTGCCATGGCACTGGGTTATCGGATCAACCTCTTTGTAGATAACGTCAAAAAGCACAATGGTTATTGCTATGCACGACGAATAGACATCTACAAATAGCAATTATATCAATCATCTTTAGTAGGCCACATAGGAACCTCGTGCAAAGCACTACGATTATTGCGCTCTATAGTTGCTGGTTAATAATGTTTTGGTTTTGGCTCCACCTAGGTTAAAGGCAAGGTTAAGGACAAGGTATGAATAAAAGGACTGGCCACCGGACTCCCGGACTTGTATTGATAAACAAGGCGTTATTCGCCCTGATGGTCGGCTTGGGTACTATGGCTGGTGTGGGTGCTGGTGTAGGTGCTATGACCGGTATAGCCATGGCCGCACCTGTCGATTCTGCCCGTGAGCAGGGCCTTGGCTGGTTGCTGCAAGCACAGAGCCACAACGGCAGCTGGGGTGGAACGCCGGTGGCTCTTTCTGGGACGATTCCCGGAACGACAACCGATAACAGCAGCGCGACGGTCGCGGCGACTGCCGAGGCGCTGGCGGCTTTGCGCCATGCCGGTGTCGGTTACGGGGTCGTTTATTCAAAAGGCCTTGCCTGGCTGGCTAGTGCTCGTACCAACAGCGTCGATGCTCTGGCGCGCAAGATTATCGCCCTGGAAGCGGCAGGCCTGGATACCGTGGCCGCCGGCCTACCCTCTGCCTTATTAACACGACGTAATACGCAAAAGGGCTGGGGCAGTTTCGGCGGTTACCAAAAAGGCGCAATGGATACGGCACTGGCCCTGGAGGCCTTGCGTGTTTCTGGCGCCACTTACTCTGCGGCCGACACAAGCACCGGGCTTGGCATTATCAACAGCTTACAAAAGGCGGGCAATGCCGGCTGGGCATTTACCGGGCCTGCCTCTTCTTCGGGCCATATTCTCCCCACCAGTTATGCGATGGTCAGCCTCAGCCATTATTTCAGCGATGGCTGGAATAGTGAGACTAATATTCGCCGTGGCGTTAACTGGCTGCTTAGCCGGCAGCAGGCTAATAACAGTTTTCTTGATAGCAATGGAATAACCGTAGGAGATGCCCAACAAACGGCATTGGCGCTGATTGCACTGGATGCAGCCGCTGACGCGGGCATTGCCGAGGCGGTGAGTGCCGCGACGAGCATGAATAACGCGCGTAATTTTCTGACGGGCCGGCAGAATACCATCAATGGCAGCTGGGGCGGTGACGCCCTGCAAACGGCGCTAGTGTTGCGCGCCCTGCCACCAGTGGCTTTAGCGGATCAGGACGGCGATGGTATTCCCGATGGCGTTGAACCTTTGCTTGGCACTGATGCCGCTATGGCCGATGCCTGGACGCTAAACCAGGATTCCACTGACAGCCTTAACGCGCCGTCTTTTGTCCGGGAGACGCTGGTCAATCGTAACTTTGCTTTTACACCCACCGCGAGCGGTGGCCAGACGCCCTATGCCTGGAGTCTGGCAGGCGGGTCTTTGCCGCCCGGTGTCGCACTCAACCCAGTGCTTGCTCCCTCAACGGGACGACTCGCGGGCACACCTACTGTGGTGGGCACTTTTTCTGTGAGCCTGTCCATTACGGATTCTGCCGTGATCAGCGTGATTGTGCCGGGGCAAATCCGCGTGCTGGCGGTAAGCGATACCGGTGTTGATACAGACAATGACGGTATGCCCAGTGTGTGGGAACTACAGCAAGGCTTTAATCCCACCTCCGCCAGTGATGCCAGTGGGGACGCCGATGGCGACGGCCTGAGTAATCTGCGGGAATACCAAAGCGGGACTGACCCACGCTCTTCTTCGGCGGACAGTGATGGAGATGGAATGCCTGACGGATTTGAGGTCGTGCATGGCCTGAATCGTCTTGACCCCGCCGATGCTGGCCTGGATAAAGACGCTGACGGCGTAAGCAATCTGGCAGAGTACCAGCAGGGCCGCAACCCGAGTGTGAACGAAGCCGCCGTATTCGCGGTGGTGTTGATGGGGGATGGCATGGGGGATACGGACAACGATGGTCTGCCGGATCGTTTTGAAAATGCCTATGGCCTCGATATCAATCTGGACGATGCCGATGTGGACACTGATGGTGATGGCCTAAGTAATATCGACGAATACCGCCGCGGCACCCGCCCGGACAAAGCGGATACGGATGGTGATGGCTTGTCCGATGGTTTTGAGGCACAAAATGGCTTTAATCCCAATAACCCGGCCGATGCCGCACTGGATACCGATGGCGATGGTTTAAGCAATCTTCAGGAATCGCAATGGGGTAGCGACCCTCGCAAAACGGACAGTGACGCTGATAACGTCACGGATGGCGATGAAGTCACGGCAGGCAGAAACCCGACCGTTAACGAAGCGGCAGTGATTCGTCTACTGTCCAGTGACCGAGTGAACTGATGCAAGGCCAGCATAAAACAGCGCCTATTAAAACGTCATCCATTATTGCGACACTGTTTATTGGCTGGCTGTTCGGGATGGGTACATGGGGGCTGGGTACATGGGGAATAAGTACGTGGTATCTCAACACGAATCATCAAACCGGGGAAGCAACACCAGGAGATGTGCCGCACCTGGCGCTACGCCAGTCCCGCGTGATGAGCGATATTAAAGCAGGTGAAACGGCAATGACCACTGAGGGTATAGCCCCGACCATCATTTTACCTTCCGGGCCTGGAAACACCCCTCGTAGATCAACGATGAGCCCGACAGATGCCCATACGCAAACAGAAGTCCCTGCACCTATTCCAGTCTATGAGGCTGAATCAGCCGGTTTATATGGCAGTGCCTATGCCAGCACCTATGCCAACGAAAGCCCCCTTGACAATGGACAAGTTCAGGATACGGGAGAATTTATCGATGCCGATGACCCAGCGGCTTATGCCACTTATCTGAATGCTCAGCCCACTGACGAGACGGTTCAAAACACCGGCGAATTTTTGGATGTTGAAAATCCACAACAATATGTATACAACGATTCTTTGTATCAAAACTTTTTACCTCAAAACACGGGCGAGTATATTGATGTGGACGATCCACAAGGTTATGTGAACAACTTTAACGAACAGTCCAATGGTTACAACGGCATTGTGCAAGACACGGGCGAATTTATCGCAGTAGAGCCGTTACCCTAACGTGCTCCAGGTATGACGAACAGACTGAGCCAGGTCATAAGTTGGGGTGATGGTTTTATATAAAACCCAAAGCTTCCACCCCAGGGTCATGCACAAACCACCATAAACAAAGCCGTTTTAATTTCTGTGGGTTTGATATCCCGCCGCTCGCTTACTTTCGCCTAAGCGCACCTACTTTCGCCTAAGAGCGCCTACTTTTGGTGGTGGTGGTGGTAGTGGTAGTGGTAGTGGCGATCGTGCTGCTGCGTGGGCACATAAAACGTGCCCACCCTACCTGACTTCATTCCCTCCAATACAGCGATCATATTATTGAATTTTTGATTTCAATATGAGGAATCTTGATCTCCTTAATGTACTGAAGGGATTCTCTCAATAAATCTTTACCCTTGGGAGAAATGATCACTTCATCTATGAGCTGGCTTAGGTCAACAGACACTGAAACCCCTTTTTCTCCGATCTCTTTCAGAAGCCCACTATCAGACCAATTATCAACACCCAGCCTGTCAAGTTCCTGCTTACACTGTGGGAGATCTGGAGGGTTGTCACCGGATGGACTGGGTACACATAAGCGTAGCTCTTTCTCGTGTACAAACGGCTTTCTTTTGCAGATTACAGGAAAATACAGGTTACTCTCTGGCCACTCTTTTTCTTCATAATCTACTTCGCCTATGTAAACCGAAATAGCAGATTTTTTCATCGATTCTTTTAAGCGCCCGACGGTCGTTTTTATGGCGATGGTTTCATCAGCTGGATTGCCATACAATTTCCACATGGCGTCTGATTCATCACTGTTCATATGCCAGCAGTTTATGTACGCGTTAAACCGGGAGTATTTCAGGTCTTTGATGTCCCAGTTTGTTGGGAGAAAACCTTCCCAGGAGTCATCATGCTGATCAAGTCTTGAAAAATACAGGGCTTTTTTTGCGATCAACCACACGAATTTGGTGAAGGACATGTACTTCCATATTTCACAATCATCGTAGGGCGTTTTAAATACTCGGTGTTCTTCATACATGATTCATTCTCATTCGTGTCACAATTCCTAGACAAACGACATTCCACACTGTCCCAATCGCGTAACGCCACAATATTGTTCAAAGAAAAACAAGAAAAACAGACACCCATTTTACAGAAAGCGGGTACCCAAGTTTTAATTGGAAATTACTGTCGTGGGTCCTAATTAGTTGATTAGTTACTAATTAGTTAAGTCATTACCATTGATGGCAAGTGCTTAAGACGCCGTGTCGACAAGGCCTCAAAAAAGGCCGTGATTCATAGGTTCACACAACAGCTTGGTATTGGGGCAGGTAAAAGTCGATGACTATCCTAGCTATCCTAACTATCCTAACAGGACTATCCTAACAGTATCCTAACAGGACAGCCATGCAATGAAATAAAAACAACCCCAGCAAAGCCACCCCAACCATATGACACATGTCTAACTTATGAGGTTTTCGTTCGTGAAGAGTTTTGGTCCCTTTTCATTTTCCTTTTCGCTCAAACGTCCGGCAACATCTTCATACCTTCAACAACCCAATCCTACTCATCACTTACCTCACCGCCCAGTTCCGCTTCGATCTCTTCCACCGTAGGCAGGCTGGATTTCAGTGCTTCCGGCAATCGCTGGGTAATCTGGTATTCCGATACGCCGATGGGTTTATGAATATCGCTTAACGCGTATTCCGCCACCAGCCGGTCACGGCTTTTACACAACAGGAGCCCGATGGTGGGCTGGTCTCCCTCGCTATGCAGCTGTTCGTCTACCGCTTTGATATAAAAATTGAGCTTCCCGGCGTGCTCCGGCTCGAAGTCTATGGTCTTCAGTTCGACCATAACGTAGCAATGTAGGTGTGTGTGATAAAACAGCAAATCGATGAAAAAATTCCGCTTGCCTACCTGAAGCGGTACCTGTTTTCCAATGTAAGAAAAACCTGCTCCAAGCTCTAACAGAAATTTTGTGATGTGTTGAATCAGGCCCTGTTCCAGTTCACGCTCATTGTGTTCTTTGGCAAGCATGAGGAAATCAAATACATAGGGATCTTTGAGTGTTTGATGAGCGAGATCGGATTGCGGTGCCGGTAGTGCGACTGAAAAATTTGATATAGCTTTACCTTCTCGCTGCCAAAGGTCACTTTCGATTTGATGTGTCAGCACACTGCGACTCCAGCCCTGCTCGATGGTGCTGTGGACGTAATAACGTGCCTCTTCATGGCGTTTGCATTTGGCAATAATCGCTAAATTGTGCCCCCATGGTATCTGGGTAATTTGCGCAACAGGCTGTTTCGCTATTTGTCCGGGATAGGTTTGTGCGATAGCATTATCTTCAGTCCAAAACAGATACCACTGACGGATCAGCTCTAGATTTCTTTTAGAAAAGCCTTTCATGTCAGGAAACTCCGCCATAAGATCATGGCTTAGCTGTTTTAGAAACCCATCTCCCCACGTGGCGCTCTGCTGTTTTTCGACAATATCGCGCCCAAACTCCCAATAGAAATTCAGTAGGCTCTGATTGACAACAACAGCGGCCTTGAACTGAGATTGGCGTACTTTAGCTTTGAGCTCAACCAACCAGTGCTTGTAGGCTGGTGAATAGCTGAGTTGATTTTTATTTTTCATAAACTAACCTGCTGTATTACATCCCTTAAAGCCGATATTTTATCGCTTCCATCATCCATCTGGCGGCATCCTGTGTTGCAGTCGCTTTTAGGTATCTACAGCATCCTTATATACGAAAACTCACCTTCAGGTCATCATCCACGAGGGTTTGCTCAATCCGTTGTGTTGCATAGCGTACTACAACGATGCCGGGATGAATGCCTAGGGGCCGTTCTCAATCACCGTTCGTGGCGTGATTCTGGTCCTTTTCCGCGCTGGCGGCGTCGCCTAAAGCGCCTACATTTGGTGCCAGCACGAAAAATGCCTCAGAATCACGCTTACTCAGGTAATTGAGAACGGCCCCTAGTTTATTTGCAAATCTTTTAACAGCAGCCTTTGCTATGCAGAGCAGTAAGCTCATTTTTATCTGTCGTTTGACCCAAGTTGGAATCAATCAGCGGGCACCACCCCACAAGCAGAACCCGTTTACGAATCACTAATTCCAGGTTAACGACACCCTGTTTGCATTTATCACTTCAAGCACTGCATCAGTTCTTTCACACTTTGGCATATTGCATTCCAGTGGATAGCCAGCGTGTGACGAGTGGCGTTACGCTTTCAGGATATTCTCGTATAATGGTTTCGCAACACACCGCTATGCGGGGCAATAATACTTGGTCACGCTGGAAATCAGCAATGCGTAAATTTTGTAATCCGGTTTGCCGGGTGCCTAATAATTCTCCGGGGCCGCGAATTTCTAAATCTCGCTGGGCGACAATAAAGCCGTCATTGGTTTCTCGTAAAGTGGCCAATCTGGATTTTGCGGTTCTTGAAAGTGCTGCGCCATATAACAATACACAACTACTTTTTTGGTCACCTCGGCCCACCCTGCCCCGTAATTGATGCAATTGTGACAACCCCAATCGTTCGGCATTATCGATGATCATCAAACTTGCATTGGGGACATCCACTCCCACTTCAATAACGGTGGTTGCAACCAGTAAATCTATGTCGCCGGCTTTGAAGGTTGCCATGACCTGTGCTTTTTCGGCAGACTTTAACCGACCATGCACCAGGCCTATGCGTAAATCGGGCAATGCTTGATGTAAGTCTTCCGCCGTTTCCTGCGCTGCCTGGCATTGCAATTTTTCTGATTCTTCGACTAATGTACATACCCAGTAGGCTTGGCGGCCATCCTGACAGGCACGATGGGTGCGAGCGACAACTTCATCCCTTCGCTGTTCAGAAACGACCACTGTTTCGATGGGAGTACGCCCTGGTGGCAACTCATCAATGACCGATAAATCCAGGTCGGCATAGGCTGTTTGTGCCAGGGTGCGCGGAATGGGGGTCGCTGTCATGACTAATTGATGTGGCACGCCCTTGCCATTTGCGCCTTTGTTTTGTAATGCTAAACGCTGATGTACGCCAAAGCGATGTTGCTCATCAATAATAATCAACCCTAGCTTTGCAAATTCTACACCCTCTTGAAACAAGGCCTGGGTTCCAACAATTACTTGTGCGCTTCCATCCTCCATTGCAACCAGGGCTTGCTGGCGCGTCTTGCCTTTGATTTTCCCGGACAACCACGTCACTGACACACCCAATGGCGCTAGCCACTGGGTAAAATTAACCCGGTGTTGTTCTGCCAGTAATTCGGTGGGTGCCATAATGGCAACTTGATAACCTGCTTCGACTGCCTGAGTGGTCGCAAGTGCGGCAACGACCGTTTTACCGCTACCCACATCACCCTGCACTAATCGTTGCATAGGGTGTTCTCGATTCAGGTCGTGGGTGATTTCGGTAACCACTCGCTGCTGAGCCGCGGTCAACGTAAAGGGCAGCGTTGCTAAAAAAGACTGTGATAATTTTCCAGGAACCTTCATGCCCGGCGCCTGTTTTAATTGGTGGCGATGGCGTAATTCTCGCAAGCTTAGTTGATGAGCCAGTAATTCTTCAAACGCGAGTCGTTGCTGAAACGGGTGGGTGCCTGCTTGCAAAGCGGTCAGCTCGGTATCCGCTGGTGGATAATGTACATAGCGCACGGCCTCTTGCAAACCTGGCATGTTTTCTTGCGCTAAGATATTTTGAGGTAACAGTTCTTTGAGTTGCTCGGCCATTAATTCGGCATTTGATAACACCGAATGTATCAGGGAGCGCAGTTTTAATTGGCGTAATCCTTCCGTGGTGGGATATACGGGCGTTAGCCTCTCTGCTCTCGAATGGTTAACCTCTGCATTGATTTCATGGTATTCCGGGTGCACCATTTCCAGCTGGCCACCTGCCCCGCGCACTTCACCAAAACATTCCAACAGTGCGCCCCGCGCCATGCGCTCTTGCTGTTGTTTATTAAAGTGGAAAAATCGCAGCGTTAAAAACCCAGTGCCATCACTGATGCGTGACAGTAACATGCGTCTCTTACCATACTTTATTTCCGTGAGCTGTACTTCACCCCGAACCGTAATTTCATCACCATTACGAAGACTCCCAATCGCTACAAGACGGGTTCGATCCTGATACCGTAGCGGCAAATGAAACAACAAATCCGCAACACTGGCTATATTTAAATTCGCCAGTTTTTCAACAATACTCGGACCTACTCCTTTTAAGGACAATAAGGTGAGTTGCTCATTCATAGGAATTATTTGAGACACCGTATTTTATCATGCGCTTTCATCATACTATTTGTAGGGCATAGTGACAGAGTCATACTGTTTATAATTAGCTTACATAGTTAGTTAATTTGTTTATTTAGTAACAACCACTATAGTGTTTTGCTTATCTAATCAGTCATTTTCAGGGTAAAAAATTTTGGTGGCTATTGATAAAGACTGATTGCTACTGATTGCTACTAATAACTAATGATAACTACGGGTAACTACGGGTAACTACTGGCAACGACTAATAACTACCGGTGTCTTCTTAATTACCTGTTAATAACTTCGGGCGATGGCGCGCAATTTCGCGTTTAGGACAACACCATTACAGCATCCATTTCAACGGGCACATTTTTTGGTAAGGAAGCCACGCCTACAGCGGCGCGCGCCGGGTAAGGCTGCTGAAAATAGTCAGCCATCACTTCATTGACCAAGGCAAAATGTGAAAGATCTGTGAGAAAAATATTTAATTTCACGATATCTGCCAGACTACCCCCTGCCGCTTTGGTAACTGCTTGAACATTATCAAACACCCGACGAATCTGCGCTTCCATATCTCCCTCCACCACTTCCATGGTTTCAGGCACCAGCGGTATTTGTCCAGAAAGATACACTGTATCACCCACTTTGATCGCTTGGGAATAGGTACCAATGGCGGCGGGAGCATCATCTGAATGAATGACTTCACGTTTTTTGGTTGGCTGGCTGGACGTTAAGGACATCATTTTTCCCCTGTTTTTTTAATCATTGTTTTGGAAACGAAAAGCTCCGGAAACGAAAACCTTTGAAAATGAAAACTTTGGAAACAAAACAATGGAATCGCAAAATTTCCCTGCTTTCTTCAAAATGAATGTTTATTTTGAACGCGAAATTCGAGCAACACTCTCTATTCTTTTCACACGACGTATAATATTGGCCAAATGTACCCGGTCTTTTACTGATAAGGTAAACATCAAGGTAGAGAATCGTCCATCACGCTCCTCTATGGAGACGTTTTCTATGTTCGATTCCATATCTGAAATAGTGGCCGCTACGGTTGCCAGTACGCCGCGCTGATTAGCAGTATCCACGCGAATTTCTACGGGATATGTGCCTTGAACACTTTTTTCCCATTGTAAATCTACCCACCGCTCCGGGTTGTTTCTAAAGTCTCTGACATTTTTGCAACCACGCAAATGAATAACAACGCCTTTTCCGGCGCTGACAAAACCCAAAACAGGGTCGCCCGGAATAGGGTGGCAACATTTTGCAAACGTGACAACTGAACCTTCCGTTCCCCGAATCGCCAACGGCTTACTGTTTTGCCGTGTAGATGTCGGTTTAAGCCAGTCCGGAGCATAACGATTAAACATGCTTTTTACACCGATACTCTGTGTCGGGCCATTTTCGGAGTGTATATCTGAAATTTGTCGTGCAACTAACGAGGCAACTCGATTACCAAGACTAATATCCTGATAGAGGTTGTCCAACGTTTTAACCTTTAATTTTTCCAATAAATCTTTCAGCACGTCCTTGGGTATTTTTTCCAGGGAAATGCCATTGAAGGATAATGCCTTAAACAACATGCGTTGTCCCAGACCGATGGCTTCGTCATCATGTAGTTGTTTCAGAAAGTGACGGATATTTGTCCTGGCTTTAGCGGTAACAACAAAGTCCAACCATACCGGATTTGGCTTGGCACCCGGTGCGGTTATAACCTCTACGGTTTGGCCATTGTGCAAAATATTGCGGATCGGAGATAAACGACGATCTATAGTTACGGACACACAGGAATTACCAATGTCGGTATGAACGGCGTACGCAAAATCCAACCCTGTGGCTCCGCGTGGTAACGTCATGATGTCGCCATCCGGTGTAAAAACATACACTTCGTCAGGAAATAAATCGATTTTTACATTTTCGAGAAATTCTTCAGAATTACCCGCTTGCTGTTGCATTTCAAGCAGGCCTTTGAGCCACTCCGTTGCATGACTTGGTGAGGCGTCCCCTGTCTTATACATCCAGTGAGCGGCAATGCCGGCGTCTGCAACACGTTGCATATCTTCCGTGCGAATCTGTACTTCTATGGGAATACCGTAGGGGCTAAACAAAATCGTATGAAGTGACTGATACCCGTTGGATTTGGGAATAGCGATATAATCTTTAAATCGTCCTGGCACGGGCTTGTAAAGATTATGCACAACGCCTAATGCACGATAACAAGTATCTACTTTGTCGACCACCAGACGGAAGGCAAACACATCAAATACTTCGCCAAAACTTAAATGCTTTTGATGCATTTTTTGATAAATACTGAAAAGATGTTTCTCTCTTCCTATAACGGCAAAATCGAGGCTTTCATTGCGCAAGCGTTCTTCAATCGCCTCGCGGATTTTATCGACCAGTGCTTTTCGATTTCCCCGCGATTGTTTTACGGCCTTTTCTAATATTTGATAACGCAAAGGATGAATGGATTTAAAACACAAATCTTCTAATTCCAAACAAACATCTTTCATGCCCAGGCGATGAGCAATAGGCGCGAAAATTTCCAACGTTTCCCGCGCAATACGGCGTTTTTTGTCAGGCCGCATAACCCCCAAAGTACGCATGTTATGTAGTCGGTCGGCCAGCTTGATGAGAATGATACGAATATCTTTCACCATGGCGAGAATCATCTTACGAAAATTCTCAGCCTGAGCTTCAGCCTTGCTACCAAATTTTACCTGGGTAAGTTTCGTGACGCCGTCCACGAGTGTGGCGACTTCTTCACCAAAGTCACTGGCAATCTGCTCTCTCGCAGTCGCGGTGTCTTCAATAACGTCATGGAGAATAGCGGCGATAATGGTGTTGTAATCCATTCGCATTTCGGCGAGGATTCTGGCCACCGCCAAAGGATGGTAGATATAGGGCTCACCGGTCATACGAACCTGACCTTGGTGCGCCTCGGCACCAAATAAATAGGACCGATAAACTTCCTTTACCTGATCCGGCTCAAGATAGCTCTCAAGCAGAGCACACAAATCGTGAATTAAAAACACCGGGCCCTCATGATATTGATTCAGCCTTTGAAATGGCTGAGTTGCGGGGTGCTAACCACCCCAGAATCAGCCGGAAAAAATGTATGGGTGATGGTTACTCATCATCACTAAACGATGGTACAAACCTTAGCCAAAAAATACGAGTAACAATAACCTTCGCGCACTCGCGCCTGTTTATACCAGCTTATACAAACTGGCCTGCAAACAACCCCGTACGCATGACTCCTGGCCGAACGGTTTCGTACAATGACGATCACGTTCGCCGGGAATCACCCGTGCAGTGCGTTACAATTCGCCTGCGAGTTCAGCGGCTTCAAGTGCGGCAGCTTCTGCTTCAGCCGCTTCACGTGCTCGCTTTTCTTCAACGGCCATATTTTCCAGTATCTTCGTGGTGATTTTTCCTTCGCCAATTTCACGCAAAGCAACCACGGTGGCCTTGTCGTTTCCCCATTCAACGGTGGCTTCTTTGCCATTGACCAACTGGCGGGCGCGTTTACTGGCTAATAACACCAGCTCAAACCGGCTCTCTACATTTTCCAAACAATCTTCAACAGTAACACGGGCCATAACGCCAAACTCCTAACTTTTACATGAAAAAATTCCGTCACTTTTTACGGTAATAATTTAAAAATAACGAGTCAATACCAACAATAAATGCCCAACAATGAAATATACAGTCCACTTGCTCACAGATTCCTGCAAGGGCGAAAAATTGTACAGAATAGTTGCCTCTAAAGCTAGGGGCCGTTCTCAATCACCGTTCGTGGCGTGATTCTGGACCTTTTCCGCGCTGGCGGCGTCGCCTAAAGCGCCTACTGTCGCCTAAAAGCGCCTACTTTTGGTGGTGCGATTCGTTGCAATAGAATGACTATTACGCCTCATCGCGCCTCGCCTAAAGCGTTCACCAAAACTGTTGCCGGCCATATTCTTCCTCTTTAGGGCCACTCAGCCCGTGAAATGATCTCGGTAGTCTATCAACTGGCGGCGCTCCAGCATGAATACGCCCTGCCCGCCGCGCTCGAATTCGAACCACAGGAACGGCACCTCCGGCCAGGTCTCCACCACGTGGCGGTCGCTGTTGCCCACCTCGACGATCAGCACGCCGTCCTCGGAGAGCCGCTCGG
>NVUB02000060.1 GCA_002401775.2 Ectothiorhodospiraceae bacterium
AGACCGGAATCCAGAATGTTATTGAAACCACAGGACTTAGCTTCTTGTAACCTAAAGACCCTATATTCCCGAAATGGGTTTTCGACGGCATACAAAAAATGCTTCAAACGAGTAGCCACTGTCATCAGTGTAGGAAAATCATCTAAAATATAATGCTAAAAAAAACCCACGAACATGAATTCTTACCCGCCGCCTTAGAGATACAAGAGAGCCCGCCGTCTCCCGTTGGGCGAATGGTGGTATGGAGCCTAACATTATTAATCACCATCACCATCGCTTGGACTTGTATCGGAGAAGTGGACGTCGTCGCCACCGCACAGGGCAAAATAATCACCGCAGGGCACAGCAAAACCATTCAGCCACTGGAAATAGGCGTCATCAAAGCCATACACGTTAAAGAAGGGCAAAGAGTCACAAGGGGAGACCTGCTCATCGAACTGGATGCCACCAGCAGCCGAGCGGACAAACAGCGCATTGACGAAGAGTTACTCATGGTGCAAATGGAAAAACAGCGCTTAATCATCGCCGCCGATTACAAAGGCGATGAAAAACCCAGTACAGCACACAATAAACACATTTCCTGGTGGGTCAGCAAACTGACCTTCGACCTGAGCTTAGACAAGAGCTTAGACAAGAGCTTAACGGGTGATGTAGAACAAAAAGCCTTGCAACGAAATATATTAAAAAGCCAACTGCAAGAACATAACGCTCGACTGGAGTCCGTCAACGCGGTTATCGCGCAGAAAAAAGCCGAATATGCCACCGCGAAAATAATGACCAAAAAGCTGGAATCAACATTGCCCATCATCACCGAGCGCGCCATCGCCCTCAAAGAACTGTTAAGCAAAAACCTGGCCCCACGCCATTCTTACCTTGAAATTGAACAGCAGCGAATAGAACAACAATTTGAACTGGCATCCCTCCGGGAAAAAATCAACGAAATAGGTGCCGCATTTGTCGGCGCAAAACAGCAAAAAACGACCGTGCAGGCAGAATTCACCAAAAACAACATGACCGCACTGGCAGAAGCCAATCGAAAAATAGCCGCACTGACGCAAGAAGCCAATAAAGCACAGCAGCGCTTTGCGCTGCAAAAAATAACAGCACCGGTATCGGGCGTCGTACAGCAGTTGGACGTTCATACCATCGGCGGAGTCGTCACCCCGGCACAAGCGATGATGGTCATCGTCCCGGGAAACGCAACACTGGAAGTCGAAGCCTGGATCGCCAACAAAGACATCGGCTTTATCACTGAAGGCCAGCCCGCTGAAGTAAAAATTGAAACCTTCCCCTTTACCAAATACGGCATCATCGAAGGTGAAGTAGTCACCATATCCAATGACGCCATCGCCGACGAGCAATATGGCCTGGTATATCGTGCCACCGTACTGATGAAAAAATCCGTTATCCAGGTAAAAGACAAATGGGTGAACCTGACGCCCGGCATGGCCGTGACCATAGAAGTCAAAACCGGAAAACGAAAAATCATCGAATACTTTTTAAGCCCATTAATGGAATACGTAGACGAAAGCGTTACGGAGCGTTAACCGTATTAAAGAGCCATGCTAGATATGAACGACTACCTAAAAGCACAACATTCCTCGCAAAAAATGCGCATGAGTACCGTGGTTATGAGCCTTATTGAAGAAGCACAGAGCATCGAAAACGAAAAAGGCTTTATCGCACTCATGAGAGGGCACGTTAAAACCCTCATCCCACACGAAATGGCCGTGTGCGGCATTGGTGAGCGAGGCGGGCAGTCTTCAGAGCGTTATATAAATATCGGATTCCCGATAAACTATCTAAAAGCCATCATCACAAAAGACAGAGCCATAGAAAGCCCCGTCGCAAAAGCCTGGGCCGAAAAACCCGAAGCACAAATATTCAACGACCTCGCACCTTTAAAAAAACAAAATGCCCAATGGGCAAACGCCATAGAGAAATACGGAATACGCAACATGCTCGTCAATGGGCTGCCAGACATCGCCGGAGGACACAGTAGCTATTTTTGCCTCGCACAATGCCCCGTGTTATTAACCGAAAACCACCGTTACCTCATGGAATTAATCACACCGTACTTACACAAAGCATTATTGCGAGCAATAAAGGGTGTACCGGTTAAACATCCTCCTGAGCAAAAGTTAACCCCCAGAGAATACGGCGTACTCCAGTCAATGCGTAAAGGCAACAGCAACAAAGAAATCGCACAGGCCTTAAACATTAGCCAAAACACCGTAAGAAACCACGTATCGAAAATATGCGAAAAACTCGACGTAGCCAACCGTACCGAGGCCGTAGCGAAAGCGAAGTCAGTCGTGAGATAAACGAGCGAAGGCAAAGAGCAATAATAAAACACAGCAAAAAAACAGGGGAGCGTCAAAAAAATAACGCAGTAGGGCTCCTTATAGTACAAATGTACCATTGTTCTGGACGGGAAATGATGCGTTGATACCACTGAGACCTGGGTCGAGCCAGGAATGACGAAAAAGAGACTGTAAGTTCATGTTTTCTCGCCAAGGCGCAGAGTACGCAAAGAAAATATGATCGAGTTTGTATTCCTTTGCGTTCACTGCGCCTCTGCGAGAGCATCAATGCAATAATCAATGCAGTGTGAAAACTTTATAATTTAGCGGTTATTTTAGTCCAGTCCCGTTAACTTATTATCGTCTTGCCGGGCTTGGCCCGGCATCCAGAATATCGTTGATACTACTGGATTTCAGGGCAAGCCAGGAATGACGAAAGAGAAGGTATAAGTTCATATGGCTTGGTGAATGCCAGTGATGCGCAGTTTAGTGCTTTACGGGTATGGCGTGATTTTAACAGCGACGGCACTTAGTCAAAGTAATGAACTCTTTACCCTGAATGATCTGGGTATTTCCTCACTCAGTACCGGCGGTACGCTGGATGTGAATACCGATCTGGGTAACGGTAATAGCATTGTTAACAACGGCAGCTTTACCTGGGCCGATGGCAGTAAAGGCAACATGGCTGATTTGGCCTTGCAAGAGCAAATCATTTATCGGGAATTTACCGATAACGTCACTATCACCGATGCGGCTGCTGCATTGCCAGATGTGGTGGCCACGAGTCCGGTACGGGATCTGCGGGAAGCTATGAGTATGGATGGCACAAAAACACTCGAATACGTACCGCTGGCTGCATAATATTTAACCAAAAATAATAGAGAAGCGTCAAAAAATTAACGCAGCCGGGTGTTTTATAGTACAAATGTACCATAGACGCCGCAGTAAAATAATGAGCAAATAGGG
>NVUB02000061.1 GCA_002401775.2 Ectothiorhodospiraceae bacterium
AAGCCGAATACTGCCGTCTTCCCGGCGAAGGCCGGGATCCAGAACCCACCAATATCGCCATTCCTCTGGATTCCTGCCTTCGCCGGAATGACGGATGGAGTGGGTTTTTGACTTAACTTCGTGCCATTCCCACCTGACCCTACTTAACGGGATACCGGCCTTCGTCGGTATGACGGGGTTGTGGTTTAAATAGATTCTGTGTTGTAAACGCAAAGGCCGCAAAGGCGCAAAGAGCGCAGAGTAAGATGAGTGTGGGTTTTTTACTCAGCACTCAGTCCTCAGTACTTTTATTTCCGTAGGTCACGTTGCGAAGCACCATGACGATTATCTTCACCCGAGAATATGGGGTCTCGATTCACCCATCGCGTCACGTAGCTGCGCAACGTGACCTACGAAATTCATCAGACAGATGAAACCCTTTTTTTTCACTCGGCACTTGGCACTCAGCACTCAGCACTCAGTCCTCAGTCCTCAGCACTTTTGCACTCAGTACTCGAATCAAGCAGTTCCGCGTTTTGTTTCTATGGTTACGCCTAATGATTTAAGCATGGGGGTTGGTAGTATGCCACCGGCACAGACGATGATGGCATCATTGTCGATGGTTATTTCTCCATCTTGCGTATTGAGTACGACCTGTTTTTCGGTAATTTCTTTTACCGTGGATTTTAATAATACGGACATCTTTTTGCCGTTAGCGGATGCGCTGACTTTGTCAACATTTTTGGGGTTGGCTTTGGCAAAGGCGGTGCTTCGATAGGACAGGGTGACGGTTGAGCCGGGTTCGTCCGCGATGGTAATGGCGGCTTCCAGTGCGCTGTTGCCGCCACCCACGATGAGTACGTGTTTGTTTTGGAATTCAGCGGGGTCTGCCAACCGGTAAATCACTTTGCTTTGTTCTTCACCAGGGACGCCCAGTTTGCGTGGTGTGCCACGACGACCGATGGCAAGTAAAACGCTTTTGGTGTGATAGGTGTCTTTGAGGGTGGTGACCATAAAGCCATCGCTGGTTTTTTCTATAGACTCCATGCGTTCCATGTAGTTAAGTTTTACACCGGTTTGTTTTTCGACGCCTTGCCAAAAATCCATGAGGATTTCTTTTGTGGTTTCATTAAACTGTACCTGGCCGACTATTGGCAGTTGTACTGGTGCTGTCATTACAATTTTCCCGCGCGGGAAGTGGGCAACGGTGCCGCCCAGTGTTTCCTGTTCAAGTGTGACATATTTTAAGTTGTGTTCATGTGCGCCAAGTGTTGCCGAAAAACCGGAAGGCCCGGCACCGATGATGACAACGTCGTAAGGTACGTCGGCTTGGGAATTGCTGACAGTTTCGCGAACACTTTCCATGGCCTGACGCCCTTGTTCAATGGCGTTGCGGATTAATCCCATTCCGCCGAGTTCACCTGCGACAAACAGGCCAGGAACATTTGTTTCAAAGTTAGGGTTTAGCATGGGAATGTCGACACCACGTTTTTCATTGCCGATGACTAATGAAATGGCATCCGTAGGGCAGGACGTTTTGCAAGCACCATGGCCGATGCAGTGGCTCGGATTGACAAGATGAGCCTTTTCCCGGATGACACCGAGAATTTTGCCTTCCGGGCAGGCATCTACACAGGTAGCACAGCCCAAACATAGATTATGATCAATGATGGGGTGTAGCGATATGGGGGCGTCGGCAAGTCCGGCTTCTTTAGATTCGTGCAATATATTCGTGCTGTGTTGATCTCGCCGGTTTTTGACCTTTTTGTAAATGAACCACGCGAGAGCAATGGGGATCAGAAATGTTAAGACTTTGTAGGCATCATCGATACCGATGACTGACAGTAAGTAGAATATGTCGGCAAATAATTCCGGCTGTTTTTCCATGTTTTGTTATCTGGTTAACCACAAGATTGCTGAGAGGGTACTGCAGATTCGCGGGCTGCTTATTTTGCCAAATGTATTTGGCATGCGCTCGGAGTTAATCGCTATGAGTGGCTTAAATTGTTGTGGTTTCGTCAATTCTTCATGCTCAATACTGTTACAGTTATCAACATATCGCTGCACCACCAAAAATGCAAATCGGGAATTTTGTTGACACGTAAGGTTTCCTGTAGGTAAATGGGTGTAGATGCGACAGGTTATAAAAAAAATAGCTTGCGCAGTGAGCTTATCTTATAATAAGCAGAATAAAGATGGAATGGGCAGTTTACTGTCTCAATGTTACTGAAATAATGTATACAGGGTTGAAATTTTTTACTTGTTAAGTATTAATAAACAAACGCATTAGCAAACAACATTAACAAGCAACATTAACAAGCAATTACTGGGTATTAACTATGGCCATGCAATCTTTTACCGTTTGGATACGTCATCCTGGCAGTATTCTGCTTATTATTACTGTGGTGCTGATGTTTGTAGTAATGAACGAACAGTCTCGCCAGTCTGCGAGTAATATACCCACCGCCTTTCAGACTTCCAGTGTTTCGGCCACCGCTGGTTCTGTACCAACCCTGCCTGTTGTCAGCAGTATTCCGGAAGGTGGAAGGGCAAAGATGGGAAATGAGTTGCCGAGTATTGTCAGGCAATTTAGCGCCCCCTCCAGCAGGCCTGCTGCGGTTAAACCTCCCGGTCGTTTACAGGCGCCCGACCTCGGCAGCCTGTTGGGGCGTCTTGAGGACAAGGTTAAATCTGATCCGGAAAATATTGGTAATCGGTTATTGCTTGCGCAAACCTATAATGAACTGGGATTGGGCGATAAGGGGCTGGATGAAGTTCGTGCTGCCTTGGTGCAAGCACCAGACCATGCCCGTGCACAGTTGGTCTTGGCGTCAATACTCAGCGCCAGGCAAAACGAACAAGGCCTCAGCGAAGCAAAGATGTTATTGGGCCGCTTGAAGGGCAACGCCGACGTGAAACAGTACATGGTAGCAATGTATCTTGGTGATGCCCTGATTCGATTGGGTGATCGTGACGCGGCGATAAAAAACTGGACAGTGGCATTAGAAAAGATGCCGGTGACTGATAATCGCAGGGCACAAATAGAAAAGCGTATTAGCGAAATAACCAACGATTCACCGGATGTATGATACAGATAGTCCAGACTGTGTAGAGCATAAAAATAATCCAGCTCTCATTGTTGATACTGTTTTATCCGTGCTATTAATTGATACGATAATAAAACGATAACTGTTAATAAAAACAATAAAAAACAATAAAAACAATAAAAATAATCACTGCTGTCCCGTTAACTTTTTCGTCATTCTGGCGCATACCCTCTGGGGCATAAAGGCTGGAATCCAGGGAAATAGCGGTAATGGTGGATTCTGGATCCAGGCCTTTATCCCTCAGAGGGTATTCGCCGAGATGACGACAGTATTCGGCTTATCTTCGCGCCATTCGGATTAGTATTAATAATATTTATTTACAGTAGAAAAATAATAATAATGACTCTACATTTGACGTCTGGCCGCTGGGCAGGTTGATCGGTAGGCGGGCCGATTAGGTGGTGTTACTCCGTTTTGGGCTTTAATAGGTAGTGTGGAGTTGTTGTAATCATGGTTGATCTTATTTCCCGACAGCCGAAACATGTGGCTGTTAATACACATCGAGAACCGTCTTTTGGTGCTGCTATCGATCCAATAAAGAAAACAGTCAAACAGTCTGCTCGTCAGGCCACTGACACGGCTGCTCCAGTCCCTGCTGAAAATGCTGATGCCGCCAAACCTGTCGACGTTAAAGCATCTGCAACACCGAAACCACGAGAATCCAAAAAACCGGCGGAAAAGGACGAGCCCGCGCAGTTGTCTTTTTCAGCGGTCAGAATGCTTTCTCATCGTTATCCGGGTTTTATCACTGATACGAAAGATCTGCGCTCAAAAAGCGAATCGCGTTATGCGATTGGTATCATCCTTTTTATTGTAAGTTGTGTATTAGCGGCCTGGGTTGCCTGGGAACAGCGCTATTTTCATACTGACAGTGACCTCGTTTATTATATGGGGTTAACTGGCGGTATTATGATGTTGTTAACGCTGCTGTTTGCTTTACGAAAACGCATTAAATTCATGAAAAAGCTGGGAACCTTGAGTGGCTGGTATTATGCGCATCTTGTAATGGGTATTGTCGGGCCGGTGTTGGTGATCCTGCATAGCTCATTTACGATGAAAGCATTAAACAGTTCCGTGGCGCTGGTGTCTATGTTGCTTATCATCACCAGTGGCGTTATTGGCCGTTATATATATACCCGTATTGGTTATCACGTGCATAAACATTTGATTGAAATTCGCGATACAGAGCAGCATTTGGCGGATTCATTGCAGAAATTTCAGGGTAATGCCGCCAATGACATTGAGAAAACATTGGGGACGTTGACGTCTTTGGTGGTGAATATGCCGAGATCGTTGTTGCAAATGCCTAAACGTTTTTATGACTTGCGAACTAAGGCGGCCGCTTGTTATCTCACCGGAATACAGCATATTTCGCTAATGTTAAAGAGGCGAGCGGTTAATGAAGGTTGGGATAAACACACTTACCGCGCAGAGTTAAACAAAGAGAAACTTGTTTTGTGCGCGCATGTCAATGCTTTGTTACAGATTGGTATATTCCATTTTTATGAGCGTTTGTTGGTGGGCTGGCGTATATTTCATGTCCCGCTGATTTTTATTCTGGTTATCTCCGGGTCTGTGCATGTATTTGCGGTTCATTGGTATTAACCGAAATATTGATATTAACGACAATAAACTACTCGGCATTCAAAACGTCCTTTCTAAATGATGTGTCACTTACAAAAAATGCCGTTAAATAGCGATTCAAAATGCGTTGTGCGTGGCATTACCGGGATTTTGGTTACGTCACGGCCTACGTCGCTGTCTACCCCTCTTGTTTCAACAATGGCTTCAAGAGTGGTTTCAAGAAAATGCTGAAAAGTAGCGGTTCTCTGTTTGTTTTTCTGTTATTGATGTTTGTGTCGTTGTCGGCCCTTGCCGACATTAATCCGCTTGCGCGCATGGAAGGACTAGTGATGCCGGGGGATGTCATCAAAAAGCACGCGCGCATTGAGAAACAATGTGATAAGTGCCATGCGGGCTTTGACCGTTTGAAACAAAACAAGCAATGCATGGATTGTCATAAGGAAATCGCGAGTGATGTCAAAAAGCCGCGAGGTTTTCACGGAAAAATCATCGGTGTAAACGAGAGGGAATGTCGCTCGTGTCATTCAGACCATCTTGGCCGTGATGCCGATATTATCCAGCTTGATACCGAGCTGTTTAATCATAATGACACTGAGTTCAAACTGGCAGGCGCACATAAATCGATTGATTGTAAAACCTGTCATAAAGTGACGGGCGTTTATCGTATGCCTGAGCGTGTTTGTATCGATTGTCATGAAGCCGATGAGCCTCATAAAAAACGCATGGGTAAAGAATGTGAAAACTGCCATGTGGAAGGTTCTTGGTTACCGGCGTATTTTGACCATTCCCGGACTAAATTTTCGTTGAAAAATACGCACCGGGATGCCGCTTGTTATAACTGCCACGTGAATGAACGGTATGAAGATACGCCTCGAAATTGTTATTTTTGTCACTTTTTAGATGATGTACACAAGGGGGATCGAGGGGTTCGGTGCCAGGACTGTCATACGGACGAACGTTGGTCGCAGATTCTTTTTGATCATGAAAAAGATACTGAATTTCAACTAAAAGGCGGCCACAAGCGATTATTGTGCAAGGACTGCCATCAAGAACATATCTATGAAGATGAAATTGAGGCGACCTGCTTTAGTTGTCATGAAAAGCAGGATGCGCATTTCAAACGCTACGGGAAACGCTGCAATGTGTGCCATACGGAAGAGTCCTGGCTAAAAATTGCCTTTAATCATGAGCACGACACGACTTTTCCTCTGAAAGGAAAACACAAGGATTTAACCTGTGCGGTGTGTCATCGTGAAGTGTTATTTGACGAGCAAACACCGACGACGTGCTCTGAATGTCATCGTCTGGATGATTCCCATGAAGGGCAGGAAGGGGAAAAATGTGACACTTGTCATAACGAAGATGGGTGGGCAGAGCAGGTGGTTTTTGATCACGACCTTACTAAATTTCCGTTGCATGAATCGCATATATTTCTGACGTGCGAAGATTGTCACATCTCAAACAAGTACAAAGAGGCTAAGGTGGTGTGTATTTCCTGCCACGAGAAAGATGATACCCATAAAGAGCGTTTAGGTGAGGAGTGTGATTTATGCCATCGACCCTCGCAATGGATGGCCTGGGAATTTAATCATGACGATCAAACGGATTACCCCCTGGACGGTAAACATGAGGGGCTGGATTGCCATGCCTGCCATAAAGATCCCATTGAGGATGAGTTTGATCTGCCTAAAAAATGTTATGGCTGTCATGAAAAGGATGACGTGCATGCCGGGCAGCTGGGTAAGCAGTGTGAAACCTGCCATATCACTGAGTCTTTTAAGACGATAAATATTAAATAGCGTGTGCTGTAACCTCGTATTAACAACGTATCATTCAGATGTAAAACTGCTGTGAGCGTTGATTGCTTAGTGATTACAGTGAGCACGCTGGGTTAGCTACCCCCTCCCTCAAAGCCATAAATCTCATCAGCCATATCGTATGTCATCTCAATAATATCCACTGATTGCTGGCTCTGCGGATGGTGGAGTCCGAGAAATATCGTGGGGCGGCTTAAATGAGAAGGCTAAACCAAGCGTTTTCCCCTATAGGGTCTGCTTTATTACCGAGTTTGTTCCATTGAATTCCCTCTGGAGCTTTATGGTTGATGCTGTATTCTGGCACTCATACCCGTATAAGCAGTTTTTTGATGGGCTAACGCCTTTTTCAGTGGATAAATTGCTGGTTTCTATATAATAAGTAACGATATAGATATATTTTAATGGTATTTTTAACGGTTTGGCCATAAACTTGCAGTTTGGGGTAAGTTTTCGGTGATGGGCCGAGACTTAACTCATAAATACAGGCTAATAAATGGAAATGTTCGGTAAATATTCAGTGGGTGTAGTAACGAGGCTTGCGGCTACGAGAGTGCGTCCGCTAGCTTTGTCGTGTCTGCTGTTTAATTCCATGCTGTTGCTGGCCATACTGTTACTGATAAGTGCTCCAGGATTTGCGGCTACGGACGCCACTGCAAATAGCAATGCTAATACCACTGCAAATCCTTCCAGTGCCCAACTAGCTGTTGTGCCTAGTGTGGGCGCATCAAGTGACACGGTTGTTGATCTTACGGTTTTTGATCATACCATCACCGGTTTTGCGTTGGATGGCGATCACGATTTAATTGATTGCGTGTCTTGTCATGTGGGTGCGGTGTTTGAGGTTTTGCCCACTCAGTGTGCAGCTTGTCATGATGGCGTCTCTGCGGTTGGTGTTTCCCCCACCCATATTTTTACCACGGCCGCATGTGAAGCCTGCCATTCTTCTTCCGGTTTTTCGGCGTCGGCCGTTATGGATCATGCCGCGGTAGGAGATGCTACTTGTGTCAGTTGTCACAATGGCACCAATGCCACGGGTATGTCTCTCAGTCATATTGCCAGTACATCGGAATGCGCGGCTTGTCACAACACGGTGACCTGGGTGCCGGTAACGAGTGTGGATCATTCCCAGGTATTGGGTTCCTGCTCGGATTGTCATGACGGTGTGACCGCAACAGGTAAGGGGCCAGCGCATATTGATACTTCAACGGTATGTGATGCTTGCCATAGCAACACCGCCTGGATTCCTGTCGTTAGCGTGGATCATACGCAGGTGAATGGCCGTTGTGCTTCTTGCCATAATGGTGTCTCAGGCAGAGGCGTTGGCCCCAACCATATCCTCACGAGTAATGCCTGCGAGGCCTGTCATACATCAGTGGCCTGGCTTCCTGTTACGTTTGTTGATCATGCCGAAGTAGAAGGGACTTGCGCTTCATGTCATGACGGCATTGCGGCAATAGGCAAACCGGCCACTCATATTCCCACCAGCGACCTTTGCGAAGCGTGTCATATTCAGGTGGGCTGGTTACCTTCATCTGTTGCTGACCATGCTGAAGTCATTGGGACATGCGCTACTTGTCATGATGGCGTTATAGCCGCAGGCAAATCGGCAACACATATACAAACGACCGATGTGTGTGAGGCTTGCCACATATCTTCTGACTGGGTGCCAGCTGAAAGGGTTGATCATGAACACGTGACGGGCACGTGCGAAAGTTGCCACGACGGTGTGATTTCAACCGCCAAGAATGTCAACCACATTGTGACGACGGAATCCTGCGATGTTTGTCACGACACGGTTAACTGGACAAATGTGGTGTTTGATCACAGCACTACCAGTGAAACGTGTGTTACTTGTCATGATGGTGTTACTGCCACTGGCGTGTCAGCTACACACATTAATACCAGTACCGTATGCGAAGCTTGTCATATTGATACGGCCTGGGCACCGGTCAGCATTATGGACCACACCGAAGTCACTGGCACTTGTGAAAGCTGTCACGATGGCGTGATCTCTACCGGTAAAAGTGCGACGCATCTTCCGACCACTGAAGCCTGTGAT
>NVUB02000062.1 GCA_002401775.2 Ectothiorhodospiraceae bacterium
AAAGTAGATAACGAAGAATTGCTGGTGATGCGCGAAGACGACATCACTGCGGTCATTGAAGACTAAGTCTGACCTGTATTACTTACATCATTAATACACATATTAAATAATTTAGAGGATTTCCACATGTCCGCAAAAGAAGTGAAGTTCGGTGATGACGCCCGCCACCGCATGGTCGCCGGCGTTAATGTTCTAGCCAATGCTGTAAAAGTGACACTGGGCCCTAAAGGCCGCAACGTAGTACTGGATAAAGCCTTCGGCGCACCTACCATCACTAAAGATGGCGTTTCCGTCGCCAAAGAAATCGAGCTGGAAGACAAGTTCGAAAACATGGGCGCTCAGATGGTCAAGGAAGTTTCTTCACAAACTTCTGATGCTGCGGGTGACGGAACCACGACGGCTACTGTGCTGGCACAGTCCATATTGGCTGAAGGCATGAAAGCCGTCGCCGCTGGCATGAACCCTATGGATCTGAAGCGCGGCATCGACAAGGCTGTTACGGCCACTGTTGCTGCGTTGAAAGACATGTCTGTTCCTTGTGAAGACGACAAAGCCATCGCACAGGTTGGTTCTATCTCTGCCAACTCTGACGAAGCAATCGGCCGCATCATCGCCGATGCCATGGGCAAAGTCGGTAAAGAAGGCGTCATCACTGTTGAAGAAGGCACCGCCTTGGACAACGAGTTGGACGTAGTAGAAGGCATGCAGTTTGACCGCGGTTATCTGTCACCTTACTTCATCAACAACCAAGAAAGCATGAGCGTCGAAATGGAAGGCCCTCTGGTGTTGATCTACGATAAAAAGATCTCCAACATCCGTGACTTGCTACCTATCCTCGAAGGTGTGGCCAAGGCCGGTAAGCCTTTGTTGATCATCTCTGAAGACGTTGAAGGCGAAGCCCTGGCGACGTTGGTTGTCAACAACATGCGTGGCATCGTCAAGGTTGCTGCTGTTAAGGCGCCTGGTTTCGGTGATCGTCGTAAATCTATGCTGGAAGATCTTGCCGTCCTTACCGGTGCGACTGTCATCGCTGAAGAAGTTGGTCTGTCTCTGGAAAAAGCCACGATTGAAGACTTGGGAACTGCTAAGAAAATCAGCATCACCAAAGAAGCCACCACAATCATCGATGGTGCCGGTAATGCGAAAGACATCGAAGCTCGCGTTGGTCAGATTCGCGCCCAGCTGGAAGACGCTACTTCTGAATACGACAAAGAAAAGTTCCAGGAACGCGTTGCCAAACTGGCCGGCGGTGTTGCTGTGATCAAAGTCGGTGCTGCTACCGAAGTGGAAATGAAAGAAAAGAAAGCCCGCGTCGAAGACGCCCTGCACGCCACGCGCGCCGCAGTGGAAGAAGGTGTGGTGCCTGGCGGTGGTGTAGCTCTGGTACGTGCATTGCAAACTTTGGGTGACCTTAAAGGTGACAACCATGACCAAGACGTAGGCATCACTTTGGCCAAACGTGCCATGGAAGAGCCACTGCGTCAGATCGTTGCCAATGCCGGTGATGAAGAGTCTGTCGTATTGAACAAGGTTGCAGACGGTGAAGGTAACTTTGGTTACAACGCCGCAACTGGCGAGTATGGCGACATGGTAGCAATGGGTATTCTTGATCCTACCAAGGTTACTCGTACTGCCCTGCAGAACGCCGGTTCAGTTGCTGGTCTGATGATCACCACTGAAGCGATGGTTGCTGACAAGCCTTCCGATGACGCTGCTGGCGGTATGCCAGACATGGGCGGCGGAATGGGCGGCGGCATGGGTGGCATGGGCGGCATGATGTAAGCTGCGCTCCATCTTAGCTTTACGCCGTTATTAACAGTTTGTAGTTAATAGCGATAAAACCCCGTTAACGGTGACGTTAGCGGGGTTTTTTATTGCTTAGGTAACGTTAGTTTTCGATGTCTTTAAAAATATTTTGTTGGTCAGGAATTGGTTTTATGCTATTTCTATGCTTTATTCTTAACTTTTGAAAGCTGGTGTAGCGAAAGGGTTGCAATAATAAACGGTCAATTATCTGATCTCTATCAGAGCGACAATAATTAAGACCTAAAGGCATCGTTATTTGTTTGGATTGATGTTTGTTTTGTTGAGTAGAAAAAAGAAAATCCAACCAAGTAAAAATAGTTCCATAATTGCTGTCAGTGTAGACTTTATCCGACGAATGATGAGTGCGATGAAAATCTGGGGTCACTATAATTAATCGTAAGTAACGATCAACTTTGCTTGGGAGTTTTATATTCGCATGGCTGAATACGCTGATTGAAAAGTTGCAAAGCTCAAAAAGTAGAACGGGAACAAGTGATATGCCAAATAAAAGTATCGCCACCCAAATGAGGGAATAAGCCATCAATGATTCTATAGGGTGGTGGCGTACGCTGGAGGTGATGTCGACATGAGTATCTGTATGATGGACTAAGTGAAGCCGCCATAAATAAGTATAGCGATGTGATATTTTATGGTAGTAATATACGATGAAGTCAAGTAACAAAATAGTTAAAACAATTTCTAATATGAAATGTAATGAAAAGTAATTGAAAATTCCCAGGTGCTGGTCCCCTGCAAAAGATGACATTCCCAGTGTTGAAACGGGAAGTAAAAGTCGGACTAAAATTATATTAAAACCACCCAGAATAATGTTGTTAACCCACCTTTTCCAAGCGTGGCTTCCGGCTTTTTCCCTGAGCGGAATAAGTAGTTCGAGGAATAAAAACCCGAGGATGGTTCCGTAAAATAGATTGCTAAATATTTCAGTCTGATTATGTAGTATATATTCCATATCAGTGCTATCCCGTTAACTTATTATTGTCTTGCCGATTCTGACCCGGCATCCATAATGTTATTGATGCGCCGGGATAACGAGATAGAGGGTGAAATCTCAAATTTCTAAAAACATTAATCCTGTTGCATGACATATAAATCACTGAACGTAAACCTGATAACTTAAGCTTGTGACCTTAAGCCTGTGACCTTAAGCTTACGGCATACGACATGAAATATTTTGTTTGCGGGGTAGCGGTTCCATGTGTCAGTATTGTTTCTGCAATCAGTGCTGCCTTATTAACGTATTCCTATTATTCTAATCAGTACATTTTACTCTATGATATTGGTCATGATGTGTAGATGAAATGATATTTCATGACCATCATTGTCGTAAATATATTACAGTGATAATGGATTGATTAAAAAAATAGCACTGATGGGAAGCACTATTTTTTGCGTTTTTTTCCTAAAAATAACAAAAGCACTGCGCCCGCACCCATAAGTGCCAATGTGTTTGGTTCTGGCACGGTAGTGACAGGCATGACGGCTGATGCGCTTGCTAATGTAGAAAAAAGTGCTAACAAAACGAAGCATCCAATCTTTGTTATAGTAGACATACTGAAATTCTCCAGTTGAGACAAATCCTATGTCAATATCAAAAATGACTGAATTACTGACCGATATGATACACGGGCCAGTATTATTGGTAAGGCACATATAATACCAACAAAATTTTAGTAAAGGAAAATAGAGTGTTGTGAAAAACGGTGAAGTATCGTGTTTAAGCACAGGGGAGAGTGTAAATATTTTCGACAGTCAGGTTATAAAAGTGGATGTTGTAAAGCATTAATGCAGTCTATTTTTTATCTCCGCGATTTCATTTTGATTCACATAGTTTGGATATATATAACCGGTGACTTTTCAGTAAAAGTTAACATCGGAATATAGGTATGAGTATCCATTTTATGGATTTATTCTAACCTTATATTGCGATTGAACCGACCAAATCATAGAGCTTAAATTCTTTTGTACGGGTAGTTCCATTAATTCGACGGTAACTCATTATTGTTTTGGTTTTTTCATATTTATTATGGCATTTGACGCAGGATATTGAAGAAGCAATGTCGGCGTTCATATATCGTAATATCTTGCCTGATGGCGTATTTTCAACCTTTATATAGGGTTTCCAGGTTAAATAGCGCAGAGATTTTTCAGTTTCCATATGGCGGTCTTGTTGTGCAATTAAGAATTTCCAGCCATTCCGTTCAAACGCATCCTGTAATCCTTGCGAGGTATTGATGTTCCAATGGCTTCTTAAGGAAAACTGATGCTCAGGTAAGCTGTTGCTGTTGCTGTTGCTTTTGCCGCGTTTGACGTTGCCAATACTCCTGATAAATTGTGCAGGTAATGGAACATAGCCTCTTTTGTTAAAGTGTAGAGCTGACCCTGTGCCTTCTTTTTCTAGCTTGTTCACTACAATACGTGTGTACTGAAGGCGCACTGTTCTAATTAAGTCCTCGACGGTTGCTGCGATGGCAATAGCTCGTAAAGTCTGTTCATCGTCACTAATAGTATCCGCTAGACTGACAATGGGAAGTGACAAAAGTACGCACAGCGTGAGTATTGTATGTTTTAACAATATCATTTTTTACTCTATTGATTATTGTATGTAAGGAAACACCCTCGTAAGGATAGTCAACACAGTAAAAACGACATAAAAATTATGAACACTGATGCGAATTCATGACAGTAATCTGAAGAGTTGTCGCGATAGTCAATCACCCGAATAATATTCTGAATTCATTGGCAGGTTTTTTCCACACCGGAAATCTTGGTGGACGATAATGATTTACATTTTTACATTAATTGGCCTGGATATCTGGATAGCCTTTAAACATTGTTGGTGATGAAAATGTTTGTTTGGCAACCAGTGCAAGTCATTGTATTATAGGTAATATTTTGTTCTATTTTGGGAATAAACATCCCTTTTTTTACCCGCGCATTACAGATCAATTTCCTTTTTTTATTCTTATAGATGATTCATTAATATATAAATCATTTTTGTTTCGTTCTCATATTGATATAACCATTTTAAATTATTAAGTAATCATACGTTTTAATTTAGGGTGGCATAAAAAATATTTTATATTTTTTATTTATGGACGCTAACCACTTCACTCCAATATTTCATCCTTTGAATTGAGGGGGTTGCCATTCTATTTATTAAAAATAGCCATATTATGGGGTGGCGTGAGTACATGGTTGATTTATACGTGTTGAATTTGACAGGGGAATGTCATGGGCATGATGCTATGCAAAGTTTATTTAAACGGATTTTTTGTTTTATTATTTATATCAACAAGTCTTTCAGTCGATATTGTTTGTGCGAATCAAAACCGTTTCGGTGCAACCAATCCCATCTCGGCTAGCGATATTTCAACCGTAAAAAATGCGAAATTCCTGATATCTGACTATAAATACCATCCAGGTCAAATACTGGTTAAATATAAATCAGGCCATTTCCCTGAACGACTTAGTGCTAAACAAAAAGGGATGTTTAAAAAATTACACATTAGTAATATAACTATGCCTGGACGATATAAGGCGCGAGGAGTAGTGTCATTAAAAAGGTTATTACGAAAAAGAACGATGCAGGCTGGGGCATTGTCTCAAAAAAATGAAAAAAAATTATCTGACAGTAAAGTACGAGACAGTATGGAACGATGGGCGATTGTGTACCTGATTAATGGGATAAATATTGAAAAAATAATCGACAGTTTTATAGAAGACCCTGATGTGGAGAGGGTAAGCCCTGATTACGAAGTTTCAATTAATACACTTCCTAATGATCCATTAGTTGATAAATTATGGGGGTTTAATAATACAGCACAATTAATTCCGGCGGTTGGGATTGCGGGCAGCAATATTTCTCAAACCGGTACCGTTGATGCTGATATTGACGTTCCTGAAGCATGGGATGTCACGATAGGGGATTCTACTGTCGTGGTTGCAGTGATCGATACCGGTGTTGATTATACGCATGAAGATCTCGCCGAAAACATGTGGATAAATCCCGGTGAGATTGCCGGTAATGGGTTGGATGATGATGATAATGGTTTTGTCGATGATATTAATGGTGCAGACTTCATTAATAACGATGCTGACCCAATGGATGATCATGGACATGGCACACATGTATCCGGGACAATATCTGCAGTTGCTAACAATGGGGTAGGTGTGGCTGGTGTTGCTGCGGGCGTTAAAATTATGGCGCTAAAATTTCTAAATTCCAGTGGCATTGGAAATATTTCGGGGGCCGCAATGGCGCTTGATTATGCGCACGAAAAAAATGTGCGAATCAGCAATAACAGTTGGGGTGGTGGGGGTTTTGTCGCTGATTTCATGAGTATATTGGCTGGTACAAACTACGATGACAGTACCCACCTTTTTGTCGCGGCAGCGGGTAATAATAATGCCAATACTGATGCTCATAATTCCAGCATTAGCCATCGCAGTGCGGCACGATACCCGCAAGGGTATGAATTTGAAAATGTTCTGTCTGTGGGAGCAACGGACTTTAATGATCAACGTGCTTTCTTTTCCAACTATGGTTCGACCAGTGTTGATTTATCTGCACCCGGTGTTGCTGTGTATTCCACGGTACCTCGCGGACGTTGTCGCTTCTGTGATGTCAGTGGCTATGGTTGGCTCAATGGCACATCTATGGCGACTCCGCATGTCACCGGAGTTGCTGCATTGCTTTTGTCTCAGGATTCGAGCTTATCCGCAACGCAATTAAAAGCACGCATGATGAAATCAGTTGATGTTATTGACGGATTACGGCAAAAAAACATTACCAGTGGGCGTATTAATGCCTTAAACGCATTAACCTGTAATGACGTGGCACCAGAAATACTCCCTAACTTACAGGCTGGGGTGGCTATCTACAAAGCGGAAGGCCCTGTATCGCTACGAGTGACTCTGCTTAATTGCTACGATATGTTAAGAGGCGCTACCGTTACCGCCCGTTTTTCAAATGGTGATGCAGATATAATACTGTACGATGATGGCTTACACCATGATGAACAAGCTGACGATGGCATTTATGGCGGTAAATGGAGCCCGGATAATATTGGGCCATTAACAGTCACTTTTAGTAGTATTCATTCACAAGGTGACGGTCAAAAATCGATAAGCGTAACGGTTAAATTTCGTTTTTATCGATTTGAAAAAACGACATATAACTGGGTTGATGCGACTCAATCCGGCACTGTTTATTCAATCCCCAGCAATACCAGCGTTGATCTTCCTATCGGATTCGATTTCAATTTTTATGGACAATCAAAAAAGAATATAAAAATTTGGCCGAATGGTACTTTAACATTTAGTGATGATGTACCTACCAATGAACGCATTCAGCGATACCCGGATATAAAGCAACCCAACGGTATGATTTCGCCATTGTGGCGACAGTTTTCGGGAAAAGCAGATACGGTTTATGTGCTTGATGAAGGTGTGGTGCCTAATCGAAAAAAAACGGTATTGTGGTCGTTCCCAGCATTATCAGGCTCATATGGGGCAGGTCGTGTTGCACATATATTTGAGGTGACATTTCACGAAGGTTCTGGTGACATCATATTTCAATATCAAGATATTCCAGACAAACATGTATACGGTGAATGGGCAGCTGTTGGTGTAGAGGATTATTTTGGTTTTGATGGTACATCATACTTGTTTAATGATAGTCCTTCAGGGTTTTCCAGTGATTATGTTTTACTGGACGAAAAATTGAATCCTCTGGTGAGTGGAATGGCTTTACGTTTTGTGCCCATTGGGTTTCCATACGATAACCTGGCGCCCACCGCGAAAATGACAGTACCGGAATCTGGGTTTGTCGCAAATTCCATAAGCTTTAACGGAGCAAAATCATTCGACCCCGAAGGTCAGTCGTTACGATATTTATGGGACTTTGGTGATGAAAATAACGGTGAGGGGCTTAACGCGGAGCATACTTATTCTACTGCTGGCCGTTATGAGGTGACATTGCGGGTATATGACGGCGTCAGATATTCCGATGCGGCTAGCCATTTGGTGACTATTATTGCAGGGTCAAAAGACCTCATCATTACCTCACTCTCAACGGATGACGCTAAAACCGCAGGTGTCATTTCAATTGATGCCTTTATAAAGAATAAAGGCACCGCAGGCGTGCTTAGCGGATTTATGACCCATTTTTATTTGTCATCTGATGCTATTATGGGCAATGATATCGCCATTGGTTCGGCTCATACTGCGGTGAGTCTTGGGTCGGAAATATCGGTACCGGTAAATCTCTCTGTTTTATTGCCGGTTGGGTTAGAGCCGGGCACCTATCGTCCGGTTGCGGTGGTTGGCCGATATTCTGGATTGAGAAATGATTCAGGGGCAGGAAATTTTCGATTGATGGGGAACGCGGTCACTATCACCATTGGCCCGGATTTTGAGGCGATCTCTATTGAACACCCTGTTCACGCAACGTCGGGTGATGTTGTCTCTGTTTCCTTGTCAGTACGTAACAATGGGTCAACGTCAGCATATTCAAATAATAAATTGTATTTATCTTCTGATGCGGACATTTCATCAAATGATTTTGAAATTGGCACTGTTTTTATATCCGATATTGGTGCAGGAGAAATCAAAAATGGAAAAGTTACCTTTATAGTTCCTTCAGGTATAGACGCTGGCGACTATTTTCTGGGTGTTATTGTTGACTGGCCGGATAGCGTAACTGAAGTTGATGAAGAAAATAATAATTTTTCATCGAAAAAACTTTTTTCAGTTGGCGTATCCGACCTGGCACCAACGGCAATGATATCGGCACCCTCGACAGGAATAACATTAGAAACGGTTTCTTTTAGTGGTGATGCGTCGACAGACCCCGAATTTGACCCTCTTTATTATAAATGGTCATTTGGTGATGGTTACAACAGCACGGAACGTAATCCCGTTCACCGTTATTCTACGTCAGGAACGTATACCGTTACCTTGACTGTCAATGATGGCATACAGGACTCAGCAATGGCCAGTAACGTTATTTCCATTGATGATGGCGCCGACCTTATGTTATCTAATGTTACACCATTAGAATCTCAGATATATAGGGGTGATATATCGACCGTAAGCATGGTGCTTAACAATATTGGTTCGGTATCCGTTCTAGGTTATAAACGACACCGGTTTACGATTAAAGGTTATCTTGATTCTGATAATGACCCCAGTAACGGTTATATAAAGCAAGTATTCACAGAATATTATTTTACAGCACCGTTGCCGGGAAAGAGTCTTATTGTTACTGCTAAGATTAAATTTGATGTGGCTACGGGACCGCAGTATATTTGGTTTCAAGTGAGTACAACGGGTGAATGTAAGGATTGCCTGGCCAATAATATCAGTGTTAGTAAAATACCGGTTAATGTCCAGCTAGATGTGGATTTGCGTATAACCGATATTACGACAGATTTACTTTCACTAACTAAAAATGTTGGATTCACGGTGTCATCGACGGTGACAAATGCCGGGCTAAGCTCCGTAAAACCGGGCCATAGAGTGCAACTTTATATTTCAGATGATGCCGTTATAACTCGGTCTGACCCACTTCTGGCGGGAGGCTTTTATTGGATGCCGGGCCAACTGGCAGCAGGTGCAAGTGTCACTTATGACAGAGACGTTATTATTCCTGGTCATTTACCAACAGGAACCTATTATTTAGGCGCGATAGCGGATGCACAGGATGTGCAGGATGAAACCAATGAAAATAATAATTCATCCGTCGGTGTTGAAGTTCAAATCATAGAGGATGACGTGGATCTTGTTATCGACAATATTGTGATTTCACAACAAAGTTCACCCATAGGCGGCTCACTTTCCTCAATTAGCCAGGTACCACAGGGCAGTAATATTTCCATATCGACAAGCGTTAACAATACGGGAAAAACCCGGCCAGTAAATTATAGGGTAAAACTGTATTTATCTACCGAAAAAAGTGTCAATAGTTCCAGTCTCATTGTGGACCAATGGTCAGTGATAAAGCATGACGCAGAAACCATCAACAACCATGTTAGTACACTGTTGCTGGATGTTAATATCGAGCCCAAAACATATTATTTATTGGCTTTCGCAGATTCGAGTAATCAGCAATCGGAAACAGATGAAGGCAATAATGTTGGGGTGAAAATGCTGGAAATTATTACACCAGGCCCTGATTTGGTCGTTTCTAACATGTCGTCGTCTGTTTCACGGGTAGGGCCTGGTGATAGCTTTATACTGACTAACACGGTAGTAAATCAGGGACAAACAACGACTATTAATAGTTTTAACATCGGCCTGTATCTATCACTTGACCCTCAAATTACCGTGGCTGATCGGTTGATTAAATTTCGCGGACTTTCAGGGTTGTTATCAGGAGAAGCAGGTTCGGCTGATTCATCCGTTTATATTTCGTCAACGCAACCACCGGAGTGCTACTACCTCGGAGCCATTGTTGATTATAGCCAGCGCGTAGCAGAATCCTGTGCTGGCTGTGAACTCAATAATACATTGTTGGGCCCAAAAATGGCTATTGGTAATGTATCGTGTGAGGTGGATAACAATAAGCCGTTTGCCGTCATCAATGGCCCATATAAGGCTAAAACCGATCAGGCGGTAGTGTTTAATAGCTCGGGGACAGTGGATACCGATGGTGATCCATTAACGTATTTATGGGACTTCGGTGATGGTACTTCTTCAGCATTGGTTAACCCAAGCCATACTTATATAACGGCGGGAGAATTTTCCGCAACATTAGTTGTTAATGATGGCATTGAAGACTCATTACCCGTCGTTACAATAGTGAGTATTACCGATAACCGTATTCCAGAAGGTGTTTTGAAAGGGCCTGTTTCTGGCATAACCGATGCCTTGTCCAGCTTCGATGGCAGTGCGTCATCGGATGTGGATGGTGACCCATTGATATTTTTTTGGGATTTTGGCGATGGAGTATCGATATCAACGAGCGAAGCACAGGTTAGTCACTCATATTCAAAATCCGGAACGTATATTGCCACGCTGATTGTCAATGATGGCATTATCGATTCAGTAACGGTTTCAACAATTGTTACCATTAATGATGCAGCACCATTTTCAGATGTTGCAATGAAATCATTAATGACTCTCTTTAATCTCGCAACCGGTGAGTCCTTCAATATAAATTCTACCGTTATGAATCAAGGTTCAGAAAGGACAAATAATGCCGTTTATGTTCGTTATTATCTTTCAACCGATACGGTTTACGACGGCAAAGATTATCCTGTGTATAACCACTATGCAGGTTATTTGAATGCGGGGGAAAGTAAGAACCTGAATGGACGGGTTACCGTTCCCACGAGTCTATCCACGGGTAAATATTACCTGTTAGCGATTGCCGATCCCTATAATATCGTATTGGAAAGTGATGACCCGGATAACCTAAAAGGGAATAATCTGATCGTTTCCTCGAGTGTTATCGTTGTGACAATAGGAGCTGATGTTAGTATCGATTCTTTAATTGCACCTTCAAGAGCAGGAACAGGGGAGATTATTAACGTCGAATCCAGTGTCGTTAATCACGGTGTGGGTAAAACAAATGCCGCTGTTATTATTCGCTATTATTTTTCTAAGGACTCAATTTACGATGCCGCGGATACATATGCATACAACCGCTATCTTGGATATCTTGATGCGGGACAAATGATACGCACGAGGGATAGCTTTAGCGTGCCCACGAAGCTGGCTGAAGGCCAGTATCATCTGTTGGCCATTGCTGACCCCCATAATGTAGTGTTAGAAATTGACGATCCCGATAATTTGAATGGCAACAATCTAGCCGTGTCTCCCGACATGTTTATGGTAACAATTGGCGCTGATATAGAAATGGGCTATGTCACAAATCCCTCGGATGTGAGTACCGGTGAGCTCATTAATGTGTCATCTTCAATAATGAATTCCGGTACAGGAAAAACCAACGCTGCAGTTTTTGTACGGTATTATTTTTCAGTGGATGAAATTTTTGATGCCAAAGATACTTATGCTTACAATCGTTATGTCGGTTATCTAAATGCAGGGCAAACGGTCAATTTGGATAATCAGTTTCTCGTTCCTACAAGCCTGTCTTCTGGGCCATATTTTTTGTTAGCCATTGCTGATCCGTTCAATATAGTGTTGGAAAGTGATGACCCTGATAATCAAAACGGTAACAATCTCGCAGTGTCATCAGGCCCTCTGAATGTGTCCATAGGCGCTGATATCGCGATGGTTTCTGTAACGGCCCCTGTGGAAGCTGAGGTGGGAGAGAGTATTCAGGTGAAATCTACTGTAGTTAATCGGGGTTCGGGTAAAACGAATGCGGCGGTTAATGTGCGGTACTATTTTTCAACCGATGCGACCTATGATGCAACAGATGTGTATGCACATAATCGTTATGTCGGCTACCTGGATGCCGATCAATCGGTTACCTTGAATGAAACCGTTACTATACCCGCAGGTTTACCGGCAGGATCTTACTTTTTATTAGCCGTTGCCGACCTTTTCAATAATGTTCTGGAAATTGACAGCCCTGATAATTTTAATGGTAATAATTTACAGGTTACGGAGAAAATATTAATTACACATTGAACGTAGCTTTAATCGAAATTTTAATAGAACTAAGCAATGGCGAATAAACTTCCACAACAAAGCGGAGTGGGAAACTGGTGGCGGGAAGGCCCCCTGTGTCAGGCTAATAAGTCGCATTTATTACGCGTACTCTACCTGCATTTTACGTAGATTATTGACAGTCTGTTGAGAATAGCTATTCTCAACAGAAAATGCCGTATAGCCCATTGGTTTGCTTTAATTAATTTGAGATAATAACACCAATACCGATTCGTTTTACTCTATTATTGTAACTTATCAAGCTTTCGCCGTAGCCAGAAAAGACCTGGATATAGCCTTTTAAGTCATTCCTTTTTCCAACGGGAAAGCTCCAGCCGAATTCAACAGCACCTTTCGTGAATCCGGACTCCAAATTGTTACGCGACATAACGCTGAAAACATGATCGTCAGACTTAATATTAACGTGAAATTCACCATGCCCTAAATAGTTAGTAATGTCGGGATTGTCATCATCCTTACTCTTTTCATTAATACGAATCCAGGTTTTAAGCGCCAGGGACAGCGTTTGTCTTTCAAGGCTCAATTGCACATATACTCTATTCCAGCTACGGGATAATAAACCGCCGCGACCGTTTGACTGGTGTGATATCCCCAGTATTTGGGTGCTAGTGTTAAAGCTTGCATGGGCTAGGGTGACGTTTCGCTGTATCCACAACTCAGGTTCATGATTGGTTTCCCTAAAGGGGGCGGAGATACTATCATTGTATACTTGCCAGAAAGACCGATTGGTATATGCGGCAAAGTATTCCAAATTATGATTAAAGAGGTTTTTGGAGAGAGGCAATTTTATACTTGTCTGGAAGTGAGCTTCATAATCATTGAGATTTAGCGTTGGATTGTCGAATTGTTGCGAGTAAATGCTGGCATCATACCCTAAGCTATTATAGGTAGTGGGTAAAATGTAGTTTGGTTTGAATGCCATTAACAACGTGCTTTTATTACGTTGTTGACTGGGTGCTGTTATTGTCCTGGTTGGGGCCAACTTCTTACAGATCGCCTTTAATTCAGCAATGGTTTGGATTTCTGTTGATAAATTGATTTGTTGTATTAGGCATTGTTCAAAGGGTTTTATATTATCGGAATACCCCACAGAAATTGCTAATGTAAAAGTAATACCTGCCGATGTGATCTGTTGTTTGACATTCATTACCCCCACTGTCCTTTGATGTATTCGGCGGCCTCTTTTATATTTAAATCTCGTGTTCCACCCCCGGTTCTTAAAAATAATTGAGGGCTTCCTTTTTGCGTTAAATAAACGGGGCGCGATGAAGGCTTGATGATAATGCGGCACATTTCTTTGTTATCAATAGCATGAAAAATAACATGTATAAATTGACACAAGTCTGTTCCAAGGTGGCTTGCTACAATAGTGATAATAGCCTGTTCAAAACCATCCCTGTCACCACGTTTTAATAAGGTATAATCTGCATCTAACCCTAAAACAACGCCATCATCCGTTACACCGATAAGTAGGGACCCGCCGTCGCTGTTTAAAAAGCCCGCGATGGTTTTGAGTACCACCGCCTCCAATATTTTATTAGCCCGTTGCTCTTTGATGTCCCAGCGAAAACTGGACTTGAACTCAATGTTAGAGCCCTCACCCTGGGATATAATCAATTCAATATCTTTGCTGAGTTCTTCATTCAGGCTATTTATTTTATTGAGTTTTTTCATAATGATCGTGGACAAAAAGGAAGCGCCTGTACCAATTAATCCCCCGACCACAATATAGTAAACAGCTCGCCGCCATTTTTGTCCCGTCAGAGAACTTAATAAATTATCGAAAATAAACTGCCAGGATGTTAAAGCCGATGTTTTTGCTTCGTATAGATGGTAAATGACCATGTCATTTATGGGTTGAAGTACAAATAACCCAACTAAAGAGCCAACGAGAATATAGGACAAGTAATAAATATAGTAAGCGTTTTTCATAGTTAACAATGACGATTAATCATTAGACGGGTTCTTTCCAAAGGTGATGATTCAAAAGTAAGTTAATGATGGCTTGTGTGTAGTTTGGGGGTGACATAAGTATGGCTTTAGCTGGCATTAGGTACGCGAAATAATAATTTATACATAACGGGTACAAATATAAGCGTTAATACTGTCGCGAACAACAAGCCAAAAATAATACTGATAGCCATTGGTTCCCATAATAACCCGCCACCTAACCATAATGGGATTAAGCCAAAGGATGTCGTTGCTGTCGTTAACAGGATTGGCCGGAAACGTTGTAACGCGGCTTCCACTATGGCGGTGTAGGGTGATCGATTGTTTTCATTGAGTTCAATATCGATGCGATCCAACAATACAATTCCATTATTGATGACGATACCAGCTAATGAAATAATGCCCAAAAATGCCATAAAGCCAATGTACGAACCCGTTACCAGTAAGCCGGGTATTACGCCAATAAGCCCAAGCGGGATCGTCGCTAATATAATGATGGGTTTACGAATGGAGTTGAATTGTGCGACTAGCAGTAAAACGATCACAAACAGTGATATTGGCATCTTGTCTATAACCGCACCCATTGCGCTACTGCTTCCCTCAGCATCGCCACCATATGCATAGTCGTATCCATCCGGCCATGATTTTTTGGCATCGAATAATTTTGGTTTCAGTTGGCTGACAACACCGGCAGCAGTGAAGCCGGTTTTTACATCTGCCGTTATGGATATCGTTCGGGTCAAGTCACGTCGTATGATTTTAGTTGTATCCCAAACAACCTGAAGTTCGGCAACTTGACTAAGTGGTGTATTTTTACCGCTTTGCTGTGAATAGATATTTAACGTTTCAAGATCATCAACTGACAGATTATTAGTGGAGATGTCCTGCATTATGATGGGAATAACGTTATCTCCTTCTCTAAAGGATCCTGATTGTTTGCCACCCAGTTGTGTTTGTAATGATGTAGCAATGTCCTGATTAGAAATGCCCGCAAGCTGGGCTTTACTTAAATCAATATTAGCAACAAATTTTTTCGATAACATTCCCCAGTCATCACTAATATTTTTACTTCCGGGGACGCTTCTCAAGTCTGATTTAACCTGAACAGATAAACGGAATAGTTCATTAATATCTTTTCCTGATATTCGTATTACGATAGGGTCTGCCGATCCGCCGCCACTGATTAAGCGCGAAACCTTATATTTTACATCCAGGAAATTATTAAAAATATACTGGTCTACCTGTGCAATAACATCATCATTTGCCGCATCAGAACTGGTATTGAGTAACAAATGGGCTGTATGAGGGCTGGATTCAGGTGCGGAATACCCTAAATCATATTTAGGTGCTCCCACTCCTACGTAAGATGACCAGTTAACGACACCTTGCGTCTCACCGCTGTTGGATGACTTAATGTAGAGCTGAGACTCAACCATTTTTTCTATATCAGTCACTACTGCCTTGGTTCTTTCGATGGCTGTTCCCAGAGGCAGTTCAATGTTAACGGTTACTAAAGGGCGATCACTTTTAGCCATGAATATTGTTGGTAAGAATTGTGCTAAATATAATGTACCGATGAACATGGCAGCAATGCTGGCAATAATTATTGCAGGGTTTCGAAGTGAATAAACCAAAATTATTTTGTAATAAATAGCCAGTCGGGAAAAGATATCGGTGTTATTTTTTTCGGTTTTTTCAACTTTTTTGACTTTGATGAAATAGAGACACAATAATGAAATCATGGTGACTGACAGAAGCCATGAGCTAATTAATGTAAACGTCAAGACGATAAAGATATTGCCCATGATTTCGCCTAAGACGGATTCGGCGAGGAAAAATGCCATAAATGCAGCGGACGTCGTCAAAGATGATGTCAGCAAGGGAATGATTAATTCTTTCGAGGACGAGATGACAGATTCGAGTACATCGAGTCCTTTTTCCATCTTAACCATTATTGATTCAGTCATTACAATGGCATTGTCCACCAGCATTCCCAAAGCAATAATTAATGCCGCTAAAGTGACTTTGTTGAGCCCTACGTCAAATAACGACATTAATACAATGGCGGCAACCATGGATACCGGGATCAATGACGCCACCACTAAGCCCGTTCTAAATCCAAGAAATGCCAGCATGACTAACATCACAACGGCAACTGCCTGTATCAGGTTAGTAATAAAATTATTAACAGACTTGTCAACCACGACATCTTGAGACGCTACCCGGCTTATATTAATACCGTATGGGTAAATTTTCAGGTAAGATGCGATTTTTTTGTCGATATCTTCACCCATGCTAATAATATTTCCGCCCTTGATCAGGTTCACGGCTATTGCCAGGCCTGGCTGACCATTAATGGAAATAATACTTTTTTGTGGCTCAATATAACCGCGGCGAATCTGGGCCACGTCACGTAATCGAAGAATGGCATTGCCAGAGTGCAACAGAATAATATTTTCAAGGTCCGCAATAGACTCAAAACTACCACTGGGCTCGATAATCGTGATCCGATCTTCGATGTTGATACTTCCACCCGGAACAATAATGTTTGTGGCCGAGATAATGTCCTGAAGCTTGCGTTGCGTGAGCCCTATTTCAGCAAGCTTGGAGGGCTCAAATTCGATATATACACGCTCATCTTGTATCCCGCTAAGCTCAACTTTGGCCACATTGGGGAGTTTAATAAGATCGTCCCGAATTTCATCGGCAACGTCTTTCATTTCGCTGTAACTGTAACCGTCAGCCGTTAATCCTATGATTACGCCAAAAACATCTCCTAACTCATCTTTAAAGGTCACTTGCGAACCTTCGGGAAGTTGATCTTTAACGTCGTCGACTTTTCGACGTATCCGGTCAAAAATGGGTTGCAATACAAATTCACTTTCTTTGATAGCAACATTGATGATTGAAACGCCGGTACGTGATTCACTCTTAATGTAATCGACTTCTGCAATTTCCTGAATGACTTTTTCAATCTTGTCGGTAATAAGGTTCTCAATCCTTTCGGGGCTGCCGCCCTGGTAGGACGTTACAATACTGACGTTACGAATCAAAAATGATGGCATGTCATCTCGAGGCAAATCATTAAAAAATGATATACCAGAAAACAATAACAAGACCAAAACAGTGAAAGTGACGACGTTATTTCTAATGGCAAATTGAGTGATCATTTCTAGAAGGCTTTATAATGGTTATTTAAGTAAACGAACTTTCATGCCATCTACGAGACTTGATATACCCGCCGTGATGACTTTATCGCCGATGTTCAGACCAGAGGTGATTTCGTAACCCTTGTTGGATATATCTCCCACGGTCACTGGTTGCTTGCGAACGATACCAAACCCGTCATTTGACACCATGAGCAACAAAACAAAATTTCCCGATGAATCTTTCGAGACAGAATGTGTCGGTATTAAAACACTGTCAAGTTTGATTCCCGATGAAAAATTTAACGCAACGTTTGCGGGCATACCAGGACGCATCGTATTGACCGGGTTAATGATTTCTACAGTGACCGGATATGTGGAAGTGTCGGTGTTTGCGGTATAGGCAACTTCCGTCACGTTTCCTTTGAATACTTTATTGGGTATTGATGAGAAATTGATCGTCGCGGACTGGTTTATCTTGGTTCTGGATACATACTGTTCGGGAATCCCCACTTCAACCACTAAAGTATTTCCGGACTGAATAACGGAAATGACCTGACCGGGTTGAATGTTTTCATTTATTGATAAGTCACTGAGCAGAACGACACCATCTACCGGTGAGTACAGTTTATAGTAGCCAAGCTCGCGTTTTATCAAATCAACAGCGCGTTTTTCGGTTTCAAAACTGGCATTGGCATTGGAATATTTCTCTTTGGCAGATTCATACTCACTCAATGGTACCGTATTATTTTCGTACAAGCCTTTCGTTCGGGTTAAGTTTGACTGGGCAGTATCCTTTTGAGTTTCCGATTTTTGTAGTGCCAATAATTGTTTGTCATACTTTAATTTGGCATCGCTATCATCAAGGGCTGCTATTAAGTCGCCTTTCTTAATCCTTTTCCCCAAAGTGACGTTTAATGACACCAGTGTGCCTGTCACTTTGAAGCTAAAGTCCGTTTCAATATCGGCTTTCACAATCCCGGTAAAGGTTAGGTCTGGATTGGATGTTTGATGTGTCACTTCCTGGAAACGCACAGGACGAATAACATTCTCGGTTTCGGGTTGTTTTTCGGTGCACCCCAGTAATAGGGTGATGCCAATTCCCAGGCATAAAATTTTTGTGGCAGGAAAAGACATCAGTTTGCTCCTATGCGGGCATTTGGTGAAAAATAGGTTTCCAGGCGTTGAATGTAACCTGCTTGCGCTTGCGGCGAACTCAGTAAGGTATATTTACCCACTGCTCTTTCAATATTAATCACCGCTGAAAAATATTCGTAATTGGAATTAAGCGATCTTTGTTTAGCGATAACCGAGTTTTTTTGTGCGTCAGATAGCTCGGCCACGGAAGCTTTACCTTTGATATAGGAATCTTGCACTAAGCTGAGGCTTTTATCAGCAAAAAAAGCGGATTGTTGTGACGAGCTTACATTAACGAATTTCGTTGCTAAATCCAGCATATTAGACCGTACGTTAAGTTCAATCGACTGACGTATCTGTGCGAGCTGATCTTTAAGCTGAAGTATTTGGGTTAATGCCTGTTGGCCTTCAGTGCTTATTGAACCCCCACTGTATAACGGCCAGGAAAGGTTAACACTTGCTGACCAGGTATCATCATCTTGTGTCGTAGTGGAGGCGCTGGAACCAGCTCCACTGCGTGTGTAAACCCGTTGTGATTCCGCGACGAGACTGGCCGTGGGGATATATCGTTTTTTACGGGATGACGTGTGTCGTCGTTGCTGTGCACTTATATTGGCGTTCAACTGGGAAATTTCAGGGGCATTATTTAATGATTCCACTACCAGAAATTGTGTAAAACGCTCCAAAGTTGCTGGCGTCTTGACGTACTTTTTCACAGTTTCTTTTATATATAGGGCGTACTCGCCTTGATAAAGTGAAAAATTTTCAGTGTTAAAGTCATTATCAAGAGGGCGGTTTAATAACAGATTTAACTGAATTTGTACCAGCTTATATTGGTTTATGGCAGACAAGTAATCTGTTTCAGCACTTGCAAGCTGGCTTTCCCAATAATACACATCAGAACGGCCGGAATATCCTGCTGATTCTCTTTGCTTTGATAAATCGAGATTCTTTCGCGTAATATTGACATTCTCTGACTGGATATTTCGCGTCGTTGATGCTCTCAGCAGGTCAAAATATGCATTTGCCGTATTTTGAATGATGTCCAGTTTTTGAATTTGATATCCTTGCTTGGCCGAATCCAGAATATAGTGTTGTATGTCGATATTGCCTGACACTGATTCGGAATAAAGGAGTTGCTCAAGCCTTATGCTGACAGAAGTATTTCTTTCTGGTTGATTGCCAAAAGAGGCCGCTGCACGATCTTTATCGATTTGTGTTGCGGTGGTATTCAATGTCAGGGAAGGGTATTGATTGGCCTGAGCGAGTTTTACGTCAAGCTGTGAGACGTTAACCTTTTCTGTTTCCACCTTTAAATCCAGGTTGGCAGAAATGGCCTCCTGAATGGCCTGTTTTAAGGTGAGCACTTCCTGATTGGATGCCGTAAATCGTTTAATAAGGTTCGCTTTTGATAACAAGTTAAAGGATGGGGAATAACCTATCCTTTTAGCCGTCTCCATGTTGACGGTTAATTTTTCCAAAAAACTGACACTAACAGGTAAGGTCGATGCGTTTTTACCGTCAAGAATGGCTTCTATATTTAATGCCAGTCTGCGCACAATTTTATCAATAGGTAATTTTGGCGCGTTAGAAAATAATACTCCCCGTTCCACATCGGTCGCGGTAAAACTGAAGCTGGGTATTTTTCTTTTCATTAAGGTGTTAATCAGCTTGTCTTTGCCGTCACCTTCCAAACGCCCCAAATAGCCGACGTAAACGGCATCAATATCGTTGAGCTTATCGCTTGCTTCCGATATTTTCTTTTCCACAGGTAGTGCAACAAACTCCGTACCATTTCTTTCCATAAGTTTTTGAATAGTTAACATCTTTGATTGCTTTGATCGACTTAACGATAACTGGCTTATCAAGTGACTGCTGGCGATGAGGGCGACTTTTTTATAGGGAGAAATTTGAAAGAACGTGTCAAGGTCATTACTGATTGAACGGTTAAACAATATGTAGGATAAGTTGTTTATTCCTGACGTATCACTTTGTGTTAACAGAATGTTTTGGCTTTCCGGGGCCACGATTCCAATAGCTATTACCGGTTTGTTGAATGTTTTTTGTTGAATAACAACAGAAGAAGTGATTATTCCCACCGAAATGATAATGTCGATAGTATTATTTTTTGAGAGGGTTATGTAATTATCCAGACTTTCAGCGGTAGACCAGTGAGAAGATAATATATTCTTCTCATTAAGGTTGATTTTATATTTGGACGATAATAATAATTCCAGCTCTTGTCGTAGTCTACTGACCAGAATATTTTGTTGCGCGTCATTAGCATCGACTAAAATACCAATATTGACGCTATTTTTACTCCACGCAAAGGGACTAAAAATGATCATGCTGGAAATCAATATGATTGACGATATCGTGAGTAATAAATTATTTCTCAGCATGTAAGTCCCGGTTTTCCGATGTGGGTATTGACGTCGATACAGGTGTTTATTCAGGTGTAGCAATCAAACATCGATATTGTTGGTTTTTATCGCCATCCTATTTCATTTTAAAGGGACTGCTTTGCATACTGGTTTCCCAATCGATTTCCCAGTCATTGAGCAAATCTTCCATATCATTTAGCGTCAATTTTGTTTTGCTGTTCGCCAATGTATTTGCTTTACCCTTACGGACACCTATTGCCATAATTTCATTTGTGGTGCTATCAATTAATTTGTATTCGAAATAAACAGTCACTATATAATCTCGACCGCCTGCAGCGGCCTCGATGGCGGCTATTAGAAGCTTAATGGGTATGAGCTCTCTGACTGAAAAGTCTTTTCTATCCATTTTAATAGCGGCGATTGTAGATTGTAAACGTAAAACCGAAGGGCCACTCTTGGTGGTTAATGCTAATTTTGTGGTTTTGGCTAAATTGATAATTTTTACATCAATTTCTTGTTGGATTTGCTTGAGAACGTGACTATCAAGCTGTTTTTGCTGAGTTCGCTCTTGATAAAAACTAACGGGATCAATAATAATTTGCTTGTATGTTCTTTGTTTCAGTGCGGGGTTCACCCATCGTAATACCACGCGGTTGGAATCAAGTTCTACGGGCTGTAGTTTGGAATAGTCCGGCAAATAACCTGAGAAACTTTCTTTTTTTACAATTTCATTGCTGGCACAGCCCGTGACGACAATAAATGACAACAGTAAAATTGTTCTAAAAGCCATTGAGCTCGGCAACATAAACAGCCCCTAGGTTATGCTAGTGATGATCAAATAATGGACTTGATTATGACTTTATTATGAAGTTATGTATAGGTGGCCAGGCCATACACTGAGAGTAAGGCAGAGAATAAAACGGAGAATAAAACAAAGAGTCCCAACTTATAAATAGAGGCCCCCGCTGAGTTAATGCAGCACCATCTGCGTGCTGAACCGGTTAGGAAGTGGGTTACTCACTGGGAATACAGATTTGATGGGTGGCAAACTGATGGTATTCCCCTATAACACTATAACTATGGGGTTTTATTTCGCACCAGTGTTGTATTCAGTGTAACCCCATTCATGTTGTTAACGGCATTAATGTCATCGTCACTAGGGTGTTGTACCTAGGGGTATAGAGAGGCAAGTGCCTCATTGCGTTTAGGCGGGTTATTGTGAGCTGATTTTACCGCAGCGGAAAGTGATTGCCATAAACCACTGCCGAGCCATTCTTTTTGTGTTATTCCATAGAGCGCCTGATTCAGTTTGGCTATTTCTTGTTGTGTTACTTCATCCAGGCGATGCCCGATGTCAGCGAGGCTAGTGGGTGGTTGCTCGTGCCAGTAGGCATTGGCCCATTTGAGTAATTCAGTCTTGCTTAATGGTGAGTCGTTATTCAAGCACGCTTTTTTGACCGCAGTCAGTGAGGTGTTTCCCCGATGATGGCCCATTGGCCCTGACACACCGGCTTTTTGCGCAAGAGAATTCTTGTTACCACTTTGCCTGCGACTGTGCCTCCGTCGGCTGATAACCCATGCAGTAACCGTGAGCAGCCAGCCTACACCCAATAAAATACTCAGGGTTGAGTAAAAGCTGATTGCTTCATTCTCAGTTCTTGAAATTGCTGCGGATACTGCTTCGGTTTCACTCCCGGTTATTGAATAGGGTGCGCCTGCGGGCTGTGGTATTTGTGCTGTCTGAGCCGTATTTTCTCCAGGACGTACTTGAACGGTACGGGCAGGCAGGGTGGCTGATTCCTGTTTGTTGGTGCGGGTGTTCCACCAGCTAACGGTAATAGCGGGCAAGCTAAGGCTTCCTGCACGTGTAGGGATAAGGGCGATTTTTTCCTGACGGCTACCGTTAATGCCTTGCCTACCACGTTTATCTTTTAGAATTGGCTGGTCCGGGTAGGCTTTAAAGCCTTCGGTGTCTGTCATTACCAGCGGGGGTAATTGTGCGGCGGTCAGCCCTTTGGCGCTCAGGGTGAGTGTACGGGTAATGGGTTCGCCGACAACGAAGGTATCAGGTTGTTGTGTCCAGCGTTCTGTCAATGTTACCTCGCTGCTTGGCAGCCACGCGCTGTTACGTAGCTTTACGGGTACTGGCTGAACATTAAGGGTGATGCTTTCAGTGATGAGACGTGTTGTTTTGCTGTTTCGCCCAAAGGGATCAAATCTACCGGGAGTTGCTATGGCAATTTGTGCGTCCAGTTGTATGGGTTCAATGGTAATGGTGCCACTTTGTTGTGGATACAGGGCATATTTCCGTTCGATAACCATGTAGCGTTGATTATTGTGGCGGGTTTCAAAGCGGAGATCGTCTCCCAGTTTTTCGACGACGACTTCACCTCCTTCAAGAACGGGTTCAGTCATGTTGGCGCCATTGATATTGACGGCGCGGTAAAAACGAATGGTAAGGATGATCTGTTGCTGCACGTAAGCCTTAATGGGCGTGGCCTTAGCTTCAATGAAAATTTCATTGTTCGCCGCCGCTGTTTTACTCTCAGAGTTTGTTGAAGCGTCAACCGGTTTGTTGACAGTAATACTGGCTGCCGGGCTGTCGTCATCACCGATGCGCACGGAAGGAATCGTGAAAATGCCACTGCGTTTCGCCATAGCGGTGAGGGTCCAGCGGGTTTGACGGGTGATAGCGCCATTGATGAACTGCATTTGGCTGCTTTGGCTACGGCTCAGAATTTCAAAGTCCTTATCCAGCGGTCTGAAGTCCGGGCTGCCGTTTACGCTGTCATCGGTTTCAAAAATGAGCGTGAATGACTCATTAACAGTGACTGGGTTGCGGTCAACCTTAAGGGTGACATTGGCCGCCAGAGCCACCAGGGGAAGCAGTAACGTCAACAAAGTCAATGAAACAGCGGTTACGATTTTATTAAAAATTACCATGGTTCTCTTTCGCTTTTACTGTTGTTTTGTTGAGATTGTTGTTGAGGCTGCTGTTGGTATTGGTACTGGAATTTACGTCGCATTAAACCACCAGGGTCATCGGGAATACGACGTAGCCACTGTTCCATCGCAATGTCACTTTCTGTTGCCTCGCGGTATTCCTTGTCTGGAGTGGTTTGTTGTTCTTGCTTATTATCAGCGTCATCATCGCCGTCAGCCTTTTCCTGATCAGCTTGTTGTTGCTCGTTTGATGATTGTTCTTCTGAAGACTGCTCTTCTGAAGACTGCTCGGATGACGATTGTTGCTGATCTTGTTGCTCACCGGATTGGTCACCGGATTGCTGATCCCCCTCTTGTTGATCGTCACTTTGCTTCTCATCATCTTGTGAATCCTGTTCGGATTCGTCGCCTTGCTCTTGCTCTTGCTCTTGATTCTGTTCCTGACTTTGCTCTTGTTGCTCTTTCAATAGTTCACGATTGTATTCAGCATCTTCATGCTGGGGCTGTAACTTCAAGGCATCGTCATAGGCCTCTATAGCTTCTTGGGCCTTGCCCAACTGTGCCAGGGCATTGCCTTTGTTATAGAGTGCTTCAGCAGTGTTGATGCCCTGTAATGCATCAACACTTTGTTGGTATTGCGCCGCACGGTAGTGGGCTGCGGCTTTCCACTGCGGGTTGTTGAATAACTCGGCAGCCTGTTTGGCATTACCTTGTTGCAATTGTTGTTGGGCTTGCTGGTCGGTGTTGAGCCACAATGGTTGCAATTCCAGAGCATAAACATCATCCGGCATGGGTAAGATGAAAATTACTAACACCAACAGATAACCACGCCGAAACACGAGTGCCGCGAGGGGTAAAAGCAGTAGCAATAACCACGGGCCTTCTTCGCGCCACTGGTCGGTGTTTAGGCCTTCAACGATTTCTTTGGTTTCATTCTCCGCGCTGACAATATCGAGCAGATAATTAATATCATCATCACTGGCAGTCATCGACTGGTAGCGGCCATTACCGACTTGAGCCAGTTGCCGCAATGGTGCTTCTTCCAGTTTGGGAATGACAATAGCGCCGTTACTGCCTTTCAAAAAGCCGCCCTCAGCTAACAAAATCGGAGCGCCAGCAAGGGTGCCCACACTCAATACCGAAACGCGGTGTTGGTATGTCTTGATTTCTTTTAACGAGGCTTGAAGATTGCCACGGCTAACGCCATCGGTAATCAGCAGAATGTCACCCATGGGGACCCCCGTTTGCTGTAATAAGTCCGCCGCTCTGGCAATCGCAATGGCACTGTTGCTGCCTTGTAGCGGCATCATACCGCTGTCTAAACTGCCAACCAGAGAGATGATAGTGTTGGTGTCATCCGTCAGAGGCGAGACCGTAAAGGCCTGTGCGGCATAAACAATGAGTGCAGTCTGGCCTTCCTGACGTTGCTTGAGAATATCAATCAACTTCAGACGGGCGCGCGCCAAACGGCTGGGTTGGACGTCAGTGGCATCCATTGAACGTGACAGATCCAAGGCAATCACCAATGCCGATTGGTCCCTGAATACCGGTTGCTCACGTTGCTCACACACCGGGCCGCTGAGGGCCAGAATAGCGAAAACACCCGCCATGCCGATGATTAGCAATGGCCAATAGCGCGTTTTAGTTTCTCGCCCTTGAAGAATGTAGGGCAGTAATTGCGAATCGCAAACCGTGCGCCAGCTACCCACCTTGCTGTTGCGTTGTGCGAGTAACCACAACAAGAGCGCTAACGGCAGCAAAAACCACAAACTATCAGGACGTAATAAATGGCAACTATCCATGCTGCCTCCTTAAACCGCTAAGGCTGATAGCCAAAATTAATAAAGCACTCAGTGCCAAGGCTGTCATTAATGGATAGGTGTAAAGTGCGCGCAAAGGGCGAAACAGTTTTGCCTCTTGTTCTGTGGGCTCCAGCTCATCAATCAGGTCATAAATTTTTAACAGTTCAGCACTGTCGCGGGCGCGGAAGTATTTGCCCCCCGTAGTTTCAGCGATGGCGGTGAGTGTTCCTTCGTCCAGATCAGCAGAAGGATTTATACGCTGGGTACCAAATATGGAACGCACCATCATCTCGTCCGCCCCAATGCCAATGGTGTAAATCTTCAAGCCCTTTTGGGCGGCTAATTCAGCGGCTTTAATCGGCTGTACCTCACCGGCGGTGTTGGCGCCATCGGTGAGTAGAATCATTACTTGTTGTTTTTTTTCTGGCTTATGGCTGCTCTTATTATCATTCTTTTCCTCTTTTTTATTCGCCAGCCGTTTTACCATCAGGCCAATGGCATCTCCAATGGCGGTGGACTTGCCCGCCAAGCCAATAGCCGCTTCGTAAAGCAGTATTCGCACCGTGTCACGGTCAAAAGTCAGTGGGGTTTGCACGTAGGCTTGCTCTCCAAACAGAATTAGGCCCACCCGGTCGCCCACCCGGCGTTTAATAAACTCACCCGCAATCACCTGAGTAGCCTGTAATCGATTAACGGTTTCACCTTGAATCTTAAAGTCACGCGCGTCCATACTGCCGGACAAATCTACGGCTAACATTAAGTCGCGTCCCGAGGTGGGTAATTCAATGGGCTCACCTATCCATTGTGGTCGGGCGGCGGCGATGACCAGACAAGCCCAGGCCAGCGATGCCAATAACAATGGCCAGCGCCTCGCGGTGCTGTTGATGGAAACGGTACTGATATGTTGAAAGTCTTCAATAAACGGTACACGCAAGGCCGCATCTTGCTGGCTATTGGCAGCCGGTAAAATAAACCGGAGCAACAAGGGCAGGGGTAGAGCAGCAAACGCCCATATCCATTCAAACTGGATCATGCTTGTGGACTCCCGAAGGCCTTGGGTGTCTGTGGTTTTGATTGTGGTTTTGCCAGTGGTTTTGACAGCGGCTTTAAGTGTTTTATCCAGCCACGGCAAGCATCCAGTAGTTTCTGACTATTAATGTCGCATTGCTGCTGTTGATAAGGGCCGGTCATCAATGCAAAACAGCTCTCGTCATCAAAATGAATGACGGGTGAATGTGGCTTTTGCGAGCGGGGTGAACTGTGCGAGCGTGAGTTTAAAAACTGTGTCCAGGCTTCGCCACTCAGCCCGGCGACATCCGCGCGAGGAAAATGGCTGATGCAAATGCGGCGCAGCAGAATAGAAACCTCACTCACCAATTGCTGATCATTCTGGTGTTGCTTAAAGTTAGTTTCAATAGCAGACAAATTCGCCAGGGCCTGTTTGCGGAGTTGTTGACGTGCAATATAGCGTTTAGCACCCCAAATAATCAGCGGTATTAAAATCAACAATGCGATGAGCAACCACCAGCCCAACGCCAAAGGCCACCAGCCAATAGCCTCGGGTAAATGAATATCGCGCAGCGGTATTTCAGGATTCATCGCCTTCTTAGCCCCAGCTGCAAACGCTGCAAAACGTCTTCATGGGTCGCGCAGCTCAGATAATGAACACCGGGAAAACGACTGAATTCCTGTAATTGCTGGCAATGCTGCTCGAATAACTCGCGGTGCTTGTTTTGCGAGGCAGTACCACCACTAAATACGCTACTGCGTTCACCCCAGGCCACGCGATACTGCCCACGCGCCGGCAGGGCTTGTTCCAGTGAATCGTATACGTGGAACAGTACAACATCATTATGGCGCGACAGGTGTGCCAAATGAGATTCGGCTTGAGGCCCAAGGTGGCGAAAGTCGCTGATCAAAAAAATCAGACTGCCGGGCTTGGCCACACGGCGTATCCGGGCCAGGGCATTATCCGCATCCGGTATTTGCGGTTCGTGTTGTTGTTGTTTTTGTTGCTCAGCTTGGAGATATTCACTTTGCCAGCGCGAAGCCGTGCTTATTAGCTGCATCATTTTTAGCGTCGCAGACTTGCCCCGTTTGGGGCGTAATTCATGGTGAGTATCGGCATTAAACACCAGCCCACCCAGGCGGTCACCCTGTCGGTTGGCGCTCCAGCCAAGCAACGCCGCTGCGCGAGCCGCAATAACAGATTTAAAGGCACCGCGTGTCGCAAAAAACATCGTGGGCCGCATATCAACCCAGGTCAGTACCGCCCGCTCACGTTCTTCACAATACAACTTAGTGTGCGGTTTACCCGTGCGAGCGGTCACACGCCAGTCCATTGTGCGCACATCATCACCGGGCTGGTAGAGGCGAGCCTCATCAAACTCCATGCCCCGGCCCTTGAAACGCGACAGATAATTACCACTTTGGCGAGCAGAAATACGGCTCGCTTTAAGCGTCAGGCTCTCACCCGCACCGCGTAAAGCAATGAGTGTCGACGGGGAGACGTGCACCAGGTTGTCCCCGTCGACGGTGGCATCAACAGGGCGCGTGTTTTGTGCAAACAACCTCATGGAACAGGAACGTTACGAATAAGCTCTTGGATAAACTTATCGGCATTGACCCCATTCGCCTCGGCTTCATAACTTAAAATAAGCCGATGACGCAACACATCATACGCCATGGTTTGAATATCCTCCGGCGCCACATAATCTCGCCCCTGCAACCAGGCATGAGCGCGGGCGGTGCGATCCAACGCAATGGTCGCGCGCGGACTCGCGCCGTATTCAATCCACAGCGCCAAATCACTACTGTAAGCAGCCGGCTTGCGCGTGGCCAGAATAAGCTGAAGTAAATACTCTTCGAGATTCTCCGCCATATGGATTTGCAACACTTCGTTGCGCGCACCAAACAACGCTTCCTGCGACATCGCCGTCACAGCATCCGATTGACGGACATGGTCATCGGCTTGATGGCTGGATTGAGCCTCTTTACGCACCATGTGCAGAATTTTACGTTCCGCCTCAGCGTCAGGGTAATCAATAAACACATGCAACAAAAAGCGATCCAACTGCGCCTCAGGCAAAGGATAAGTGCCTTCCTGCTCAATAGGGTTTTGCGTCGCCATCACCAAAAACAGCTCAGGCAGCTTATGCGTCACCGCCCCCACCGTAATCTGGCGCTCCGCCATCGCCTCCAGCAACGCAGACTGCACCTTGGCAGGCGCACGGTTAATCTCATCCGCCAGAATCAAATTATGAAACAACGGCCCCGCCTGAAACTCAAAACTGCCTTCTTGCGGGCGGAAAATCTCAGTGCCGGTTAAATCCGCAGGCAACAAATCCGGGGTAAACTGTACCCGGTGAAAATCACCCTCAATTAACTCACTCAGGCTTTTAATCGCACGGGTCTTCGCCAGCCCCGGCGCACCCTCCACCAGCAAATGTCCATCACACAGCAGCGCAATAAGCATACGATCAACCAACGCCTCCTGACCGATAATCTGCTGACTGATGTGTTCTTTAAGCTCTTGTATTTCGTGTTGGTACGACATTAAGCACCCTTTGATGGCGGTAAATGACAATAAATACCCGTAGCGATTGAGATCTAGGTCCAATTGCACGCCCTATTTTCTCCATGGTAGCGTTAAAATGCCTCGCAATAGAATGACTATTACTCGTCATTTTGCTTTGCCATGAAGTAAATATGACGCGCACTTAAACGTAAATCTCAAACGCCACGGGTATATATATAAAAATAGTGGATTCTATCAAGAGAAACGAAAGCTACAAGCCCTTAAAACAACAAAACCAGCAACTAAGGCTAATAAAACCATCGATTGAGACTGTACCGCGACGGGATGGTTCATTGAAGGGGTGGTTGGGAAGTAACCAGCCGCTATCACCCATACGGAAAAAAGCCGAAAAGAACCGTCAACCTCTCTCTTCGTCATACCGGCCTTTATAGCCTCTGGGGCACTTGTGACCTTTGGTTACTTGTGCCCCAGAGGGTATAAAGGCCAGTATCCAGAAAGCCAGTTAAAACCCCCATGAACATCGAACTCTCCGACGAACAAAAAATCCAAATCCTCGGGAGACCTCACCCCCTCAATGGCGGATGGAGATCTCACCGACCGATTAATCCAGGTTGGCCGAATCATCAACGTACAAGTCGAGACCACCTCATCATCTCCCCGGAGTCCTACCTCAGCGTTGAAAGCACAGGCTTGTTCGCAAAACTGCAAGTCAGCATGAAATGGATATCCGCCCAATGTCATTAAGTTAAGCCTGATTTCCTGTTACAAGTGAGCGAGCAAATCCCGGCATCATTGGCGACGTTGGGGTTCGCAAGCTCACCGCCAACCTACCAGTGGTCGATAATCGTTAACTTAATGATATTGGAAGCCCGCCTATGAAATCATCCAGTGCATCCGAGCAGAAGAACTGAGAATACGGAAAGAAGCTGTGCAGATGACGGAAGTGAAAGGAGAAAAGCGGGGTTTAAGGAAAGGTAAAAAGGAAGGAAAAGTAGAGGGCATTGAAATAGCTAGAGAAGAAGGCAGGAAAGAAGAAAAAATAGAAATGGCAACAGTCATGAAAAAAGATAAAAGATCGGTAGAGGAAATTTAGAAGTATACGCAGCTTACCGTAGTAGAAATTCAAAAATTATAACGGGTTTGGGTATGGTTAACGCTTTTAACCAGGTGATTCCTTGAATGGAATATGTTGATCTTGGTTGGGTAGTACGTCACTCGTTATTCTGGGTGTCTGTTTAAGGGGCTGAATATGTTGATCTTGGTTGGGTAGTATGTCAATCGTTATTATGGGTGTCTGTTTAGAGTCTGTTTAGAGGCCGGCAGTGAAATTGACGTTATATACTACTGGAATAATTCGCTATGCGAGCCAATTCTGGCAAGTTTTAATATTTTTGAATCCACTTTATATATTAAAACAAGATCAGGTTTAACGTGACAATCCCTATAACCTAACCAGCTTCCACTTAAGGCATGGTCGGAATATTTTTCAGCTAAAGGTTCATTTTTTTGAAGTGTAGAAATAACATGGCCAACCTCAATAATGTCAGGTATCGGCATTTTGGTTATTTTTTTAAAATCACGCTTAAACTGTGTTGAGTATTCCAGGCGATGCATAATCAGTGTTTGCCTAGCTCATCAATAAGCTGGTCAACATTCTCTGCCTTATGGCCTTTACCTTGCTCCAGCTCTTGAATAGCATCAAAAGTTCGTGAATTAGGTTGCCTTACTTTAATGTCAAATGGTATTCCGCCATAATTAATCACGGCTTTGGCGAATAGCTTTATTGCCTGGGAGGGGCTTAAGCCCACCTCATCGCAAATACTAGCAAAAGCAGATTTGGTATCATGGTCTATACGGGTGCTCAGCATTTCAGTCTTCATGTTTTACGGCCTTTTGTGTTACATTGTAATGCAATGTATACCAAATGATAGCGTGATGTGCATAACAAAGCAATCTGCCCGACAATGAAAATACAAGCCAAAGCCTATAACCCTCTGAATAACCTGCTTACTGGTTCCTGACTAAAACAGTAAAAAGCAGTAAAAAGAGCAGTAAAAAGGACCAGTAAAAGGATAGCCAAGTTTAAATGTTCCACAAAAAGTGAAACTGTTCCCTACCGCCAATGATTTTTTTGATGATATTTTGTTTGAGTTGTCAAAATAGGGTGGACTGCGGATCTTCAAAGCCTAAAACGGTAAATCAAGCACAGGTTTAAGGGGCTTCTGTTAAGAGGTCAGCCTATGGGCCATTCTGGCTATTTAACTGTCAGCCCCTCAAATAGCCCCTCAAAACATACCTGTCTGGTATCTTGTACATATCCTCAAGGAAGTCTATACTTGTCCAATATCACGTACAAGTAGAGGTGTAACATGCGAATTGTATCATTTACCGAAGCAAGGAATAGATTAAAATTCGTTTTAGATCAAGTGGTTAACGACGCTGACTGTACTGTTATTACTCGCAGAGATAGCGAAGATGCCGTTGTAATGTCGCTTGATTATTACAATAGTTTGATGGAAACAGTGTATTTGCTGAAGTCCCCTGCAAATGCAGAACACCTGCGGAAATCTATTGAGCAATATCGAGAAGGTAATGTTCTAGAAAGGGATATACTGGATGAGTAGAAATCTGGCGTGGACTGAGGCAGCTTGGTCAGATTATGGATATTGGCAAGGCCAAGATAAAAGGACATTAAAGCGTATCAATAAGCTAATCGTTAATGTCTTAAGGACACCTTTTGAAGGTATAGGCAAACCCGAACCTTTAAAGGAAAGTTTGTCTGGATTTTGGTCTAGAAGAATCGATGATGCCCATAGGTTGGTTTACGCCGTTTCAGATATGCACATAACAGTCATTTCATGCAGATATCACTATTAGTATAAAAGAGTAAATTTCGCCTTTATAAACTAATTCAATTTAGGTGGGTAGTATGCCAATGGTTATTATAGGTGTCTGCTTTAGACCTTTTCATCTAGCAAAGGGCGGGACGTCCTAAGCGGCAAGTTCAATCCGGATACTCTTGCCCAATGCCTTGGCGGCACGTTCAAGGGTCAGCAGCGTAACAGAAGGATTATTGGGATCGAGTACCGCTCCAACGCGGAACGGCTGGTCTTCATCCGTTTCGACAGTTGGGCCTTGTTCAGTTTCTGCTCCTTCATGAGTTCCTCAAGCTGGAAAGCGATCACGCGCTTGACGGCAATCGCTCCCGCTTCCGCAAGCGGGCCTTCCTCGTCGAGGTAATCATCAAAACTGCTACCGATGTGTTTGCTCATGTCACTTGTCTAGGTTGGTGTTGCGATCTTTGGCCAGGTGCAAGGCGATGTATGAATTTTAGTTTAACGCCCCAATTAGAGGTTTTTGTGCGCGAACGTGTGGTATCGGGCTGCGGGGCTAGCAAGAATGAAGTTGAAAAGATGCTTGAGAGGTCCTCAGAAAAGCACTTATCGCCAAAAATTGGCGATCTCCAATTTTACGATAAATTATTGATTTATATCAATTTTGTGTGTACTTTTAGGCTGTGATTTATATGCGCACATCGGGGCAGCCCTTACCTATTATCATTACATATGGCATAGCTTCTATCTCGATGATTTCCACGCGGGCTGTAAGAAGGAGCGCCATCTAAATCCCGAAGACGCATGACGCTTATAGAGAACGGATCACTAACTGAATTAAAACGACATTTGTCTGACTCTATCCTCAGGCATGTTAATGATGAATTTATAACTATATATAACAATGACTTACAGAAATATTTTTTCTAAATAAATGATTTTAAAACGACGCCAGCCTGAATGAAACGACATGCCCGTTAACATATCGTTGATACTATCCACATGGAAAATAACCAAAAGCTACCTTGAAGTGATATCACTTTGTGCTATCATTAGACATGAATCGAAAGCATCAACGAACACTTTTGGCCATATTTGCTACCCCTGTCCTTGCCAATATCGTCTGGAATGATATTGAAGCCATGCTTAAGGCTCTCGGTACTGAAATTACAGAGGGTAATGGGTCTCGGGTACGATTCGCCCTCAACGGAGTGCGAGCAGTATTTCATCGCCCACACCTAGAGAAAGAAACAGATAAAGGGGCCGTTAAGTCTATGCGTACATACTTAGAACGTGCAGGCATAACGCCTCAACAATAGAAAGGTAGTTGCAGCTATGGAATACAAAAATTATATAGGCCAAGTTGAGTTTGATGATGAGGCGAATATTTTTCACGGTGAAGTGATTAACACTCGTGACGTGATCACCTTTCAAGGTCAATCCGTAAGTGAGTTACGTCAAGCATTCGAAGAATCAATCGATGATTACCTGTCTTTTTGCAAAGAACGGCAAGAAAGCCCAGACAAACCTTTCTCTGGTCAATTCCTAGTCCGAGGCAACCCAGATTTACATCGCGATATTTTTGCGGCTGCGGCAAAGGCGGGGAAAAGCCTTAATGCTTACGTCATCGACAAACTCGACAAACTCGTACATACCCGCTAATCAACAAGCAAACAACAATTTAAGTCAGTAAAAAGGACAGCTAGTAAAAAAGCCTAGTAAAAAGGACAGCCAAGTTTAAATTTTCCACAAAAATTGAAACTGTTCCCTACCGCCAATGATTTTTTTGATGATATTTTGTTTGATTTGTCGAAATAGGGTGGGCTGCGGATCTTCAACAATCGTTATTATAGGTGTCTGTTTAGAGGCCGGCAGTGAAATTGACGTTATATACTACTGGAATAATTCGCTATGCGAGCCAATTCTGGCAATTTTTAATATTTTTGAATCCACTTTATATATTAAAACAAGATCAGACGCCCCAATGATCTCGGCGTTATGTTTAAAAAATAATAAACCATGAAACAAGCAGTAATTATAATTATCTTTTTAAACCTTATCGGTTGCTCCCTCATAGGCCACGAGCTTGGTAAGGTTGTCGATAATGCTATTGGCGAAACTAACAATAAATACAGAAATGACTATACAGCTGATGGTCCCATATTAGATGCTGAAATGTTAGAGGCATTTCTATTGAGAAAAAAAGAAGATAAAAAAGAAGAAGTTGATAATAGAGCTTGCAAAGAACTTGGAACACACCAAGTATGTACATATTATAAAGGCTGTTGGTGTGAAAAAATAGAACAAACAAGGGTGATTTACCCTTTAGATTAGAACCCAATAATTTATTAATAGGACATATAACATTATGATTTATCGCCAAACAGGCTTTGTTTCTCGCACGACTTTATTTGTTTTTTTTGGTGTTAGTGGTTTTTTGGTACTTGCCTTTATGTTACTGCCGAAGGGTTTTAACGATGATGTGACACAAATTGGTAAAGGTAAGGCCGCAGCTGTACTGATGCACGATAAGGGTTCCATGAAAAGTCTGGATTTAATGACGCTGCTTAACACTGTGCGTTCCGATTATACTGACAAGATAGACTTTTTTGTGATTAATGTGAATGTTAAGAAAGGGGAAACCTTTAGACAGAAACAGGATGTCGGCACCATGATTATTGTTCTTTTCAGCCCCGATGGAAGAAAACTAGGCACATTTGGTAATAGTGATGGGGAAGTGGAGTTACGTGCATTGCTAGACAAGTTATCGCTTGAAAAGCGTTAAGAGCTATGCCATAGGAATCAGTTACTGGAATTCTGCAAATGTTAAGGGCTGTACAGGTATTTTAGTGACATAATGCGGTGACTGTTGGACACGCTACGCTTTTTCCAGCCTACCTAAATGAATGAGTTAGCTGGCCAATACACGCTCTTGATATTTGTGGGTTGTGTGGGGTCGAGGTTACCCGAAGTACAACGTCGCTTCGCTATTTGCTGTTTTTTCTATCCGTTAGCGATGATGCACTACTTCCGTTGTAGTTGTCGCTAGTCATGATCGAAATACCGCTTACTCGTTTGGGTCGCCAGCAGTTATATAGGTTGGGAACTGGAGTTTCAGCGACATGCACAACGTGCTGCGCAGGCTGTTTGGCACGTTGTGCTTTGTCCACTCTACTTACTTTTAATGTTGATTTTACCTTTGTTGATGGCTTGTAGGAGGTTTGAGTGGGCTTCCAAGCGGCATCACTGATAAGTATGGTCTTAGCCTACGTCATAGATAATAATTCGTCATTTGGCTCTGGGTTTGTTAAGTGATTGATATAATTTGAGAGTGTTTTAATTGAAACAATGATCATAACCTCTAGTATTTGTTGCTTGGTAAACCCGGCACTTAAAAAATCATTAATTGCTGAATCCGATATACGGCCTCTATCTTTGATAATGGTTTGAGTGAATTTCGCAAGGGCTGCGTCTTTGCTGTCCTCTATTTGTTGGTTTTTATTTAGCGCGTCTAAGGTTTGTTGGTTCGCTTTTTTCATTTTGCCAACGGCACGATGCGCTATGGTACAAAAATCACATTCATTTTCTACGCTGGCTGCCAGTAGCGCCACTTGCTGTTGAGCGGGACTCAGCGATGTTTTTTCGATGATGTCATTGAGTGTGAGATAAGCTTCGAGTGTGGTGGGAGCCTCTGCCATGTAGGCAAAGAGGTTTGGGATAAACCCAAACCCTTTTTTAATTTCCTCCAATATTGGTTTTGCTTCCTCTGGTGCCGTTTCAGGGGTGTAAAAAGTAAAGTTAGTCATCATTCATTCCTCATTGTCATTGTAAAGGTGGCACTATATTACGTATGATTTGGGCTATGAATGATAAAAAATACATAAAAACTGCTAAATCGTCCGGTCTCGACGTGTTGTCTGATGTTCTGTATTTGTTAAAGCTTGATGTTGATATCTACCACAATGCAAAAGTTTGTGGTGATTGGCGGATTGATGAGCATAAACTTGGCGCGACCTGTTTTCATATTATTACCTTGGGTCAATGTGTTATGCATATACCAAATGCAGAAACTGTTGTTTTGACGCATGGCGATTTAGTCATTTTTCCAAGGGAGCTCACCCATCATATTTTACCGATGGAAAGCCTAACAGGGGAACAGCAACACCTGTCATTTTCTGAGGCGCAATCGATCCCCGGTACTGGACTGCTTTGCGGGGAAGTAATTTTCAAGCATCGAGGTAGTCGCTTACTGTTAGATCAGTTTCCCTCATTTTTTATTATTAAGAATTCAAGTGATAATGTTTGGTTAAAAGCCATTCTTGATATGATCATTATTGAGAACACCAATAATCAAGCGGCATCCCGTTTGATCATTAATCGGTTGTCAGAGCTGCTGTTCACATACGCTATTCGCCAGCAGCTCAACGACAACCCAGATAACTCGGGTATGCTAAGGATTTACAATCATTCGCGTTTATCTAAAGCCATTGAATGTATCCACAAAAACCCTGAAAAAAATTGGACACTTGAAAACCTTGCAAAAATAGCAGGGCTTTCCCGTACTCTTTTTGCAGAAAATTTTAAGGCGGTTTGTGGCTGGACACCTGGCCAATATTTAGTGTGGTGGCGTATGCAAATTGCGTGGTCATTACTCAGTAAAGGAGAAATGGTTTCACAAGTGGCTGAACAAGTTGGTTATCACTCTGAATCGTCATTCTCTCGTGCATTTAGCAAAATGTTTTCGATTACTGCGGGTAAAGTGAGGCGTAACGGAATGCAACGTGATACTACTGCTACACAAAATATGGATGCACTGTAAAAGTTCTGAAAAACTAAGCCTCAAGGCTCGGTGGGTCTAACTCAGCGACTGGACGCTTTTGAATGCAAGGCACCCTTTTTTTTACGGGACATTAGTCAGTAAGCGACCAGTACTGATTGTACATATTTAAGTTGGCCTGCCGATAATGAGACATGACGGTCTATTCCACTCTCCATCGGCACGATCCCTCCATGCCCCCCATACCTTCCTCCCTCCTGTGGAAGGCCATTAATCAAGCCTACTTGTTGGATGAGCAAAGCAAGGTTAGCGCGTTATTAGCTGAAATGGATGCCCGTATGGCAACAGGTTTCGTGGCAGACCGAAATCACCGGCTTCAGCAGGATGCGGCTGATCTTGTTCATCAAATCAAGCAGTGGCGTAGTCATCACGGCGGCCTTCAAGCCTTTCTTAACGAATACGATCTTTCTTCTCAAGAAGGTGTGGTGTTGATGTGCCTGGCAGAGGCGCTGATTCGCATTCCAGATGCGGATACCGCTGAACGGTTAATACGTGACAAGTTAGGTTCGGCTGATTGGAGCGCGCATATTGGCAAGAGTGATTCTCTGTTGGTGAATGCCGGAACCTGGGGGCTTATGTTAACGGGACGGTTGGTGGGGCTGGATGATGAGCTGTCTCATTCCCCCGTAAAAAATACTCTCGCCCTGTTAAAACGCATCGTCATTCGCAGCGGTGAGCCGGTGGTTCGTTTGGCATTAAAGGAGGCAATGGGTGTGATGGCCCGGCAATTTGTAATGGGGCGGAATATCGAAGAAGCCTTGTCTCGCAGCCTGCGAGAGTTTTCTAATTGCCGTTACTCCTTTGATATGCTGGGTGAAGGTGCGCTGGGGCAATCCGATGCGGATGTGTACTTCGAGCGTTATAAAAAGGCCATTGCACATTTAGCCCGTTCCGGGCCATGGTCATCTGCCTTTGAAGCACCGGGTATTTCCGTGAAATTGTCGGCGTTACACCCGCGCTTTGAAGTGTCGCAACGCCAGCGTGTACTGCATGAGCTGGTTCCACGAGTGATGACGCTGGCTAAGGCGGCAGCGGAGGCGGGCATTGGGTTTACCGTAGATGCTGAGGAATCGGAGCGCCTGTCATTAACTCTGGAAATATTTGAATGCTTACTCAATGCGCCAGAATTAAGTGGCCGTAGTAGTGACGGTAGTGATGACAGTGATGGCAGCGGCGCTAAATGGGAAGGCCTTGGGCTTGCGGTTCAGGCTTATCAGAAACGCGCCCCTGAGGTGATTGACTGGATCGTTGATCTGGCGAAAAACAATAAATGTCGTATCATGTTACGACTGGTGAAAGGCGCTTACTGGGATACGGAAATAAAACGTGCCCAACAGCAAGGTCTTGCGGGCTATCCGGTGTATACCCGTAAGGCGCATACTGATTTGGCTTACCTTGTCTGCGCGCGCCGCATGTTGGCGGCTTCTGATGTTATCTATTCTCAGTTCGCTACGCATAATGCCCACACGGTTGCCGCAATCACGCAAATGGCGGTGGAGACAGAATGTAAGCACTCATATGAATTTCAGCGCTTACACGGAATGGGTGATGGATTGTATGAAAGCCCGGATGATGGAAAAAAGTTAAGTGAGCGCGATGGTGTACCGTGCAGGATTTATGCGCCAGTAGGTGGGCATAAAGAGCTGTTGCCGTATCTGGTTAGACGTCTTCTGGAAAATGGAGCCAATACCTCTTTTGTTAACCAGTTGAGTGGTAATGACTCGCTCGATAGCCTGATTACTGACCCGTTGGATCTTGTGCGTGCTTCAGCAGGTGTTCCTCATGAGAAAATTCCGTTACCCGAAAACCTGTTTAACAATGAACGCCTGAATTCACACGGTATTAATGTGAATGATGAAACTGTGATGATGGCACTGTCTGATGTGATCGCGGGTGGTAACGCTATTACCGAACAAGAAGCCGAACAAGAAGCCGAACAAGAAGCCGAACAAAAAGCCGAACAAAAAGCCGAACAAAAAGCTGAACAAAGCGTAGAAAAAAGTGCCGCCATTAATCAACCGGCTGAGGCAGTGAGACCCGTTGAATTAGTTCGAGAAGCCATGCAATCGGCATATGAATATTTTGATACCTGGCAAAGTAAGCCGGCCCATGAGCGCGCCACAATTCTGGAGCGTGTAGCAGACAACATTGAAACTCACCGGGAATTTTTACTGCACAGTATCGTACATGAAGGTGGGCGTTGTCTTATGGATGCTCTGGATGAAGTGCGTGAGGCGGTGGATTTTTGTCGTTATTACGCATCTCGGGCACGACTGGAATTTTCAAAAGCGGAATTATTGCCAGGCCCGGTGGGTGAAGAAAATACGCATAGTTTGCATGGGCGTGGAGTCTTTGCGTGTATTAGCCCATGGAATTTTCCATTGGCCATTTTTACCGGACAAATAGCTGCCGCTTTGGCCGCGGGTAATACTGTGGTGGCCAAGCCCGCGAGCTTGACGCCGGTGACGGCAACCCGAATGACGCAGTTGTTTTATGACGCGGGAATACCGAAGGATGCGCTTCATCTTTTATTGGGAGATAGTGCCAGTGTGGGCGAGGCTTTGCTGAGTGATCCAGTTTTGGCGGGGGTGGCTTTTACGGGGTCTACGGAATCAGCGCGATTGATTAATCAGTTTCTGTCTCGTCGGGAAGGGGGTATTGTGCCACTGATTGCTGAAACGGGTGGCCAGAACGTATTACTTGTCGATAGCTCGGCCCTACCCGAGCAGGTGGTGATGGATGTGATGATGTCGGCTTTTAACAGTGCCGGTCAACGTTGCTCGGCATTACGTGTGTTAATTGTGCAAGAGGATATTGCACCACAGGTATTGACATTATTGCAGGATGCGATGGACGAGCTTGTGGTGGGTGACCCCGCGCTATGGACAACCGATGTAGGGCCAGTGATTGATGCCAGGGCAAAGAAAAATTTGTTGCAATACATTAAAAGCATGAAATCCTCAGCCCGTGTATTGGCGAGTGTTGAGCTTGCTGATGAATTACAGAATGGAAATTATGTGCCGCCGACGGTGATTGAAATTGAATCTTTGTCGCAGCTCAAAGGTGAAGTCTTTGGCCCGATACTTCATGTTATTCGGTATGCCTCAGCAGATCTTGATGCCGTGATCGATACCATTAATGACGCAGGTTACGGGCTGACCCTCGGTGTTCATTCTCGTATTAGTGCTACGGTAGAGCATATTCGCAAGCGCGTACGGGTGGGTAATCTTTATGTTAATCGTAATATGGTGGGTGCGGTCGTTGGGGTGCAACCCTTTGGGGGTGAGGGCTTGTCGGGAACGGGCCCAAAGGCGGGGGGGCAATATTATTTACATCGATTTGCAACTGAGCGAGTGGTGTCGACCAATACTGCTGCCGTTGGTGGTAATATCAGTTTGTTACTACTGGATGAGTAAGCGAGTCATTTTAATGGCTTCTTCCAGCATTTTTATAAAAAAAGGCTGGTCGAAATATTCCAGCACTTCTTTGAGTGTGGGGGGGTTCAAAATAAAATAGTAATAGCTAAGACTGCCCAATAACACGATGAGCAAAAACAGGAACGTTCTTCTTTTCCTGGGGGCTTGGGGGAGAGGTGATACCGGTTTGATGACAATAGGCGCTGGCTTTTCAATGATGGGTGCTTCCGGTTTTTGCTCTTTGGTGCCCTCAATATTCAGCCCTGACATACTGAGGTCTCGATATTGATATAATAAGTTTTTTAAAACATTGTTTTGCTCGGGAAGACTTTCGTATCCAAGGTCATCACTTACTTCGTGATATTGGTTTTCGGCGTTACAAAACTCACCGGCGGCCTGCCATCCTGCATTGTAAATTTTTTCCATCAGTACATAGCGTTTATACAGTCGGCCGTTGGACTCGATCATACCTGTGGCGTTATTGGCACTGAGTCCAAAGTTTTCTTCCAGAAACAGGTATAAAAATTTGAGGTAAGTTTTTTTGGGTGTGTCGCTGGTTTTGGCCATGCCGATGACTGCACCAGTAAAAAAGGCGGCGGTCAAAATGAGGTGTACGGTGGATGTGCGAATATCGTGCGTAGAGACGTTGGCGAGTTGAGCTTCACCAAAATTTTTGAGTTGAGAGGCTAGTTTGTCCACATCACATTAACGGCCCTGGAAAAGCTGCTCTTGAGTCGATTTGTCTTTTAATTGTTGCACGAACCATTGCAGTGCCTTTCCCTGGTTGTCGCTGCTCCATACGGCGTAAGTCCGAATCGAGTGGTTTATACCTTGCACTGATTTAATCATTAGTTTTCCATTTGCTACGGCCTCTTTTACCCAATAATGGGGTAAGTAGCCCACACCAAGTCCAAGCATTTGTGCTTCCAGCTTGCATTGCATGTTTGGTACGGTGAGAACTTGTTGCCCGTCGAGAAGACCGATGCTGCGACGTGGCAACTTTTGAGAACTGTCGGCTACAGCAACGGCACGATACTTGAGGATTTCATGACTGCTGATGGGTTCTTCGGCCTGTGCCAGTGGGTGCTGGGGGGCAACGGCAAATACGATGTTGAAATTATCTAATGGCAGACTACTGTAACCACCGCCGGTCAATCCCTCGCCGCTGGCGCCAATCACCAGGTCGGCTCGATTTGAGTTCAAGGCATCCCAGTTGCCACCGAGTACCTCATGTGTGAGCTGTAGTTGAGTGCCTCGGCCTGATTGCTGGCTTGTCTGTTGCTGCTCAAAAAAATCCTGTACCAGTGGTAGTAAACGGGGAACAGGAATAATAGTGTCGATGGCGATGCGCAATTCTGCTTCCCAGCCTGTGGCAATTCGTTTGATCTGTCCTTCCAACTCGTGAGCGGCGGACAACAGTCGCCGCCCTTCTTTGAGTAGTGTCTGGCCTGCTGGCGTAAGTACAGCCCGGTGTCCTGCCCGGTCAAAAATGGGCGTGTCGAGATCCTGTTCCAGTTTTTGCATGGTATAGCTGATGGCGGAGGGAACACGAAACAGTTTTTCCGCTGCTGCGGCAAAACTGCCATGGCGGTCAATGGCGTCAATGACGTTGAGGGCATCCAGAGTGAGTTTCATGTTGGTCTGTCCTGGGTGGGGAGATTACGCAGCGTGCGGGCGTGAAGCCATGCTGTTGTAACCCTGTGTTGCTTCTAATTCAAATAATTTGATTGATTATGCCAGAAAATTTTACTATTTTTCGTCTGTATTCGTATTATAATCATAATTATGGTTTGTTTTGTGTTTTTTTTCTACGATATTGATCTCTATTTATGTTCAATTAATATGAATAATTACTAATTTATTAGTCATGTTTAAACGCCGAAATGGAAAGGAAATAACATGTTTGATATCAGACGTTCGCAAGATCGGGGAGTGGGTGAGCACGGAGGTTGGTTGAAGAGCCGACATAGTTTTTCTTTTGCCGATTATGTAGACCCGGATCGTATGGGGTTTTCTGTACTACGGGTCATTAATGAAGACCGGGTAACGCCAGGAGAAGGTTTTGCTACTCATGCACATCGTGATATGGAAATTATCAGTATGGTGCTGAATGGGCGCATTGCGCACAAAGACAGTATGGGCAATGTGACTGAACTACCCGCAGGTGAAGTGCAGCGTATGAGTGCGGGTACTGGCGTCACGCATAGCGAATACAATCCCTCGCAGGATGAGCCTTTGCATTTTCTGCAAATTTGGATTGAACCAAAGCAGCTGGGTATTGAGCCTGGTTACGAGCAGAAGGTGATAGCGGATGTTAAGGATGGGCCGCTGAGTTTGCTGGTATCACCTGATGGGCGAGAAGGCAGCGTTAGTATCAATCAGGACGTCTCTTTGTATCTTGGCAGGCTTGGCATTGGTGATTCGCTGGAGCATGTGTTGGATCCAAAACGCGCCTATTATGTGCAAGTGATACGGGGTGATTTACAGCGGCAGAACGATATTCTCTCCACTGGAGATGCTTTGGCCATTGATGCTGAAACGGTGCTTGCGTTAAAAGCGGAGGCGGAGAGTGAGTTCTTGCTGTTCGATTTGCCGCCGCGAAAGGTGTAGCAGCACGAGTTCGATCAGAGTATTAACCGACAAAAAGTCTCGCGAATGGGTGAGGCTTTTTATTTTTCGTGAACCGTTTTTTATGAAGGAAGCGTGTGATGACGATTACAACCGCTACAACGACGACAACTAAATTAGCGACAACCGCAGCCCCCGTTGATGAGTTGATTGCAAAACGCTGGAGCCCACGGGCATTTGACTCCACAAAAATGCTGGAAGAAAAGCAAGTGTTAGCGTTACTGGAGGCGGCTCGTTGGGCGCCTTCCTGTTTTGGTGAAGAGCCGTGGCGATATGTTGTTTGTGATCGTAATAAAGATGAAGCTGCCTGGGAAAAGCTGTTGGGCTGTCTGGCAGAAAAGAACCAGCTTTGGGCGGTGTAATGCCCCGTTGTTGATGTTGGCCACGAGTGCGCCGACGTTTAAGCATAATGGAAAAGCAAATCGTTGGAGTCAGTATGATACGGGGGCTGCGAGCGAAAATTTGTGCCTACAAGCGGCTTCGATGGGTTTGCAGGCACATCAAATGGGTGGTTTTGATGGCGACAAAGCGCGTACCGTATTTGGCATCCCTGATGATGTCGATATTATGGCCGCATTGGCCGTGGGCTATGCGGGTGTGCTCACTGAGTTACATGAAGACTTTCGTGATGCAGAAATAGGAGAACGTGCGCGCAAACCTGTGGGAGAGTGTTTTTATGCCGGACAATGGGGAGTGGCATTTAATGGGGATGTGTAATGAGGCACGAGGTGTGATGCATGAGCCGTATTCCTTAAGGGACGTTGTTATAAAAGTTAACGATTAAACGTTACAGCAGCAGTGTTTTTTCATAGACATTGCTAATACTCTCTCCATCCCAAACATAAGATAGGTGTTGTGCCTGGCGTGGAATGGTCAGCGCTGAGGGTCTAAGTACGGCGATGCATTCTCCGTTCGGGTCTCGAACGGAGCGGTAAACGATTCCCCAGGCGTTATCCATTCGTAAATCGCGGCCAAAATCCTGACTGGGCGTCCAGTTGTTGGGGATATGGTATTTTTCATAGACTTCATCGCGTATGTCATGCATCGATTGGGTGACTTCTCCAATGTAAACCCGCATATCAATTTCGCCGGGGTCTTCCTGGGTATAGGCGAGGAAAAGGGTGCGGTGAAACGTGGTTTCCTCAATCGCGGTGTTGAGTGTTTTTGAGGCGTAATACACACCATAACTACCATCGCTAAAGCGACTGGGGCAAGCTGGGCTTACGTGAGTAAAGGCGGCCATAACGGGGGAAGACCCTGGGCCGCAAAGTCGGTCTTCTGGTGCGACTAAGGTGATATCACCCACCTGATCACGTAGCCTGTCATTGGTGAGTGATTCGATGTAATAGAGCTCATCCATTAAATCGGCATCAACGAGTGACTCAAAAAAATTGATCGGCGGGAATTCTGAAGCAATCACTCGGTATTGATACCGCCAGTCTAGTGCGATGGTTGTGGGTGTCTTCATCACAGCCCTCGTTGGGCATCCAGGTAGCGTCGGACATCGGCAAGATCAACGAGATTACCTGCGAGCATTCTGTCCAGGGCGCTTTGGCCATTAAAAAGTGGGGCGGTGTTGGGCTTGCGTATCCATTCTTCAGCCGCACGTTTGCTGGGCAATAGAATGTTTAAGTCCTTATAAATACCCAGCAGGTAACTAATGCGCTCCAACGTGTCATGGCTCAAGCGTCCTGCGGTGAGTTGAGATTTCCACTTGTAGAAAGTTGATTCCGGCGGAGCCCCCAACAGATTGCGTTCTTCCGTCACTGAAAGCTTCCAGAGTTCCGATAGGTTAAAAAAGGCCTGTAAGGCCGCGCTGCTGATGCGCTTAGGGTCGAGTTTAGGCCTGGGTTTGAGGGAGTGAATCGGGCATTTTTTCGCAGGAGTCGTCATTTGAATGTCCTCCAAATATAGATATATACCTATAATACTCCAAATATAGAGTAATTCAAGGCGGGTTTGTCTGGGGTATCGTCATGGTCATGGCAATAGTCATCGCTATTCAGGCCGTACCGAACAGTCAGTTTATGCGCTTGAGGATAAGTGATCAGTGGTGAAATCGGGAATAAGTGGCCAAACAATGCTAAATCTTACTTTTGCCTAAAGACCCCTTTGTATATTGTCGATGGTACTTCAAGGCTTAAATGTTGTGCATTAACCCTATGTAATTAAAGGGTTAATGCGTGTTCGGTTTAACGGTTAAGGCTTATATCGTCGGCATGAAAAATATCGGCGTCAATAATAAAAAACTGCATAGATCATTTTAATCACTGTTTTGTCATTTAAGAGGAGTGCCGGTAATGACGCCCCGAGTCCACAGAGGTAATCGGATACATTTTTTATTATGTCTATTAATTGTTATGGGTATGGTGTCCGTGGCAAGTCAGGCACAGGCTGAAGTTGTGATCATAGGTAATAAAAGCCTTGCGGTGGAGAGTGTAACCCTTAAGCAAGCCAAAAAACTTTGGCTCAAGAAGTCATTAAAATTACCAGGTACTGGCAAAGTAAAATTGGTGGATCAATTTAAAGCGAATGCCACATATACTGAGTTTTATCGCAAAATTGTTAAGAAAAAACCATCTCAATTGAAGGCCTATTGGGCCAAAGTGACATTTACTGGCAAGGCATTCCCGCCTGAGCAAATGGCAGATGATGCATCTGTGATTGACTGGGTCGCTAACACGTCCAATGCGATGGGTTATGTGGATGGTTCAGCGGTGAACGATTCAGTTAAACGTTTGTTAACCGTGAAATGAGGAGACAAAAAATCATGTCACGAATAAAGAAAATAGGATTCAGTGCAGGCTTGGCACTGTTTTTTCAGTTAGCACCTATTCACGCGGCAGAGTTTGGGCTATTTGGTGATGTCACTTTTAACGACAGCGATGCATCGGGTGAAAATTCCTCATTTGCATTGGGTGGGTTAGATTTTTATGCTACTCACGCTATTTCGGATACCTCCCGAGGCTTTATAGAATTTGTTTTTGAAAATACCGATGAAGGTATTGTTACGGACCTTGAGCGGTTATGGATTTCCCATACATTCAAAGATGAGTTCGTTATGGCCGCAGGTCGTTTCCATTCACCATTAGGCAGCTGGAACCGAACTTATCATCATGGCGCGATGTTACAGGATACGGTTTCACGCCCCTTTTTTCTGGATTTTGAAGACGGTGCTGCAGGCGTACTACCCGTGCATGTAGTGGGTTTAATGGCCACGGGTGATTTCACCATGAACAGCGGTATTGTCAGTTATGAGTTAGCGGTGGCAAATGGCCCTTCTCTCGATTCTTCGTCTGGGTTATCGCCAGCAGCAAGCGGTAAACCTGAAATTGATATTAACAATATTTCAGACCCCAATAGTGATAAATCCATCGCGTTACGAGTGATATATAAACCTGACTTAATGGACGTGCAAACGGGTTTTTTTGTGATGAGCAATACGATTGCGGAATCGGCTGATGGATCCGGGTTGGTTGCATTGGGAGAAGACCTGATTGACCAAACCATTATTGGTTTTGATGTCACTTATGAATACGAAGAATTTGATGCACTGGTGGAATATTATAGTTTTGATAACAAAAATGAAGTAGGTGCTTCTGGCAGCAATACCGCTGCGGCATATTTTGTGCAGTTGGGCTATTGGCTTACTGAATCAACGAAAGCCGTATATCGTTACGAAGACCTTAGTTTTGATGATGCAGATAGTTATTTTCGATTATTAGGGGCGCGGGAGGCAACCCATAATGTGATTGCATTACGCTATGATGTTGATGAGTCAAACTCTCTGAAATTTGAAATTAATAGTGCGGATGTGGCAGGCAGCAAAAATACCACGTCTTATCAATTTCAGTGGGCATTTTTGATACCGTAGAGATTTTAATTGTCAATTATTGGTCAGGTTAAGCTGAAGCTAAAGCTAAAGCTAAAGCTAAAGCTAAAGCAGCCCCAGTCGGTGGGGCTGTTTTTCTAATTTTAGAGAAATATGGACACAATTAGATGGCATTAATTAAACGTGTCACTCGGGGTATATTTAATTTGGCATTGCTGTAATTAAGGCAAGGAGAGCCTGATAATTACACTACACTTTGTTGAGAGGTAATTTCTATGCAGTTTATTAATAACCTGAACGTTAAATATAAAATCCTGATGATCGCATTGGTGGGTATTGTTGGGTTTACTTTGTATTTAGTGATGAACTATCAGGTCACACAGGATAATTCTCAGCGGTTAAGTGCAGTGCGAACCCAGCATTTTCCGGTGTTAGAACTGTCAGATCGTAATATCGTTTATTTGGATAAAATAAAATAAATGTGGCAATCGGCAGTCATTACGGGTGATGAAGATGTCGTAGAAGAAGCACAGGGATTCGCCAATAAGACGGTTGCAGGATATCAAGAAATAAAAAATATTGATCCATCAACAGACCATGATGTTAATGGCGTGACTAAAATTTTCAAGCAATATTTTAGTTCAGCAAAAAAATTGACACTTGAAATAATTGAGGGAGATATTTCAGCGGGTGATCTAAAGGTACGTGCTACCGACTTAGCAAAATCTTTGAAAGACTACGAATCGACGTTGCATAATTTTCGGAAAATGCAGTATGAGCAATTTAATGCCGAGCTGGATAGCGCCGATCGGGACAGTCAACACAATTTATTATGGGGGCTGGTGCTTGGGGTGACCATTATGCTTACTCTTGGTATTACGGCATTCGCTATCGGTCGAACAATTAGCGGGGGTGTTAATAAAGTCATGAATGCCATGGGAGGCATGGCCAAAGGTAATCTCACCACGCATATCGAGCATTCCGGAAATGATGAAATAGGTAAACTGGTTAAATATCACAATGCCTGCGCATCAGAAATGCAAGGTTTGATCAAGGAAATAGTGGACTCGGTTATACAGTTTAGTGCGCTCTCAGATCGATTATTGTCAGCGATGAAACAAACATCTGACAGTGTCGATCAGCAACATATGGAGACTGACCAGCTTGCCACTGCAATTACGGAGATGGCTGCAACGGTGACGGAGGTTGCCCGAAATACTAATGAGGCTGCAAAGGCAACTCAAGTCGCTGATGCTGAGGCTAACGAAGGGTTGAAAGTGATGACGGCAACCGGGGAATCTATTCAACGCTTGGCGGGCGATGTAGAGGATGCTGCAACGGCGATTCAATCCCTGGAGGATGACAGTAAAAATATTGGCACCGTGCTTGATGTCATAAAGGCAATCGCGGAACAAACAAACTTGTTGGCCCTGAATGCTGCCATTGAAGCCGCACGTGCAGGTGAGCAAGGTCGTGGGTTTGCCGTTGTTGCTGATGAGGTACGTAATCTGGCGAGCCGGACTCAAGAGTCTACGTTGGAAATTGAAGCGACTATCGATAAACTGCAATTAGGTGCCCGTAATGCGGTTAAGGTGATGGAGAAAGGTCGGTCGCAGGCACAGGATTCCGTTGAGAAAGCCAATTCTGCGGGCCAGTTGCTTGGCAATATAACGTCCGCAGTCAATACAATGGCTGATATGAATACACAGATTGCCACTGCTGCTGAACAACAATCTTCGGTGGCCGAAGAAATAAATAGAAATATTGAAGGAATCAATGTATTAGCGAATCAAACGGCCAACCATGCACTGGAATCATCCAACAATGTTTCAGAAATGGCTTTACTGGCAGAACATCTGGGTGGTTTGGTTTCGCGTTTTAAAGTGCGGTAAGACTTTTGACCGTCTTCCGGGGCGACCTCGATATTGAAAATAAATATACAATGATCTGCGGTGTTGAGCCTGTAAATTAAGGGCTTTCCTTTTCTTTTCTTTCCTTAGTGTGCTTGGCGGCTTGGCGAGAGTTTCTAATTACTTTGAATACCCCACGATTGTCTAGATTGATAACTTTCTCGTGAACCTATTCAATTAACCTGGTCCTGTTAACGTGACAGGTTTTTTAGCCGCCACTATTTAAAAATAACGTGATAATTCCAGTTGCAGGTAATCGTCATTACGAATGCCTGCCAGTAAATCGGTGCTGGGGACGTTAATGAAAGCTTGCCCTTCCAGACTAACCCTCCAGTTCTCTCCAATACGGCGACTGGTTTCTAATGTTATCAGGCGTGTGGAATCATCTTTATCAATGATCATGCCGATTAAGAAGTCCGTGGACTGTTCATCGTTGAGGGTGAGGCGGGCGCCTATCATTATGTCGTCGGCGAACGGCGTAAGTGCCGCATTACCTCGGTCGTCGTAAAGTATTTCTGAGATAACCCCGAGATCCAGGCTAGTGTCGGCGATGCCAATAAAGCTGTATTCAAATCCTGCGGTGACCGCAATATAGTCTTCACCAAAACCAGAGTCTGAGTATGACCGGGAAATGGTTTCAAATTTCCATAACCAGTCGTCCAAAGTGGCTTGAAGATCCAGCCCCCATTGTTCAATGAGATTATAGACAGGGATGAAAACCGGCTGACCTTTGCGGTTGAGGCCAGCCACAAAAGATGGGTCACGGCTGGTGCCGTTGAAGTAACTGAGCCCAAGGTCCCAATCACCCAGCGCGTGAGCCCAGCGCGCGGCGTAGTCGATGTGAGCGCCTTTGTCAGAGGATTCGTAGCGTGCCTGGTCGGTGTCAATGGGTAAAGGAAATCGTAATCGGCCCTTCTCTCCAGGAAAGGTGCGCTCTCGAAAGCCGGGCAAAACAAATAAGTCCAGCGTCCCCCAGTCGCGTATGAGGGCGAGGTTGATCATAGGCTGCCCCAGTTTTTCCTCGCCATCCGTTGCTTCGACAAGATCCGTTTGATTAATAACATCAACAAGATGCTGCGATTCTGTGACGCCCCAAAAAACCTTGCGCAGGCCGGCTCGAATCTCCCAGTCATCGGCCGCCTTTAACCAGGTGAGTTCACGAATATCGGCATGGCTACGTTCGTTATCATTTTCATCCCACCGATAGAATGGCACGAAGGTAAAGCTTTGCTGGCCATCATCCCAGTCGGTGTAAAATTCGGGCTGGGCAGAAAAGGAAAGATTATTATCGTGCTGACGATTATCGACTGGGCCATTGGCAAAGCCCCGGTATTCGCCGCTGATATAGCCGGACCATTCATTGGCCAGGCTTTGGCCCGTTGCTAATAAGAGCGTCAGACCACAGGCAGCGCTGGTAATAAGAAGCACCACACGATTCATCATTTTAGCGGGCTCGTTTTAGACTGTTACGGTCAAAATCCCGTGCTTTCATTCCCGTTTTGAAGGCGTAATCTGTCCAGACAAGGTCGGTGCTTTTTTTGGTGAGATGGTTGGTGATATGCATTGAATCAGCCCGCCAAAATTGCCCTTCGTATTGCTGGTAGCCGGAGTAGGTCAGGGTTTTTAATAAGGCTTTTTTGCGGTCATAAAATTCAATTTTAATGGGTTGGTACATGGATTTATCTAACCAGGTGACAAGCTTGGTGTAGCCGGAATGTTTATAGGCCGGCGTACGTTGAATGACAAAGCACTCACGCCCATCGATAATTTCTTCCCGCAACAATTTATAGGTATATTTTTCGACCTCCTGCGAAGACAGGTCTTCATAGGAAAATTCACTGCCCATGAAGGGGCCGGATTTGTTGTTGGAGGAAATCCGTTTGACGCGTTTGAGGGCGGGCAAATATAACCATTGTTCATCGGCTTTTAAGGCATGGGTATAACTTAAAAAAGCGGTGCCTTTTATGTCGCGTGGCGTATCAAAGATACTCATGGATTTATCGCCGTCTCCAGAGACTTCCAGCGTTTTGCTGCGTATCTTTCTTTTGCTTTCCTGACCATGGCGGTTTCGCAAGGTCATTTCCAGGCTGGCGGTCTGGTCTTGCCAGCCAGTATCGCGTTTGTCGGCTTCGATGGTGATAGCCAGACCTTTTTCTTCGGCCGTTTCCGCGACGGCATAAAATGGCAGGCAAGAGAACAAGAGTACCGCGATGTATTGAGTGGGTTTAAAAAAGTTATGCATGGCTAGGCTCCTTGCTAGGTTTTTTGGTAGGCGATCTGTCGAATAACATAAGAAGTGGCGGTAGTAACAGGAAGTCTGCTAACAACGCGAAAGTAATGACGATGGCGGTAAGTAACCCCATTCCCGAGTTCAGCTCAAAACTGGATAAGGACAATACCAGGAAGCCGACCACCAGAACGATGGATGTGGTGAACAAGGCCATGCCGACATTGCGGAAGGCATATCGCACCGCTTCTTCGGCATCGAGTCCTTTCTCACGGCGAGCTCGAAGGTACTTACTTAAAAAGTGTACGGTATCATCGACAACAATGCCCAGCGTCATGCCCGCAACAATGGACAGACTGAGCCCGATTTCGCCCACTAACAAGCCCCATAACCCAAACCCCATGGCGGCGGGAACCAGATTAGGTATCATACTTAATAATCCGATTTTTACTGACCGTAGTGCAATAATAAGGATGAATGAGATACCGATCAGGGCGAGTGTAGTGCCCAACAACATACTGATGATGTTACGTTTGCCAATGTGGGCAAACATCATTGTGGTGCCACTGCCCTCTCTTCCGGAGATATGCGGAGCATTGTCTTTCAACCATTCACTGGCACGTTTATCCAACGTTAACAGCTCATTGGTAGACATGGTTTGCAACGTGGCGGTAAAGCGTGTGGCAGATTTTGCCACATTGATCTGGTTGTTGAGATCAAGCCCGTAGGGCAGGGACATTTCATATAACAGTAAGTATTGCGCTGACAAATTACGTTCGTCAGGTAAACGGTACCAGGATGGATCATCACCGTGCATGTTTTTGTTTAGACGTTTCATGGTATCGGTGAGGGAGTTAACGTGAATGGTTTCGGGTTGAGCGCGGTACCAATCGGCAAAGGCGTCCACTTCCTGAAGGAATTCAGGATTGCTGATGCCGCCGGGTTCGCCGGAGTCCAGGGAATAGTCGATGACGTAAAGGCCGCTGAGATTGGCGGTCATAAAGTCAGAATCAGCACGGAAGCTGACGGTTTCATCAAAATAATGCACAAACACATCGTTGAGTTCATTGCGGGATACGGAAGCCACTAAAACCGTGACTAAAATGGCCATGCCCCAGATGAGTTTGTGGCGTTGGTTGACCACAAAATCTCCAACGCGATGCATCAGATGGCTGTCGTCATTTTCGACCTGCTTGACGCGTACCGGTAATACGGACATGAGCGCTGGCAGAAAGGTGACCGATAATAAGAAAGAAGCCACAACACCAATGGCAACCATATTACCCAGGTGCTGGAACGGTGGCACATCAGAGAAGTTCATGCTCAAAAAGCCCAGGGCTGTGGTGATGCTGGCGAGAAACACGGGCTGCATGTTGATGCGCAGGCTTTCGACGATGGCTTCTTTCTTGGCGCGACCTATGCGCATTTCATGCAACATAGCGACCAGAATATGCACACAGTTGGCGATGGCCATGGTGAGCACTATGGTTGGGGTAGATGCGGAAGGTGGTGTGATGGGAAAACCAAGATGCCCGCCCATGCCCATGGCGGTCATGATCGAGCCGATGATGACTAACAAGGTGGCGAAGGTGCCGGAGAAACCACGGATCATCAGCCCCAGAGTGATAAGCATTAATGCGAAACTAATCGGCACCAGTTTTTGCATGTCACCCTGAGAGGCCTCGGCAAAGGCATTGTTCATCAACACCATGCCACTGAGGTAGATATCGACCTGCGGATATTGTGCTTCCATTTCAGCGGCCAGTTCACGGGCGAAGGCAACTATTTCAGGCACTTCACTCAGGTTTTCACCGGGTAGCTGTACTGTGACATTGACACCGGTAACATGGGCGCGGTCAGAAATAAGACGATTCAGTAAAATGGGTTCACTGAGGGCGACCCGTTTTATTTTGGCGCGCGCATCGGTTGTCAGAGTGAGCTCTTCATCAACCAGATCCATCACTATCAGGTCGTCGGCTTCGGCTTCGGTGTGCTGGAAATTCGCTAATGAATCAACTCGGGTAGAAAAGGGCGTTTGCCAGGCCTTTTCAGTGAGGGTTTTTACGGCATCGAGCATGTCCTGGCTGAACGCGTCACCATCTTTAGGGGCAAGCACGAACATCACGTTGTCGCTTTTGGTGTACATGGCCTCGAGTGCTTCAAAGGCCAGCAGCTGCGGATTATCAGCACTGAAAAACACCCGGTAATCGGTTTTAAACGCCAGATGTTTACCTCCGCTAGCGGCCCCCATGATCAATAAAACGGCGGCAAGCATAACTAACCAGGGGTGGCGGGTAACCCACTGGGCGTAACGGACAACTGTGGATGATTCAGTCATAGTAAATTTTCTTTGTCGGTAGGTCTGTGCATGGGGTTTCCTTATGGTGTTTGTCCGTGATGAGTGTGGTATCAGTGGTTTTGATTAGTGAGATAGTTAACGTTTCATTAAGCCGGTGAGCAATAAGCGGACGACACTTTTTGCGCGTTTTTCAAATGTATCATATGTGTATAAGGGCATGAGCAGCGGCATACTGAACGCGGTTATGGCTGAAATAATGGCGCCGGCGGTGTCAGGCACGTCGTCGATGGAAAATTCGCCACGTTTTACTCCGTCTTCTAAAAGCTCAACAATAAGGTCATGTTGTGTGAGTTTGTATTGGTCTACGATATCCATGCGCGCCTCACAAATGGCGTTAACCATTTCGTTCATTCGGGGATCATTGGCCCAGAGGCCATGAACGTAATTGAGTATTTGCAGCACCACGTCATGCAGGCGGTCTGAGGCAGGGCGTTGTTTTTTTTGCACGATACTTTTTATCAAGTCCAACTCTGCGCCGAGGCAGCTATTGGCCAAATTGGCACCAATATCGAGTTTGTTTTTAAAGAAGCGATATAAGTTGGCCGCAGACATGTCGCAGTCTTTGGCAATTTCGGCCATGGTGGTTTTATTGTAGCCAAATTGGGTAAAACGTTGACTGGCAGCTTCCAGGATACGGCCGCGAGTTTCTTCGCTGGCCTCCGCTGTGGTGGATGTGGATGGAGGCGTGTTAGGTGTGGTTCTGTCGTTCATGAGTATCTTTATGGCATTGTTTATGGTGCGATAACTGTACGCCCTGAATTGTGAATAATCAAGACAATATTCAGCGTTCAAAATTAGCCGTTTGATTGTAGTGAAATCCTAGCCCTTAAAGTAATTTATCCGTTTGTTTTTTATGGGGTTTTTGAGGTGATCGATATTTTCCTAGAGTTGTTAGTGTCTGAATTGAGTGTTGCAGTAAGGATTACATGCTAGATTTCAGCCAGGATTACAACTGTACTATGGTCTGTACTAGGGTCTGTACTAGGGCCTGGGCAGCGCAAAGTTGCTGTCAGCGTTACGACCTGGATTACAACTTGGTTTACAACAGCGGGCCAACCAATGATGGAGAAACGGTTAGTGTTGAGTGAAAACGGAAACAAATTGATACCCGTATTAGGTAGTAGGGTTTTATCTCAGCGAGCTTGTTTATTGTCGGCAATTTTTACCGCTATTACCGTCTTAACGATAACGACGCTGACACTGATACTGACTATGGCGACGGGACTGAACCGTGTGTGGGCGCAACCCCCGCCAATGTCGGTGGCCGAGAAGTCTTTCGAGACACCATTGCAATTTGGCCTACTGCCTTATATCAGTACCCGAAAATTGTTCACTTATTATCTGCCCCTTAAACAATATTTGGAGCGTACTCTGGGGCGGCCTGTGCGCATGAGTACGGCTCCTGATTTTGCGACGTATATTAAGCGTGCTGAAGAAGGGAGTTACGACCTTTATCATACGGCGCCACATTTTGCCGCGTTGGCGGAACAGGCGTATGGTTATCGGCGTGTGAGCCAATATCGGCGTGTGTTGGAAGGGAGTATTCTCGTTGCGCGAGAGAGTGATATAAAAAAAGCAACAGACTTGCGTGGGCGTACGTTACTGACACCCGACTCATTAGCGATCATCACTTTTCTGGGGGAACAGTGGTTGCGGGACAATGGAATGCAACCGGGCGTTGATGTGAAGGTGAAAAACACACCATCGCATAACAATGCCATTTTAGCCGTTATGCATGGTGAAGCAGATGCAGCAGTAACGGCATCTAACGTGTTTGAAACAATGTTAGATGAAACCCGGGAGCGTCTCCGTATTCTTGGAAAGACTCAACGTGTCCCTAACGTTATGTTTATGTCCAGCCCCAGACTATCGGATACTGAATATCGTCAGCTCCGCCAGGCGATGTTGTCCTTTACGGCAAAGGGGGCTGGAAAAGAATTTTTTGCAAAGACGGGGTATGTCGATATGGTAGAAATTACCGACAATGACATGCAATCACTCATTCCTTTTGTTATTCAACTCAACAATAAATTTGATATGCCTTGACGAAAGCCCTTCATTAGAAGGGCAAAATAACCCCGAGAGCGAACGTTGAAAATAGTTGAAACGAAAGTACCGTTACCGGAAAAACAGGCATCAACATACGGCATTCATTCTTTGCGGTTTAAAATCGCATTGACAAGCATATTAGTTGAAGTGGTAATGCTCGCATTGTTAATTGCAAACAGTGTCAGTATTGCCACTCAGGCGCTGGAAGAACAAACTCGTTACCGCATAAACGAACTTGTGCCTTTGTTAAATGCCAGTCTTGCCAGTCCGTTGGTTCAGCGAGATTATGCGACGCTGAACGAGATTTTGACACAGATAGTCCGCAAGGGTGGCATTGAGTACATCGCGGTGTTTGATGAAGATCATCAAAGGGTCACCGTAGTCGGGCATGACCCGGACTCACATGTCAGCATGGGTAGTCTTGGTCACACTACAGAAATTGCAGACCATCTGGACTTGAATTTCCCAATAACGTTGGCCAGTGCCACTGTGGGTGATTTGTATATGCGCGTAGATACCCAATTTTTACAATCAACCATATCCGCCTTGAAGCACGAGGGAATGATGATCGCTGGTGGCGAGGTCGTGATCACATTTGTATTGCTTGCACTGATAGGGGGATTGTTGACACGTAATTTGGCTCAACTCGCCAGCGCTGCAAAATCGATGACTGAAGGTAATCTTGCGGTGCGTGTTAATGCGCAGTCTCGCGATGAAATTGGAGATACTGCGCGTGCCTTTAATGGTATGGCTGCTCGTCTTGAACTTTCATATTCTTCTTTGAAAAAAAGTGAGCAGCTTTTTCAGGCACTTACCGAGGTCTCTCCTGTGGGTATTTTTAACAGTAATAAACAAGGTGACTGTATTTATGTGAATGAGCGTTATAGCCAAATAGCAGGAATTCCACAGAATGCATTTTATGGGGATGGTTGGGTTAAGACGCTGCATCCTGATGATCGTGAGAAAGTTGTTCTCGATTGGTCAGTCTGCTCCAGCAAAGGCGTTCCTTATATTGGTGAGTACCGGATACTCAGTGCAAAAGGAGATGTTGTCTGGGTTTATGTGCAGGCAATTAAATCAAATGCCGTTGATGGAGGCTATATTGGTACCGTTACTGATGTCACGCATTTAAAATCCGTTGAGCAGGAGCTTTCTCGTCATCGTGACTCTCTGGAGGAGATTGTTACTGAGCGTACTTCTGAGTTAAAGGCTGCACAATCTCAGTTGCTTCGACAGGAACGATTGGCGACATTGGGCCAGTTAACCGCAACGGTGAGTCATGAATTGCGTAACCCGATAGGCATTATTAGTAATGCTGTATATTATTTAAAAAGAAAAAATAGTTCATTTTCACTGAAACTAAACAGGGAATTGCGTGAACAGGTAAACAGTGAAATTATTGAACAGTTTGGTGACAACAAACCCACAAAAAAAATGGATGGAGAGCTGCATTTTGAAATAGGGGACGTGCTCATTAAAACACTGAATGATGAGTTTACTAAAAAGCTGGGCAATAAACTCACTCATTATCTGGAAATGATTTCTCAAGAGGTTGCTGCTGCAGAGCAAATAATTTCTGATTTGTTAGCAACATCTCGAACCCGAGAACCGGTACTGCAGTGGGTAAACCTGGACGAGGTTGTGGCTTCTGCCGTCGAACAAAAATTATGCCCGTCGACGTGCCAGTGGGAATATTGGCCATCACATTCACCCTTTACATTACGGGCAGACCCCGTACAGCTGAATCAGGTACTGCGTAATTTACTGACAAATGCCGTGCAATCCATCATGGGTACGAGTAGAACGGATGGGTTAATTCAATTATGGGCTGAAGAGTTTGATGGCTATTATCAATTGCGCATGAGTGATAATGGTCTCGGTATTGATCACAATAAAAGTGCGCAAATTTTTGAGCCTTTGTTTACCACCAAGGCCAAGGGCAATGGTTTGGGTTTATGGATTTCGCGAGAAATCATGCGGGCTCATGGCGGGGATTTAGTGCTCGAGGCTACTGATGGTGATGGTGATAGCGAAGGTGCTATTTTTGTGATGACTTGGCCCAAGCCTATATCTGAAAATAGCGCAAATACTGTGCAAAATATGCATGAGACCGCCGTATTAAGTGAAAATGACACGATGTGATGCGGGAGAATTACTGGGTGAGACATTGGTTTTCAGGTAGGGTTTTCAAGTAGGGGTTTTCAAGTAGAGGTTTTCTAGCAGAGTTTTTTATGTAGGGTTTTTAAGCAGAGTTTTTAATGTGAAATTTTTAAATAGGTCTTAATTAGGTGAAGGGTTTTAGGTAAGAATGTTACTTTATTTAGGACATTTACCCTAATTGCGATCAATTTATAGTGTTGCGCTAGATAGTTTACTTGCTTTGTAAGGTTGTTACGGTTCTAATCGCGTTATCTGTCATGATTAGTGGTTATGGCAGTGTGAGCATGGGTTGTAATTTGTTAAAGGTACGTTGCATCATAAAGACTGTGTTAAAATGGTGAAATCAATAATAAAGTGTCGATTGTTAAGAAAGGAGTCTATTTTGGAAGCGGTAACGAAACGAATTCTGGTCGTCGATGATGAACCTAATATGCGCGCAACACTGGCAGATATTCTGGGAGATGAAGGCTATCTTATCGATTCCGCAATGGATGGTTTATCGGCTGTAAAAATGTGTGAAGAACAAACATACGATGTGGTGTTACTGGATGTCAGAATGCCAGGAATTGATGGTGTTGAGACCTTTCGTCGCATTACACGGCGTGATAATTCCGTACGAGTGGTGTTGATGAGTGCATATACCATGGATGACTTAAAGCGCACGGTACTGGAAGAAGGGGCTGTTGCTTTTTTGTCCAAACCGTTGGATATCGACAATGTTGTGGGTTTGATTCAAGGGGTACGCGATACGTCTATTCTAGTAGTGGAAAATGATGTAGACACGGCAAGTCAGATGCAGGACTCGTTTAAGAAACAGGGGTACTGGGTCAAGGTGACATCTTCTCCGCATGATGCACTGGAGCTGGCAGAGCAAATCCATTTCGATATCGTTATCATTGATGTTCAATTACCGGCGATGAGTGGTCTCGATTTATGTCTGGCTATTAAAAAAATAATACCCCGCACGGTGGCAATTATGGTCAGCAGCCGCGAGCAGGAACAAGAAAGTATGGCTAAAGAGGCAGTGCGCCAAACCGCGTATACCGTCATTCACAAACCGTTGGATATGGGTAAACTGGATGTGTTATTAACGCGAATTTCCGGGCAACGCATATCAAATGCCCTTAACCGGCCCGTATTGGAAGCCGAGCGGGTGTAAGTGTTGTTCCTGTTCTTGGCCGGAACGTACTCATTAGTCATCGGCAAGTAACGGGGCATACTTATGTGAGTAGTGAATACAGTGAAGAGAATGTGCGCCTTTAATCAGAGTGAGTAACTTCGCTTCAGCCTCCTGCTCTAGGAACGCTGGCTGGAATTTGTTCTACTGTTTGTGAGGTTTGCCGTGCCAGCTGTCGCTGCTTGAGCCAGGTTAAAAACTCTTGGGCGGGTACTGGCCTGCTTAAGAAATAGCCTTGCACGGTGTCACATCGTAAGATTTGTAATAGATCCCAAGTTTCTTTGTCTTCAACACCCTCGGCAACCACCTTTAGACCCAGGTTATGTGCCAGGTCGATGGTGGATCGCACTATCACCGCATCGTTTTCATCTTTTATCATCTCAAAAACAAATGATTTATCGATCTTGAGCTCGTTGACGGGCAGTCGTTTCAAGTAGCTGAGTGAGGAGTATCCTGTGCCAAAATCATCGACCGAAATTTTCACACCCATGGTGTCTAACTGGGTCAAAATATCAATGGCTTTTTCAGGGTGAGACATCATCGCATTTTCAGTGACTTCGAGAATTAGCTGTTTTGCGGGAAAACGGTACTGTTTCAATAATGTGCGGACTTGCTCAACAATTCGGTCATCCTCAAGATTTTGAGCTGAAAGGTTGACGGCTACGGTGAGGTCATAGCCCAGCTCACCCCACTTTTTGGTTTGACGCACCGCTTGGGTGAGCACCCAAAGTGCTATCTCATGAATGAGCCCGGTTTGTTCGGCAAGCCTGATAACCTCTTCAGGAGAAATGAAACCGTGTTCAGGGTGGTTCCAGCGCAGCAGGGCTTCCATACCAATGACCCGCCCCTCTCCCAGAGCGGCTTGTGGCTGATAATAAACGTCCAATTCATCTTGTTTTAAGGCAATGCGTAAATCAGCCATTAAGCCCAGCCGTTGTAGGCTGTGTTGATCTTTTTCCGGGTCGTATACCGCAAGTCCGGTTTTATTATTTTTCGCCTGATACATGGCAATATCAGCACGTTGAATGAGCACCCGTGCGTCATGCCCATGATGTGGGTAGGTGGTGATGCCGACACTGGCGCTAATATAGAGCTGTTGTTCATCGAGTGTGAAAGCGTGGGCCAGGGCCGAGGCTATTTTTTTGCCGACCTTGGTTGCATGAAATTCGGTGGCGGTGGGCAACAAAATGGCAAATTCATCCCCCCCAAGGCGCGCAATAGTATCGGATTCGCGCAGCAGGTTGGAAAGCCGTAGTCCCACGTCAATGAGCAACTGGTCACCCGCTGGATGCCCTAGCGTATCGTTAACTTCCTTGAAATTATTGAGATCCAGCATCAGTAGAGACAGGGAACCATTGGTTCGTTCAGCCATAGTGATCGCCTGATCCAGGCGGTCGGTCAGACGATTACGGTTACCGAGATTAGTGAGTGGGTCATGGAGGGCATGATATTCCAATGCCACTTGCCGTGCCTGTACTTGGCTGCGCATGGCATTAAAGGCATCGACGAGATGTTGCGTTTCCTGTACCCCGTAATTGGATAATTCCGTCCCGTGCATATTTTCAGCTTCGGTTTTCAGGGCGCGGGCAACTCTGGCGACAGGGCGTAATATCATTCGTTCCAGGGCGAAGAAACCGAGGAAAACCATGGTGAGGCAGATTGCCGTAAAAATCCAAAGCATTTGGGTTTGGCGTTCGGCGATGCTTGTGACAATGCTAAGACTCTCATTGGCAGAGGTTTCTATGCGTTTATCGAGTTGAATCAACATATTCCATATGGCTTCCATGCGCGGTTTAATGGAGGTACGCAGGAGTTTGGCATCGGTTCGCCAATCGTCTGTTTGGTGAATTTTTTTAATTTCAGCAAAGGCTGTAAACCAGCTGCTTGACGCCAGTTTTAATTCTTCCAGTGAGGTTTCACCCTGAAAGGCTAAATGATTGTTATCGGAAAATGTTTGTAATTGACTAAGTCGTCGCTGAATTTCCTGATACTGCATAGCGATATTTTTTTCTTGTATTAACAATACAGACTCATCGTAAAAACTCAGGCGGTTTGCCAGGTACAAGCGAAAATTGGAAATTATTTGTGTCCATACATGGCGAATTTGCACAAAATTTTCTTGAATTTTTTTGTCGGTATTCGTTGCAGTGTTTTCCTGAGATTCAGTAATAGCAAGGCTTGCATAGGTAAAAAATCGGTAATTATCAGGCTGTAAATGAGTGCGAGCCAAGGCCAATGCGGGGTATTGGCGGGTAATATCCAATCGAGCAACGATCAGTTCGGTAATGGCCTGCTCAAGATCGACGAGGGTATGGTTAAGCCGCTGGATGTTGGCTTGATAGTGGTGGTCTTTTACCCAGCCATGGTTATACAGTAACTCAACGTGTTGATGCGCATCGTTTAAAAATCGCTGAATGCCATCTCGTTGTTCAGTGAGATCAGGGTCCAGGAGAAAAGCAGCGAGGGACTCCCGTGTCATCCACACCGCATCACGTATCAGGCGACTGCGTTCTAATAGCTGATTGCGAGCGGCGATACTATTGCTTGTTTCCTGACGGGCGGCTTCCAACTGCTGGTGGCCCAGTAATGCGCTTATGAGAAGTGCGATGGCGACTAACCCCGCGACAACGGCGTAACGCCCCCTCAAACTATTAATAACCCATGTTTTCAATATGTTAGGCTCAATGTGCTGTAGTGCTAATCCACGACTATTAAATTCTGATTTATTATCGGTTTCCTGACTTATGTTATCGGTCTTTCAGGGCTCGACTTAAATAGATTAGAGCTAGTCTAATTATCGTCGACTTTCAGATAGCACACGTTAGGAAGCGTTAGAAGGCGTTAGGAGGCTGGAAATTGAAAATCTATCAGACAACACCATCCGTTATGACGATCGCCAATAGAGGGTTAGGGGTGAGTATTGACAGACATTTTAGTGCGATATTATGTCTTGAATTAATAATGACCAGAATGACGAAAAAGTATGAATCGTCATTCAATAGAATTTCGTATTTGAGCAAACAGTGAACGGTGAATATATTCGCGGGTAGATAAAGCTTTTAGTGGTTTTGCCGATAGTTTTTTTAACAACATTTTTAACAAGATTTTAACTAGACTTTTAACTACATCGTTAACAAAACCTTTAACCGCAAACAATTACAGCTTACGGGTACACATGAAAAGGATGCCCGGTGTGCAGAAGACGTCGTAAATACGTTCTTGATCGTCTCAATAGCCGCAAAGAGCGGGATGATGCGTAAAAATCAGGCATAATGACCCTGAAAAATGGGTTGGGGATAAAACTTATCCATGTGTTGAGTTGTCATGATGGATTAGCATGAATAAAAAAATGGAAAAATGGTACAAAAGCAGTTATATGAACAGCGCCAATGCTGCTTTTGTGGAAGCTCAATACGCCACTTATAAAACTGACCCATCGTCAGTGAGCGCCGACTGGCGTGAATTTTTCAGTACCTTACCTGAGCAGGATGAGCCTCTGGCGCAAGAGGAGGATCACCAGGCGATTCGTGATGAATTCCGACAGCTGGCTAAACAGGTGCGCAGAACTCCCCCAACATCGAGCATTGCTCAAAGCACCACCCAAACCTGTCTTGATGCAAAGCAGGTCGCCGTTCTCCAACTGATTAATGCCTATCGGTTTCGGGGACATCAACATGCCGAGCTTGATCCCTTGATCTTACGGGAACAGGAATTGGTACCGGAGTTGCACCCCGCCTTTCATAAACTCGCCGAAGAAGATATGGATACGGTTTTCAACACGGGTTCACTGGTCGGGGGAGATGCCGCTCCCCTGCGAGAAATTCTTGAAACGCTGCGTCGTAGTTACTGTGGGCACATCGGTGTGGAGTATATGCACATTACCGATACTCAGGAAAAACGGTGGTTGCAACAGCGCGTAGAGGGGAAGTCGGGGCATGTTGCCTTTACCAATGCGCAACGTATGGATATGCTCAAGATACTGGTGTCGGCTTCTGAGTTTGAAAAATACCTGCACACACGCTATGTCGGGCAAAAGCGCTTTTCTCTGGAAGGCGCTGAAACACTTATTCCCATGTTGAATTTACTGGTTCAGCAAGCGGGTGAAGCTAAAGTAGCGGAAGTGGTATTGGGTATGGCGCATCGTGGCCGGCTCAATGTATTGACGAATATATTAGGCAAGGACCCGGCAAGTCTGTTCGATGAATTTGAGGGTAAGTCAAAGAGCCCCCATGAAAATGGATCGGGGGATGTGAAGTATCATCAGGGCTTTTCTTCCGATATTGAAACGGCGGGAGGGATGGTTCATTTAGCCTTATTGTTTAACCCCTCCCATCTGGAGATTGTTGGTCCGGTTGTGGGCGGTTCAGTGCGCGCAAGGCAACACCGCCGAAAAGACAAGACGGGTAGTAAGGTATTGCCCGTATTGATTCATGGCGATGCAGCATTTTCCGGCCAGGGTGTGGTGATGGAAAATTTCAACATGTCACAGGCCAGGGGGTTTAGTACCGGTGGTACGGTACACATTATTGTTAATAACCAAATTGGTTTTACCACCAGTAATCCCCTGGATTCACGCTCAACAACCTATTGCACCGAAGTCGCACGAATGATTCAGGCCCCCATTTTTCATGTGAACGGTGATGACCCTGAAGCCGTCGCCCGGATCATTAAGATCGCTCTGGATTTTCGTATGGTTTATCGAAAAGACGTGGTGGTGGATTTGCTCTGTTATCGTCGCCACGGGCATAGCGAAGCCGATGAGCCGGCGGCAACACAGCCAATGATGTATAAAAATATTCGCCAGCATGCCCGCGTTGTACAGCTATATGCCGATTTATTGATCGATGACGGGATCGTGACCGCCGAACAAATTGATGGAATGAATCTCGCTTACCGGGATGCACTGGATAAAGGCGAAACCGTCGCGCCGAATGTCGTTAATAAAAATTATGACAAACCGTACTGGGTCAATTGGGAGCCCTATTTGAATGCCCCGGCGGATGAAGTGGTGGATACTCGTACCTCTCAACCTTATATTCAAAGCGTTGTGGATCGGCTCTACAGCCTTCCCGAAAATATTACACCCCATGCCAGTGTCAGGCGTATTATTGATGACCGACATAAAATGGCCAAGGGGGAAGCGCCGATGGATTGGGGTTTTGCAGAAACCATTGCTTATGCCAGTCTGGTGGAAGAAGGCTACCCAATACGCTTGTCAGGGCAAGATAGTGGCCGTGGTACGTTCTTCCATCGCCATGCCATTATCCATGATCAACAGGAAGGTTTGAGTTATACCCCATTACAACATTTGTCAGAAGAACAGGCAGATTTTGTGGTGATTGATTCTTTGCTGTCGGAAGAAGCGGTTCTGGGATTCGAGTATGGCTTTAGTACTGCTGCACCCTATGCGCTGGTCATTTGGGAAGCGCAGTTTGGTGATTTCGCCAATGGTGCTCAGGTTGTCATCGACCAGTTTATTACCTCGGGCGCTTCTAAGTGGGGTCGTTTGAGCGGATTAGTGATGTTTTTGCCCCACGGGTTTGATGGCCAGGGGCCAGAGCATTCATCCGCTCGGCTGGAAAGATATTTGCAGTTGTGTGCTGAAAACAATGTGCAGGTGTGTATGCCCAGTGAGCCCGCTCAAATGTTTCACTTGTTACGTCGGCAAATGTTACGTATGTCACGAACGCCGCTCATCGTAATGACGCCCAAAAGTTTATTACGTCATAAATTGTCGACCTCCCATCTGGAAGATTTATCGGAAAGTGGTTTCCGTGCGGTTATTAATGAGCCTAATCATGTCGATGTTAAAAATGTGACTCGAATTGTGATATGCAGTGGAAAGGTATTTTTTGATTTACTTGATGCAAGAACCAAGCGAAAGCTCGATAATGTTGCGCTGGTTCGTATTGAACAATTATACCCATTTCCGGCGGTAGAGTTTTGTGACGTGCTGGACTCCTACCCGAATGCGAAGGACATTGTCTGGTGTCAGGAAGAGCCTCAAAACCAAGGGGCGTGGCAGTACATTTGGCCGACCCTGCGCGATAGCAAACAAAAAAGTCAGGCGCTTTCCTATGCGGGACGCCCGGCTTCTGCTTCTCCCGCAGTGGGTAACTACAAAAAACATATCCAACAATTACAATCGTTGATAGAGACTGCGCTGGTTGGATAAAGTACTCATGTATTCATTAATATTGCACTACACTCGTTAATGATGCCGATTACGGGTGCTGCTAAATTCTGAGTGCTATCCGAATACCGTAAATAACTTAAAAAATAGTGGAAAAAATGGATAACAGACTAATTATTGGAGAATGCCGATGCTCATTGAAGTAAAGGTACCTGTTTTATCCGAATCAATTGCTGATGGGACATTGGTGAGATGGCACAAAAAAGTCGGTGAATTTGTGCGCCGGGATGAAAACCTCATTGACCTCGAAACTGATAAAGTCGTTCTGGAAATAGTCGCCCCCAGTGATGGCGTGATTAAAAAAATTTCCAAAGCTGATGGCGCTTTGGTGGTGAGTGATGAAGTTATCGCCACTATCGATAGCGAAGCAAAAGCAAGTGTTTCTGGAGCGGCTGCTGCTCAAGATAAAGTGCCTGTTTTGGTCTCTGATTCGGCTACGGTACATACAGAATCGGCGGATGTCCTGCTGAGTCCGGCGGCCCGGAAATTAGTGGCTGAAAAAAATATTGACCCCACGCGAGTGGCTGGCACCGGGAGAGATCATCGTGTCACCAAAGCCGATATCGTTCATTATTTAGAGACGCGTGGTGGCGGTAGAGAAGAAGTGGAGGAAACTGTGGTTTCGTCACCGGTTGAACGCAGTCTACCTATTCCTGAATCGGTTCCTTCATCCGTTGTTGCTGGTCAACGCGTCGAAAAACGCGTTCCCATGAGTCGTTTGAGAGCGCGTGTAGCCGAGCGCCTGAAGGAAGCTCAAAATACGGCAGCGATATTAACCACCTTTAACGAGGTGAATATGCAGCCGGTGATGTCCATGCGTAAAAAATATAAAGAACTGTTTGAAAAACAGCATGGCGCACGGTTGGGCTTCATGTCTTTCTTTACCAAGGCCGTGACCGAAGCATTAAAACAATTTCCGGTCATCAATGCCTCGGTGGATGGCAAGGACATTGTTTATCATGGATACTTTGATATTGGAATTGCCATCGGTTCGCCACGAGGCCTTGTCGTGCCTATATTGCGTGATGTGGATCAAATGAGTTTTGCGGACATTGAGAAAGGGATCGCAGAGTTTGGCGGCAAGGCAAAAGAGGGGAAATTATCGTTGGACGACTTAACCGGAGGTACTTTCAGTATTACCAATGGCGGCACCTTCGGCTCTATGTTATCGACACCAATACTCAACCCACCACAAAGTGCAATTCTGGGTATGCATAATATTCAGGAACGCGCCATGGTGGAAAACGGGGAAGTGGTTGTTCTGCCAATGATGTATGTAGCGCTTTCTTATGATCATCGCATTATCGATGGTCATGAAGCCGTGTTGTTTTTAGTGGCAATAAAAAATGCCCTGGAAGATCCGGCAAGATTATTATTAGAACTGTAGATATCAATAATAAAAATTCTCATTCTCTTTCATGCTGTATCTAGTTAAAGAGAGTTACAAGGAAATATGTCATGGCAGACTTTGATGTAATCGTTATTGGCGGTGGGCCGGGTGGTTATGTGGCCGCGATCCGATGTGCGCAACTGGGGCTGAAAACGGCCTGTGTTGATGAATATGTTAATGAGAAAGGGGCTCCGTCTTTAGGAGGTGTATGCCTTAATATTGGTTGTATTCCGTCTAAGGCATTGCTGGATACGACACACCATTATTATCGGGCACAACATGAGTTTGCGGATCACGGCATAAAAACCAAAGATCTCAGTATTAATATTGCAACCATGATGAAGCGAAAGAAAAAAGTGGTTGATACCCTGACTGAGGGTGTATCAATGTTGTTTTTGAAACATAAAGTGACCTGGTTAAAGGGGCGTGGAGTATTAGCCGGTGACAATCGAGTGTGTGTGACTGAGCATGTTAAAGGGGCTGAGTCGCAGGAGTATCAGGCCAACAATATCATCATTGCTACCGGTTCTACGCCTGTTGAGCTGGAGGGTGTTCCCGATGATGACAAAATTGTAAATTCTACCGGCGCATTATCTTTTGACGAAGTTCCCAAGCGCCTGGGAGTCATTGGCGGTGGAGTAGTGGGCCTCGAATTAGGCAGTGTATGGTCGCGTTTGGGGTCTAAAACCACGGTATTGGTTCGCGGTGATAAATTCCTCAAAACCGTCGACCAACAAATAGCCAAGGCCGTTCAGGCCGACCTCGAGCAGCAAGGAATGAAAATCTGTATTGGTGCAAAGCTGGTTTCAGTTAAAGCCACTGCCAAACAGGTAACTGTCATTTATAAAGATGCAGAAGGTGAAAAGAAGTTGCACGTCGACCGATTACTGGTTGCCACCGGGCGCACACCCAATAGCGGTGACCTTGGTGTGGACGTTGTTGGCCTGGCCGTTGATCGTCGAGGGTTTATCGAGGTTGATGATGATTGTCGGACAAATTTGCCCGGAGTATACGCCATTGGTGATGTAGTGAGAGGGCCAATGCTGGCACACAAAGCCTCGGAAGAGGGGGTGGCCGTCGCGGAACGCATTGCAGGCCAGCAGCCTGAAGTTAATTACGGCGTTATTCCCTTTGTGGTTTACACCTGGCCGGAATTGGCCTGGGTGGGCGCGACACGTGAGCAGTTACAAGCTGATGGGGTAGACTTTAAGGAAGGCGTTTTTCCATTCGCTGCCAATGGTCGCGCCCATGCTTCAGGTGATACGAACGGGTTAGTTAAAATTTTGAGTGAAGCTAAAACCGATAAAATTATCGGTGTGCATATCTATGGCCCAAATGCTTCCGAGCTCATTAGCGAGGCTGTTATTGCGATGGAGTATTCGGCATCTGCCGAAGACATTGCCCGCATTGTGCATGCTCATCCTACGTTATCGGAAGCGCTGCATGAGGCCGCATTAGCCGTAGATGGTCGAACAATACATATATAGTCAGTGCTGTCCCGTTAACTTATTGTCGTCTTGCCGGGCCTGACCCGGCATCCAGAATATCGTTGTAGTGGTCACCAGTAATGCTGGATTCCGGGTTAAGCCCGGAATGATGAAAGCGAGGATGAAGTTTCATGTTTCTAACTCATGTTTTAAGAACACACCATATAAGCCAACTTGGTCGGTTGGTCAAAGGAGCTTCTGCGACGTGCCCATTGACTACTTAACGACCTACAACGTGCAGAAACTGATTGCCAACTCCTGCGGGTGCAGTGTTGGCGGGTAAATTAATGGTTATGTTCTGCAGAAACAATACGGTTTCTGCCTCCGTCTTTGGCTTTGTATAAGGCTTTGTCTGCTGAATTTACGAGTAATTTTATAGGGCCAGACGTTTTCGGGAAACAGCTGGCCACCCCCTGGCTGACAGTAAGCAAGTTACCTGAGGGCGAGTGTTCATGTGGTATTCTGAGTTCAAACAATTGTTTCATGATTAAATGTGCAACGTTCAAAGCGCCATTTTCATCGGTGTCAGGTAAAATGATCACGAACTCTTCACCGCCGTATCGCGCGACAAGGTCAGTGGGCCGTCGAATGTTGCGTTGCAGGAATTGTGCAAATTTCCGAAGACAGTTATCGCCTTCGATGTGTCCATAAGTGTCATTGTATTTTTTAAAGTTATCGATATCGAGGAGGATTATGGATAATGGCGTATTGGCCCTGATACTTTGACGCCATTCCAAGTCGATAACCCGGTCATATTCTCGACGATTAGGAATTTCTGTAAGTGTGTCCATATGAGCAGCTTCATCTAAGGAGCTGTTCGCGCGCTTTAGACGTAATAACATTCTGGTGCGGGCCCGTAAAATTGCCGGAGAGGTGTCTTTGTGCATGAATTCGGCCGCGCCGACTTCGAAAGCATTTAATTCTGTTTCCTCATCATTTTTGTCAGACAATATAATGACAGGAATAATATGTGATTGTGTTTTTTCACTGATTACCTGGCAGGTTAAGAAACCATTTTCCTGTGCGTTTAACACGATCAAATCAGGTGGCATATTTGACAATGCGAGTTCAATCGCATCGTTATTTTTTGAGCAGGTCTTTATTTCATATTCCTCAAAAATAGCGCTTAATTTTTTATTTAGAGCGGTGTCTTCGGTGACGATCAAAATAGTTTCACGGGGTTTTAATTCGCATATGGAATCGCTATCGATATCATTTTTTGAGCGATCTCCGTAAATAAACAAGGTAAGAAGTTTGGCGCTGGGAAGCCCCAATAGCGTGTTTCCTGCCGCTGCAGACAAGGCCGGAATATTGCGCGAAAAGTCACCTTGCTCCCATTCGGTTTGCCATAACTCAAGCTGTGTCAGGGTCGCATCGTCGATGGTGATAGAATCGATGCTAGACTGGTTGAGAATTTTTTCAAGCACCAGTGCGTCAGAAATATCATCGCCATTAATCCATAAGGCTCGAAAAAGCCGGGCCCGAAAAAAATCTACCTGTTGTGGGGCAGACTGACTGCACTGTGTCAAAAGCTCGTTAGCGATTCGGGTGTTGGGCCGACCCTTCGGAATGTTAATTTTGACATCGGGTGCCAGACTCTTCACTTTATTGACTTCAACAGCGAGGTCAGATTGAGTGGGGATGTCTTTTGTATCGAAGCTGATTTGAGGAGCGTGTTCTATGCTCCGCCAGTTAACCCGATGCACTTCTCCCGATGCCATTAGCCTTTCATGTAGTGCGTAACAGAAAGGGCAGTTTAGGTCGGCATAAATAGTCAGGTGATTATTAATCATGTGGCTCCGAGTAAGGACTGCTTGCAGGAAAGGTACGTTCCCGCCAAAATGCTCTCTACATTGATTCTACCGGATAGCCTGGGAAATATCTCCGCGACATTCTATACACCGTGGGCGGATTTACTGTGGTATGGGTAATTCTGTGGTGTGGGTAAGAGCTGGACGTTGGTTGTGGACGTGTATCTTTATACCAACATTGAACACGCTGATAGTAATGTAAATGACGTTGTTAAAGGTCTTGTTAAAGGCGTCGTTAAAGTCGTTCTTAAAGACATTGTTAATGACATTGTAACGGGTATTTAGCATTATCGAAGGGACGTGGCTGAGTACAGCGGGCCTGTTACCACTGTGTTTAGCGATAACACGGTTATATGCACATTCATCTTTGTAACAGACCCACCTGCACCGACAGTGGCATTATGGCTAGATTTACGCCAAAATTATCGAGGCCAGGGTTATCAGAGCCAAAGATATCGAAGCCAAAGACATCGATAACGCTTAATGATTACATTTTCTTGCCAGTACTATACCTGAATAGCTCGGCGAGCTAACTCGCCGAAACCACTTCAGGCATTGACGTTCAAATTTTGTCCCAGAGGAGAGCTTGGGTCTGGTAGCGCTTCCAAAAGGGTTTCAGCAGTCTGTTTTTGGACATCCTGGGCTGTTTTTTGAACTTCAATCGCGATGGTAGTGGGCTGTCCGGCTGAGACCGAAGATGCGCCAGATATATCCATGATTGTTCTCCTATTGCTGATGGGTATTTAAATAACGACAGTGACTCATTGGCATACCGATAACCGGTTTAATAGCATTATAGGCTTACCGTATAATCCCTGAGAAATACCTGATCCTGTGTTCGAATCAGTATTCAGTCGTCATGTTCCGTAATCCTTTCTTGTAATCCTTTCTTGTAATCCTTTATTTGTAATCTTTTACTTGTAATCAGAGTATCGTCCATCAAGCTTTTATCTTTTGTCTTATTCTTATAATGATTCATTGAATAATATTCACCAATAGCGATATGGCAGATTACCTTTGCGATGTATTGCATGTCGTATGGCTTAATCGGCAGAGATTCCATTTTGTGCGACGGATAAGGTGTGCTTCACCGCATCCCGTCATGCTATGGCGCAATGCTGACGGACGTCATTCTGATCCCGAGTGGGCCTCGTTGGACATAATATTGTGTACGTTGTCCGTCCCGTTCTATTTCGATGGGAATCGTTTCACTGACGTCACCCTGTGTGGTGGCTTCACGAAGATCTCGCCAATTATAAATGCGTTGACCGTTGTAGCGGATAATTTGGTCACCCGGTTCAAACCCCGCTTTGTTTGCGGATGAGCCAGATAGCACGCTTTGCACGGCAACCCGGTTGCTTTGTCCCGCCGCGAACAGGTATGCATCATAAACCTCCTCACTTAATTCCTGTTTAATGCCATCGGACTTTTGATCCAGCTCTTGTAGCTTTGTTCGATAACGATTACCCCTGGCCCATCCCTCACGAACCGCCGTGTCACGCAAGTAAAGTTTTTCGAGCTCCAGTTCTTCATATTGGTTTTTTAATTGTTCAGCTTCAATCGAGCCCATTCCAGCATCAATTAAGGCTTGTTTATTAAACCAGGCATTACCGGTAGTGCCTTCGGAAACCGTTGGTAAGGGATTGAGCGGAGTGCCCTGCTTGTCTGGGGAAGCAGTGTTCCGTTCATCAGCGGAAAGCGCGGCAAGCGTGCTACTCATAACGGAGACTTGTTTTTGCAGTGCTTGGCGGGCAATGATCTCTTGCTGGAGTTGCTGAGTTAACTCGTTGAGTTGAGAAATTTGATCTTGTGAACTGACGTTAGCGGCTAAAAGGGATTGCGGAACGGTTAATGTTGAAATCGTCGAGGGTGGTGGTGAGTTCTCTGGAGATTGCAGTAGCAGGCCAATAACCACCCCGATAAAAGTGGCCAGAGCCAGGCTGATGACAGTAGATCGCATGATGATCGCCTATGTATTTGAACCAGTAGTTTTCAGGGTAATCTGCAACGAGTTGGCCCTAACGTTGCGTAAATTAGCGTACTTTGAACATGCCTCAGAAGTGGTGCAGTTGCTTATGATTTGAGGCCGTCAGCGACATGGATGTCGCTGTCGAGCTTACAGGGGTTCATTTATTAAGGAGTACGCG
>NVUB02000063.1 GCA_002401775.2 Ectothiorhodospiraceae bacterium
GAATAGTTCAATTCTTCTAATAAAATATCCCGAATATCTATCCCCAGGGAACCTGGCTGTAAAACTTCATCAATGACAATCAACGCTCCGGTTTTTTCCCAGACAGCGCTCGACAAGTTAATCAGTCGGCGCGGTAAATACGCTTTTCCTTCAGCACTGATGGCCAGAAGCACGATGGGCTTAATGCGGTGGTCAGCATCGGTCGCTACCACCACACCCACTTCACCGGTCGTTAAGCGAACAACACTGCCAATAGGATAAATACCCAGGCATTTTATGAATTTTTCGAGTAAGGAAACATCAAAATTACCCTTAGACCACTTGAACAAGTTCTCCAGCCCCTGGGCGGGAGAAACACCGTCGTGATAACAGCGATCCGATGTTATCGCATCATACACATCGACAATGCTGGCGATGCGGGTTAACAGCGGAATATTTATTTCGCCCAGACCATCCGGGTAGCCACCACCATCCAGGCGCTCATGATGGTGCAAAATAATATGAAGGCTTTCCATATCCAGTTCATAATCATCCACCAACATGGCATGGCCAAGTGAGGGATGTTCCATCATAATTTCAAATTCTTCTTTACTTAACCGGCCCGGTTTATTGAGAATTTCATCCGGCACCTTCATTTTGCCAATATCATGCAACAAGGCGCCCATACCCAGCTTGTGAAGGGGTGCCTCTTCAATCCCCAATGCACGACCAAAGGTCAGCGATAGAATACAAACATTAATACAATGCGCTGCGGTATATTCATCGCGCAACTTCAAGTGTGTTAACCACACCAGGGCATCCGGGCTTTGTATCACCTGATCAGCCAGCCTCGTGACCAAAACACGCGCTGTTTCCGTGTCAACGCTACCCCCCAGTCGGCTGTCTTCGAGCATGGTGTCGATCCAGGAGCGCGCATCTCGATACACTTTATGAGATTGCAACAAACTATGACGGAAATTCGCCTCAGTAAATTTTGAGGTTATTCGCGGTCTGGTAACAATTTTTTTACTGGCAGGAGAGTATGAAAAAGCCAATAACTTTGCGGCTACGTCTGGTCGGGAGCGCTCTTTATCAACATATGCATATTCACAATGTTCTTGCAGCTCATTAATTTCATCAATACCCTCAATCATAAACCCCTGAAAGAGAAACGGTGATTCAACCCATGGCTTGTCAAGTTCGGCAACATACATACCAATTTTTAATTCTGCACTATAAACTCGTATTTTATTGCTCAAAAATATTATTCCCAATGTGTTTTCCCTTACCGTAGTTAACGGCAAAAACAACCATTTCGTGAGAAAACCGGTATTATTATTTAAGAATCGTCACACTTAGGCAAATACAATGTCAGCAATTTGCAATACTCGACACGGTATTTAACGAATAATTGAGCTCTTCTTGCAGGATCGTCTTCAATTCGATACCGAGAGAGCCCGGTTCCAATACCCCAACAATGGAAACGGGCGAATCGGTTTCCTCCCATACAGCACTGGAAAGATTAAGCAGTCGGCGGGGTAAGTAAGGCTTACCATCGGCACTTGTCGTTAGCAGCACGATCGGCTTTATTCTGTGACCAACATCCGTGGCAACCACCAGTCCAACATCCTGAGTATTGAGCCGGACCACGGTACCGATGGGGTATATTCCCAAGCATTTGATGAATTTTTCCAGCAGTGAAACATCAAAATTACCTTTGGCCCATGCAAACAGGTTTTCCAGGGCCTGGGCCGGTGCCACGCCATCGTGATAACAGCGGTCAGAGGTAATGGCATCATATACGTCAACAATACTGGCGATACGCGTCAGCAATGGAATTTCAAGTTCCGACATTCCAGATGGGTACCCTCCACCATCTAATCGCTCATGATGATGCAATACGATATGCAGGCTCTCCATGTCCAGCTCATTATCATTCATCAGCATGGTATGACCAATTGACGGGTGCATTTTTATGATGTCAAACTCTTTCTCGGTAAACCTTCCTGGCTTATTCAATATTTCATCCGGCACTCGCATTTTACCTATGTCATGCAATAAGGCGCCCATGCCTAATTTATGGAGTTGTTTATCATCCAGGTCCAAAGCACGCCCAAAGGTTAATGCCAGGATACAAACATTCATGCAATGCGTCGCCGTGTACTCGTCACGCGATCGAAGGTGTGTCAACCAAACCAGTGCGTCTGGGTTAGTGATGACCTCATCGGCGAGTCGCACCACCAGTTCTCGAGCTTTAGTTGTATCAACACTTTTACCCAAACGACAATCGTCCAACATGGTATCAATCCATCCCCGTGCATCTTTATACACACGGAAAGAATCCATTAATGCCTGGCGAAATTCTTTTTCCGAAAACTGAACCGAGTTCTTTCGTTTTGGGGGCCTTTTTTTGGATTTCTTTTTACTAGCAACCGTAAAACGATATGACAAGAGGTGTTCCATCAACCCTTTTGTCGAGAGTTCGACATCGACAAAAACGTATTCGCAGAATTGTGACAGGTCATTGATTTCCTCAACGCCGGTTAAGGAAAAACCTTGAAAGAGGAATGGGGTGTCGACCCAGGGCCGATCCAGATCCGCGACATACATGCCAATTTTAAGATCCGATGTATAAACTTGTATCTTTTTTTCCATGGGAGTCCTTCCCGAAGTTCAGTCCAGGTTGTGTTCTAGCGTTCTAGTGTTGTAGTAGCGGATCGATTTCAACCCTCTTTAGGATCAAAAACATGCATTTCAAATGCATTGTTATTACGGCTACTGTTATCCGGGGAATCCGCGGAAGAGGAATAGGAAATAGGAAGAAGATTGATCGAAAACGACGTTAAATGACTGTTGCAGGTTTTGGGGGACGTTGCCTATGCGTCACCGTCAATCCGTGGATTTGGTGCTCATGCGATATGTTTCAGGAAGGCTTTCAGGCCCATTTACCATAATACCTAAATCATTTATCAGGCCGTCCCGCAATCCATACACCCACCCATGCACGGTCAGCGTTTGCCCCCGTAACCAGGCATTTTGCACAATGGTGGTATAACAAACATTATTGACCTGCTCCCGCACATTAATTTCACAGACACGTGCTTTTTTCTGGTGTTCGTCAACAACAGAGTCAATTTCAGCTTTGTTTTTTTGACAGATATCTTTAATGTGGCGCAGCCAATTATCGATCAAACCATGTTGCGTATTTTCCATCGCCGCTATCACCCCGCCACAACCATAATGTCCACACACAATGATGTGTTTGACCTTAAGAATATCAACCGCATATTGCAGCACAGACAGGCAGTTCATATCAGTATGCACCACGATATTACCCACATTTCGATGCACAAAAACTTCACCTGGGTCCAGGCCGATAATTTCATTGGCCGGTACCCGGCTATCCGCACAACCAATCCACAAGTATTCCGGGTTTTGGTGCGTCGACAGCCGTTGAAAATAATCGGGATCTTCCGCCGTTTCGCCGTCAGCCCACTTCTGATTATTGTCGAGGAGATGCTTTAATGGATGCGTCATATATTTTACTCATGAGGTTTATTATTGCCAGATTCACTTTTTTCGTCAGTCCAACACTTGCAAAATATGGCGGGTATGGAATATTGGGTACCATCATTTTACGATACCCATTTCATGATAACTTAACTACTATGGAATAAATTCCATAGTTTCGCACAGCCAATGTGCAAGAGTCAAAAGCTATAACGGCACTGTGCTACGCACAGGCTTGCAATGAAATTGCATAGTTTTCACTAGCGCATGGTGACAATAAAACGTAAACAAACTTGTCGTCCGGGCCTATCTTTAGCTGGAACCCGGCGACTCTGAACTGATAAAAGTCACTGGATTCCGGCTCAAAAGCATATCGGAATGACGGGTAAGTATTGTTGAGCACTATAATTTATCAGTACCTAATATATATCTAATCGTCTTTCTTTGCGTACTTTGCGCCTTTGCGGCCTTTGCGTTAACAACACCGCAATAAATAAAAACCACACCACTGAGCTTTTCTAGCTTTTAATAAGGCTCGCCAAATCACTTACAACACGCAAGATTAGTTATTGTTCGCATTTTCCAACACTCGTCGTACAGGTGCAAAAGAGCGTCGATGTATCGGTGTTGCACCTAATTCCTGTAATGCACTGATGTGCGCTTTGGTCGGATACCCTTTATGACCCGCCAACCCATAGCCAGGATATTCAGTATCCATAACCACCATTTCACGATCACGGGTGACTTTGGCAATGATTGATGCAGCACTAATGGCGGGGACCGAACCATCACCTTTAATAATAGCTTCGGCAGTGCAGGCAAATTCAGGGCAACGATTGCCATCCACCAACACATGCGCCGGTGCCGTATCCAGCGCCGCTACTGCGCGTTGCATCGCCAACATGGTGGCTTGTAAAATATTCAATTCATCGATCTCTTCCACTTCGGCACGACCAATAGCCCAAGCTTTGGCTTTTTCCTGTATTTCAATAAACAGCCTTTCGCGTTTTTTTTCGCTAATCACTTTAGAATCGGCCAATCCTGCAATGGGACGCTCAGGGTCCAGTATCACTGCCGCCGTCACCACTGGGCCTGCCAATGGCCCGCGTCCAACTTCGTCAACGCCTGCGATATCATATTCATTTGCCATAATATTAACTCGGTCTATTTTTCATTTATTGTTAAGCACTACGCACGTTTATTCAGTATTTTGCCGGGCTGTCAGGCATTTACCAATTCCAACACGGCATCCGCTGCTTGTTGGCTGGCTCCCTGGCGCAGTTGTTGATGTATTTCGTTAAATCGAGAATTCACCTTGTCATTTACGTCCGCATTTTCAAAATAATTCAGCACAGCTTTCCCTAGTCTTTCCGGCGTAGCCTCATGCTGAATCAATTCGGGCACCAGGGTTTCATTGGCCAGTAAGTTCGGGAGCGATACGTTTTCCACTTTGACCATACGTTTAGCGATCCAATAAGTGATTGGCGATAATTTATAGGCCACCACCATGGGACGTTTTAATAACATCGCTTCCAGTGCCGCCGTACCGGAGGCCAGCAACACGACATCGGCCGCTGCCATTACTTCACGAGACTGACCATCAACCAGCATCATCGCGGGGGGATCCGACATTTCCGCCAGAGCCGCTTCAAACTGAGCACGACGCACGTCGTTGGACAAAGGAACAACAACTTCCAAATCTGGCATGTGTGAACGCAGCCAACGCACGGTCTCGATAAAAGTCGGGGCGAGATAGTGCAATTCATTAGACCGGCTACCCGGTAGTAATGCCAGCACGGCCGTATCCGGGGACAACCCAAGTGCCTTGCGCTCAGACAATTTATCGATGGCCAAGGGAATACTATCGGCCAGAGGATGACCGACAAACCGTACGGGGACAGAATGTTCCTGGTAGAATTTTTCTTCGAAAGGAAACAGCGTCAACATCAAATCTGTTGACTGTGCGATTTTTTTCACGCGGCCTTGTCGCCAGGCCCACACAGACGGGCTGACATAATGCACCGTTTTTATGCCGACCTGACGCAGTTGTTTTTCCAGCCCCAGAGTAAAATCGGGTGCGTCAATGCCAATAAAAACATCCGGTGGGTTTTCACGAAAATGGGTTGCCAGTTGTCGACGGATGCCCATTAACTCGCGGTATCGTCCCAGCACTTCAACAATTCCCATCACTGACAACCGATCCATGGGAAATAAACTGGTTGCCCCTGCGGCAATCATTTCCGGGCCAGCGATGCCTTCGATCACGGCATCGGGGTAGCGTTGTTTGATAGCGCTTATGAGCCCTGCACCCAGCAAATCACCTGAGGCCTCGCCCGCAACTATTCCTATTCGCATTACTTAACGTACAATTCCACGGTTGGAACCTTCCAGAAACAACAGCTGCTGCGCTACTTCTTTACAGGCTTGAGGGTTGGTTTCACGCTGCGACTCAAGCTGTAACTTAATCTGTACTACAGCGTCTTTCAGCGTTAAATTAGAACGATAAATAGTTTTATAGGCCTGACGCAGTTCTTTTAATGCTTCACGGGAAAAGCCTCGGCGTTTGAGTCCTTCGCTATTGAGCCCGTGCGGCTTGGCCAGGTGGCCGGAAACCATCAAATACGGCAGCACATCTTTTGATATAACACTGTTCATTGCCGCAAAAGAATGAGCGCCTAGCTTGCAGAATTGGTGCACCATGGTAAATCCGCCGAGAATAACAAAATCTTCAACAACCACATGTCCCGCCAGAGTGGTGTTATTGGCAAAAATACCATTGTTACCCACACGGCAATCGTGCGCGAAATGTACTGCCGCCATAATCCAATTATCGTCACCGACCCGGGTCACACCTTCATCCTGTACGGTGCCACGGCTAAAAGTACAATATTCACGGATCACATTACGATCACCAATTATCAGTTGAGTTTCCTCACCATCATATTTTTTGTCTTGCGGGTCGCCACCAAGAGACGCAAAGGAATATATTTTATTGTCACGCCCAATTTTGGTGGGGCCATTAACAACAACATGAGAAGCAATAGAAGTGCCGGAGGCAATTTCCACGTGGGCACCGATCACCGAAAAAGGGCCAATGCTGACATCATCAGCAATGATGGCGCTAGGGTCAATTATTGCCTGGGGGTGAATCAAAGATCTGCAACCTCAACAGTCGTGTACATACTTTTTAAACGATGCATTCTTTATAAACGCCTATGAAATAAAGTCGGGTTCACCGAAAAAGGTGAGCCTATTCACATTTTTTCTTAACAACAAAATAAAGTTTGATGATTTTTCTCTCGTCACCACATCCACTTGAGTCCGGTTTTGCTAACGGAATTACATACCGCGCTCAGCACACATCAGTTTAGCTGAACAAACCACTTTACCATCAACTTTCGCCGTGCCGTTAAATTTCCACACTCCGCGTTTGGTTTTAACGATATCAACTTCAAGGTCTAAACGGTCGCCCGGAATGACCGGGCGTTTAAAACGGGCTGCGTCAATTCCCACAAGATAATAAAGTGAATCTTTGTCCGGCACTTTGCCACTGGTACGGAAAGCGAGAATGCCCGTTGCCTGCGCCAGTGCTTCCAGAATCAGCACGCCCGGCATCACCGCGCGATTAGGAAAATGCCCGGTAAAAAAGGGCTCATTTATGGTCACATTTTTATAACCAACCAGTCTTTCACCCACTTTACACTCCGTTACCCGGTCAATGAGCAAAAATGGGTAGCGGTGCGGCAAATGCTCCAGGATTGCATATATGTCCAGTGTCTCTAATGACGTATCCAATAGTTCACCCATTATTATTTTATTTCATCCTGGTTTTCATTGGCGTGCAGCTGATTTTCCAATTTTTTCAGCCGGCGCACCATATCATCTAATTGTTTCATCCGCACAAAATTACGGTGCCACTGGGAACTTGTCTCTAATGGTGTGCCGGAGGAATACACGCCGGTCTCGGTAATTGACTGGCTCACGTGCGACATCCCGGTAATAGTGACATTATCCGTGATCTCGAGGTGGCCGACAATGCCCACGCAGCCCCCAATGGCACAGTGTTGGCCGATATGGGTGCTTCCGGCTACTGCCGTGCAGGCCGCAATCGCTGTGTGCTCGCCAATATGGACGTTATGTCCAATCTGAATCTGATTATCGAGTTTTACCCCTCGGCCAATCTTTGTATCTTCAATGGCCCCCCTATCGATAGTCGTATTAGCACCGACCTCTACGTCGTCCGAGAGCACGACCCCACCAATTTGCGGGACTTTTACCCATCGGCCATCATTATTCGCCAGCCCGAAACCATCGGCACCAATGACCACCCCAGGGTGCAATATTACCCGACAACCAATGTTAGCGCCGTGACAAACCGTGACATTCGCCAACAGGCGGCTATTTTCCGCAATTTCTACACCCTGACCAATAATACAACCTGGGCCGATCTGGCAACCTGCCCCAATGACAACATCAGCCTCAATAACACACAATGGACCGATAGACGCTGTAGTATGAATGTGAGAGCTTGCGGCGATCACTGCACTGGAATGGATGCCCGCCTCGGCGTCGTTAGTAGTATATAACCAGCCAGCCACATGGGCATAAGCAACGTGTGGATTTTCAACGATAATATGATTCGTGGATAACTGATCCGAGTCCGTCGCTTTAACGATAATGGCGGAGGCTTCAACGTCGTTCAATAACGATTTAAAACGCGGGTTATTGAGAAAAGTAATATCACCCTGCCCCGCTTGCAACAATCCCGCTACACGGACGATGGCGCAGTTTTCATCGCCGACAAGGCGTGCTGAAATGCCCTGACCTTTGAGTCTATCGAGGATGACCTTCAGGCTTAACACCTGATCAATTATTTCTTGGCTGACTGGTTGAATTCTTTTTTCAGACGCGCAACCACTTTCTCCGTAATATCAATGGTGTCATTTGCGTATACAACACCATCGCTCACAACCAGGTCATACTTTTCTTTTTTAGATATATCCGTAATCACTTCAAAAACATGACGACGTAGCTGATCAAACGCTTCATTACGACGAATATTTAAATCTTCCCGAAATTCTTCTTGCGAACGTTTAAGATCACGTTTTTTGGAAATAATATTCCGTTCCAGTTTGCGGCGTTCAGGCTCACTCATGATGGCACCATCACGGGCCAGCTTTTCTTCCAATTTGCGTACCGATTTTTGAGAAGCTACCAACGATTTATCCCGAGGTGAAAACTCTTTTTCGAGGCGTCTTCGTGCATCATCCGCCTGTGGCGCTTCTTCCAGTACCCGGGCGGCATTAACGAAACCAATTTTTAACTCAGCCGCTTGTAGCCCGACGGTCATAAAAATCAAAAACACACCCAAAAGTGTTGTCATCAGACGGTTGGTCCACATACTCATGCTTATTCCCATTGTCATTAAATAAATAATCGTTAAATAAATAATCGTTAAATAAATGTAAAAAATATTATTACTAAAATTTCGTCGCCATTTTCAACAAATATGCAAAAAACCGCTAAACGGGTAGTAATACCGAAACAGGCGCGTGTAAAAAGACCGTTTGCCGCTCACCGTAGGGCAAACTACTCCCATTACTCACCAATCATGACACAAATCCTCACGCGAATCGCCATATCATGCCACGAAACCCAGTGTGACCCAATGCTTAGCAGGGTGACATTTCATTCACCCCGTATCAATAATTCAAATGGTGCTAAAACTCATCTGCGGCTAAAAAGGTGCACCAATGGCGAATTGGAATATTTCCGTATCATCGCCAGGTTTGTCATTGATTGCCCAACCCCAGTTAAAGGTCAATGCACCCACGGGTGTTAACCAAATGGCTGACACGCCATACGAGGCACGTACTTCGTCAATATCAAAATCCTGATCCGACGCAAAGACATTACCCGCATCGATGAAGGCACTCAGGCGAAAGCTCCGTTCCGTTTCAGCAAAAGGCGATGGGAAAAACAACTCCAGATGTGTGACGACTCTGGTCGCCCCACCAATGGATCGGTCAGTAACAGGGTCACGTGGGCCCAGGCTGTTGCCGCGGAAACCACGCACAGAACGCCCACCGCCCGCATAGTAGTTTTTGTAAAACGGTAGTTCCGTAGTATCACCATACCCGTCACCATGTCCAAGATCAGCTCCCAGCAACACGGTAACGCCTTTACGCAGTGAAATATAATACTTCTGTCGCACCGTCAATTTATAATATTCCAAATCCCCGCCGGGAACGGCAAGCTCTGCTGACAATAAACTGTAATAACCCTTATCCGGGAAGACAGCCCGGTTACGAGTATCATGGGACCAACTCACCGTTGTCGAAATAGTATCGTAATTTGATCCATTTTCCGCCACCCACTCAGCGTAAGAAACCGGTGCGATATCACCGATTTTCAAATCAGTGTTTTCATAACCCAGGCTCCAGGAAGCACGATTGTATTCACTGATCGGGAAGCCAAAGTTCATGCTCGCGCCGTAGGTGTCCGTCGAAAAGGCCGCAAGGTTGGCATTCGAGGCATCGGTCGATTGAGATTGCACACTAAAGCCCCGGCTAATACCGTCCTGAGTGAAGTAGGGGTTGGTATAGCTAAACCGATATATTGTATTGACTCTGCTGTTATTAATTTCGGTACTTACCCGCTTGCCCGTACCCAGGAAATTATTAAAGGTGATGCTGGTGTTAAACAACAAACCTTGCGTTTCACCGTACCCCAGGCCCGCAGTGAAGTTGCCAGTTGACCCTTCAGTAACATCAAAATTCAGATCAACCTGATCATTGGTTCCAGGAACCGCCGGAGTTTCCACATTAACCGAATCAAAGTACCCCAATTTTTGCAAACGAATTTGGGAGCGTTCAACCAGAGGCGAGGATAACCAGCCACCTTCCATTTGACGTACTTCACGGCGCACTACAGCATCACGTGTTTTGGTATTACCGGTAATATTTATACGCCGTACATACACACGATTACCGGGGCTGATAAAGAAGTTCAGCGCAATCGTTTTGTCTTTTTCATTAATATCCGGTACGGCATTCACATTGGCAAACGCATAACCATCAATTCCCAGGCGTTCGCTCAATCTGTTACTACTGTCAGCAATTGCGCGGCGCGAAAAAATATCGCCCGCGTTCACCGTGAGCAAAGCGCGCAACTCATCTTCAGGCACCTTCATTTCACCGCTGAGCTTAACTTCCCGGACCGTGTATTGTTCACCTTCCTGCACGTTAACGCTGATATACACATCACGTTTATCGGGTGTAATAGACACCTGTGTCGACTCAATGGAAAAATGCAAATATCCACGGTCTAGATAATAGGAACGCAGTGTTTCCAGGTCGCCCTGTAATTCTTGCTTTGAATAAGTACCGCCTCCGGTTATTCCCGAGGGCGTGGACAACGTAAACTTATCAAGCAGCGTTGCCTCATCAAATTTATTCGCACCGATAAGATTAATCAGTTTAATTTTTGCCGCGTCACCCTCGTCAATATCAATTTCGATATCCACCCGATTGCGTTCCAGCTCCGTTAATTTTGTATTAATCTTTACGCCGTATTTACCCAGACTAAAATACTGTTGATGCAATTCTTGTTGAATCTGGTCTAACAAAGAACGATTGAAAATACGCCCTTCCGTAAGCCCTATGCTCTTTAACGCGGTATTTAACTCTTCGGTATCCAGTTCTTCATTGCCAAAAACTTCTATTTTGGCAATGGACGGACGCTCTTCGACATGAACGATTAATTCATTGTCTTTACGTGAAATCTGCACATCTTCAAAAAAGCCGGTTTTATACAGGGCTTTCACAATGGCGCTGGCTTTAGTGTTATCCAGCGTCTCACCCACCTTGATTGGCATGTAATTAAAGGCCGTTCCCAGTGAAATACGTTGTAGACCTCTTACCTGAATATCCTGCACCACAAAGGATTCAAATGCCCAGGCATTCATACTCAGCAAGGCAAAAAATACGGTACTTGCCAGCCAATGAATTTTTTTAACACTTTTATTTTTGTTTTTAAAGAAAGCAACCAGCAAAATCACACCTCAACCCAACAAACGCATGACGTCGTTGTATAACGCCAGACTCATTAACATCAATAAAAAAACAATACCGATATGCTGCATTTTCAACTGGATTGCATCTGACAAAGGGCTGCCCTTCACCATTTCCACCAGGAAATACAACAGATGCCCGCCATCTAACATCGGCACCGGTAATAAATTCAACACCCCAAGACTGATGCTGACCACCGCCAGAAAATATAAAAATGCGGTAAAACCAATATTCGCGGACTGTCCCGCATAAGTCGCTATGGTAATGGGCCCACTCAGGTTTTTGACCGACACATCACCCGTAATCATTTTGCCTATCATGCGTAAAGTTAGCGCAGACAATTGCCAGGTTTTGTCGACGGCGACCCGCGCGGACTCGAAGAAGGAATATTCCTCACGCGTTAACAGTTCTGGCGGAATGGGGCCAGGTGGTTTTGGCCCAGCACCAATACGCCCAATAATCCCAGTTTCTATTGTTTTGCTTTCGGTTTTCACTTCAATGGTTTGTAAAACTGACTCGCGCTCAATGTCAAACCGGATAACTTCTTCGGGATGTGCGCGAACAAACTTAACAACCTCCATCCAGTCAGAAATTTTCAGCTCATTCACGCGGATGATAATGTCGCCGGATTGCAGTCCTGATTGTTGTGCGGGGCCATCAGGGCTTAACTCACCCAATATTGCCGGTAAAGTTGGACGAAAAGGTGAAATGCCTAAATGACGCAATAACTGCTTTTGTTTAATTTCACTCGAGATGCCTTCAACGGATAGTTGCAAGCTATGGGTGCTACCATCTTCAGCTTGTACCCTGAAGGTTAATTCATCCGTACTCAGTGATGAATCCAGTAAATTAATACGGGTAACACTCCAGGTAGGGGTATCCCGGCCATTAATTTCAAGAATACGGTCACCCGTATGAAAACCGGCCGTCGCCGCAATAGACTTAGGTGCTACTTCGCCCACAATAGGCGCGACACCCGGCACACCAATAAGGTACATCAGCCAAAATGCCAAAATCGCAAATATAAAATTAAAAATCGGCCCCGCCGCTACAATCGCAAAACGTCGCCACACCGATTGTCGGTTAAAGGTACGATGCCGTTCGTGCTCGGCAACTTCCCCTTCACGCTCATCGAGCATTTTGACATAACCGCCCAGAGGGAAAACGGCGAGGACATATTCGGTCTGATCCGGGCCAGCCTTACAAGTCCACAGCGGTTTGCCAAACCCTACGGAAAAGCGCAGAACTTTGACGCCCATTTTGCGCGCCACCCAAAAATGGCCAAATTCATGAAAAGCAATCAACAGGCCAAGGGTGACAATTAATGCCAGTGCAGACGATAGAAAACCACTCATGTCGATTTATCCTGGCCTTTTTTTGTTAATAGTGTTGTAGACGGTTCAGTCAACCGTTCTGACATTTGCTCAGTCACTAGGGAGTGCGCGACTTCTCGCGCCATGCGATCAGCCGTCAAAACAACCTCCAACGAACTCGCCACTTGCGTATCTACCCTCGCCATCGTCTGCGCAATAATCTCGGGGATCGCGGTGAAACTCATTTTTTCATCTAAAAAACTTTGCACCGCAACCTCATTTGCTGCATTTAATATTGCCGGGCAGGTGCCCCCTTCGTTGCCCGCAGTATAAGCCAGCGCCAGGCACGGGAAGCGCGCCATGTCCGGACGCTCAAAATTCAATTGTGCCACTTCAAATAAATCCAACTCTGCTACCCCCGACTCCATGCGCTGCGGCCATGCCATCGCGTGTGCAATGGGGGTTCGCATGTCTGGGTTACCCAGTTGCGCCAATACCGAACCATCATCATAAGAGACCATGGAATGAATCACGCTTTCCGGATGTATTACCACCTGCACATGCTCCGGCGTGGTGTTAAACAACCAACAGGCTTCAATGACTTCAAGCCCCTTATTCATCATGGTGGCGGAGTCCACGGATATTTTACGGCCCATTTCCCATTTCGGATGCGCACAGGCGAGATCCGGCGTGACACTGCCTAGTTCAGCCACATCCGTGTTAAGGAACGGCCCACCCGATGCCGTTAACAAAATGCGCTTTATACCCAAGCCATCCAATTTTTCCGTGCTGCGCGCACAGGCGTAATCACCGGGCATACTTTGGAAAATGGCATTGTGCTCGCTGTCAATAGGCAGTAGTTCAGCACCGCTGGCTTGCACGGCATCGAGTAAAATTTGGCCCGACATCACCAGTGCTTCTTTATTGGCAAGCAATATGCGCTTCCCGGCGTGTGCCGCCGCGAGGGTTGGCCGTAATCCTGCCGCCCCCACAATGGCGGCCATCACTTGCTGCACTTGCTCCAAAGCCGCGACGGTTTCCAGGCCTTCTTCACCACTCAGCACCGTGGTGTTCAAACCCGCAGCACGTATCTTTTGCTGTACTTGTTCTGCGGCAACAGCATCAACCATCACCACATATTCGGGTGCAAAAGCAATCGTCTGTTCCACCAGCCGGTCGACTTGTCGATGGGCCGTCAATGCTACCACTCGATAGCGATCCGGGTGTCGAGAAATGACATCCAGCGTACTCACGCCAATGGATCCCGTTGCACCAAGAATGGTAACGCCGATGGGTCCATTCGGCATTAACCCATTGGGAACTTGCCCACTCGAAACAGCGTCGTCAGTAACAGAGTCAGTGGAAATCGTCTTCACATCGTCCATCAGGCGCTAACTCCGGAAAACCCAGCCAGCCAATAACCAACGACAAACACCGGTGCGGCAGCCGTGATGCTGTCAATACGATCCAGTACGCCGCCATGCCCCGGTAACAACGTGCCACTGTCTTTAATACCGGCATGGCGCTTGAACATGCTTTCCGTAAGATCACCCAGCACTGAAAATAAAACCGTCACCAGCGACAAGACAACAAACAGCACCCACTGGTTCCCGGGAAGTTCGAGTACCTGTGCAGCACCAACGGCGTAGACCACACTCAGTACCGCACCACTGGCCACACCTTCCCAGCTTTTGCCAGGACTCACCGCAGGCGCCAATTTACGCTTTCCCCAGGCACGGCCGCCGAAATAAGCGCCAGAATCGGCCACCCAAATCAGGCTTAACAAGTACATGACCAACAGTGGGCCTTGCGCATTACTGTCGTGCAAACCAATCACTGCCACCCACGTGGGGATTAACACCACTAAACCAATGAGAAATTGTGCAATGGAAGATGACCAGCGAGATGTGGCATTGGGATATTGCACCACTAAGGCAATGGCCAGCACCCACCAAAACAGACTCAACACCGGTAACGCCAGCCAGTTCATTGCTTCATCACGCAATACATACCATGAAACAGCCAAGCCTGCTGCCACAATGAACGTAAACATCCCGCGCTTCACTGAAGAAGTCATTTTCATCAATGCAGACCATTCCCAGGCACCCTGCACAATAAACAAGGCCAGCACCAACGCCAGATATTCCGTGGGCAAGCGCAAAATCCCCCAGACTACCAGAGGTACCAGGATGGCCGCAGTGAGTAGGCGTTGTTTTAACATAAATCGCTCAAATGGGTCGCTTTACGTGCTTAACACACGTTTTAACGACACGTTTTAAATACACGTTCTTAAACACAAGGCGTTAACACAAAGCATTAACACAAATGTCACGATGCTCTGGGAGCCAGTCCAAGCATAAAAGCCGTTGCGAGAGAAAGCCATTTTGAGTCCATTTTTTTGATCATTTGTGGCGAATATTACACATATTTAACGAAAATGATCAGGAAAATGGGCCAAAATAGATTTTTTGCCGTAGACTTTTCATTCTCGGACAGGTTCTTAGGCATCCTGCCCGGTCTGCTCCTCTATTTGCTGGCCGGTACAACCAAAGCGCCGCTGCCGTGACGCAAATGAATCAATCGCTATTTGCAGCGAAGCCTCATCAAAATCTGGCCAAAGAGTATCGGTAAAATGTAATTCGGTGTAAGCCAACTGCCACAAAAGAAAATTACTGATGCGGCTTTCACCCCCGGTGCGAATGAATAAATCCGGTTCAGGTAACTCATGCATCGAAATACAGGCCGCCAAACGTTCAGGGGTAACATCCTTAACCGCCAGCACGCCGTCTTTCACCTGTTGCGCCAACTGCTGGGCCGCCTGTGCGATATCCCAGCGCCCACCATAATTAGCAGCGATAACCACTTTCAACCCGGTATTATCTTTGGTCAATTCTTCCGCATTGTGAATGCGTTTTTGCAAGGGTTTACTGAAACGTTCGATACCCCCGATAACGCGCAGGCACACATTATTTTTATGCAATCGTTTTACTTCACGACCCAGTGCGGTCATGAACAATTCCATAAGCAGTCCAACTTCCTGTTTTGGCCGCCGCCAGTTTTCGCTACTGAAGGCAAAAAGCGTCAGCACTTCAACGCCCTGCTTGGCGCAACCACTCACCACATTACGGACGGCTTCAACACCCGCGCGGTGCCCCATAATACGAGGTTGACTACGATTTTCGGCCCAACGCCCATTCCCATCCATGATGATCGCAACATGACGCGGAATGTTACCGTGCTGAATTTTTCGTGAATCGCTTTGAACTAACGCACCGCCTTTGGTGGCATTTTTTTCACTGGAAAGCCTGTGTTCGTCATCCGCCATTACACAACACCAGCATCATATGCATGTGCCTGGAGAAAAAATGCCATGGAAAGGTAAACAAGTGCAGTCACGGGAGGCTCAATGTCAATATACGAAGAGTCTGAAAACTCAGGCCGAGAAATAAAAAAGGCGCTACAGTTCCATCAAGTCCTTTTCTTTCACTGCCAACACAGCGTCTACTTCGGCAATGCGTTTGTCGGTGATTTTTTGAATAGAGGCTTCTGCCTGACGTTCCTGATCTTCGGAGATTTCTTTATCTTTTTGTAAATCTTTAAAATCGCTGTTTGCATCACGACGGATATTACGAATCGCCACTTTGGCTTGCTCACCTTCACTGCGCACCACTTTAATCATGTCACGACGACGCTCTTCTGTCAGCGCAGGCAATGGCACACGGATGACGGTTCCAGAGGTAGCGGGGTTCAATCCCAGGTTCGACGTCATAATTGCCTTTTCGACTGCTTGCACCATATTTTTTTCCCAAGGCGTCACCGTCAACATGCGGGCGTCTGCCACACCCACTGTGGCCACTTGATTCAAAGCCGTTTCAGTACCGTAATAATCGACGGTAATGTGGTCGAGCAAGCTGGTGTGCGCACGACCGGTGCGTAGCTTGGTCAGTTCGCCTTTCAAGGCGTCAATGCTTTTACCCATGCGGACATCGGCATCTTTAAGAATTTCATCAATCATGGATCAATTCTCGCTATCTGTATTGTTTGTCTATTTAGCGTTACATACTTTAACGCTATATGTACAACGGGCTAATCATCAACCAGATTTTATAAACCCGTCACTTTAATATGGTTTTCACTTGAGTGTTTTTACATCACGCTTAGTGAGTTACTCAAGATGCCTGGTCCTTAACCGTTTGACCAGTAACAACTTGAGCCTTAGCTTAGTTACTTGGTACTTAGTACTTAGTACTTAGCATTTAGTTACTTAGCGCCTAGTTACTTAACCAGGGTTCCGTCATCAGAGCCCCTCATAATTGCCATCAAGGTGCCGACCTTATTCATATTGAAGACCCGAACGGGCATTGACTGATCACGACACAGCGCTATCGCCGTAGCATCCATCACCGCCAACCCCTTGGCCAACACTTCGTTATAACTTAACGTAGAATACAATGTGGCATCAGGATCTTTCATCGGGTCAGCTGAATAGACACCATCAACTTTTGTCGCTTTGAGCACGACGTCGGCACCGATTTCAATGCCGCGTAAACTGGCGGCGGAGTCTGTGGTAAAAAAAGGGCTACCCGTACCCGCCGCAAATATCACCACACGGCCTTTTTCCAAATGCCGCACCGCACGTCGCTGAATATAAGGCTCACAAACCGGGTCAATCGGCAGCGCAGACATCACACGCACTTCCATGCCATGACGTTCCAGTGCGTCCTGCAAAGACAACGCATTAATCACCGTCGCCAGCATCCCCATGTAATCGCCTGTGGTGCGGTTTGTGCCGCTTGCCTCAAGACTCACGCCACGAAATATATTGCCGCCACCGACCACCAGGGCCACTTCAATGCCAGCATCAACCAGTTCTTTCACTTCAACGGAGGTACGGTCGGTCACTTCGGCAGAAATACCAAATTCGGCATCTCCCATTAAAGCCTCACCGCTAAGTTTCAGCAGAATGCGTTTATAAACGATATTCTCACCCGTGTTCGCCGCAGTGTTGGTCATTCGTTGCCCTTTCGTTGCCTTTTTCGTTGAAAAAAAACAAGTCGTAGAAAATAATATACGTAAACTTAATGATAATACTTATGCGAATAAAGAACAGGCAATACATGCATCTTCTGCGATGTATTGCCTGTCGTCTTTCCTTAATCACTGAACGATTAGCTAAAATCAATAAATGTGATTCTGTTTAATCCATTCTGCGCGTAACGGTTAACGAGTCATCGCTTAGCTGCCTTGTGCCTGTGCCATGACTTCTTCAGCAAAGTTTTCAACTTTCTTCTCAATGCCCTCGCCAACTTCCAGGCGATCGAAACCTACTACCGTAGCACCGGCAGCCTTCAACAACTGTTCAACCGTTTGATCAGGATCTTTCACAAAAGGCTGGCCGGTCAAGGTGATTTCTTTGAGGAATTTTTTGATGCGTCCACCCACCATCTTTTCGACGATTTCGGGTGGTTTGCCACTTTCAGCGGCTTGCGCAATGAAAATAGCTTTTTCTTTTTCGATCAGTTTAGGATCCACATCGGCTTCTGATACACAGGCAGGGTTACTGGCTGCTACATGCATGGCGATATCTTTTGCTAATGCTTCGTCGCCACCCTGTAATTCCACCAATACGCCAATACGGCCGCCGTGCAGGTAGCACGCCAACACGCCATCCGTCGTTTTGCTGACAAAACGGCGCACATGCATGTTCTCACCCACTTTGGCGATCAGGTTTTGGGTCGTAACCGAGACATTCTCGCCACCATCCATGGGTAAATCCAATAGGGCATCAATGTCAGCCGGGTTATTATCGAGAGTGGTTTGAGCGACAGCAGAAGAAAAATTCAGGAAATCCTCTCCTTTGGTGACAAAGTCAGTCTCACAATTGATCTCCACGATCGCTGCTTTTTTACCGTCAGCACTGGATTTGAAAACAATCAATCCTTCAGCCGCTACACGGCCTGCCTTTTTGTCGGCCTTGGCCGCACCACTCGTGCGCATCAAGTCGATGGCAGCTTCGATATCGCCATCCACTTCCACTAATGCTTTTTTACATTCCATCATGCCGGCGCCGGTGCGCTCACGCAGGTCTTTTACTAACGCAGCAGAAATTGCCATTGTCTTGTTCCTCGAGTACTGTTTTCAGTACTGTTTTCGCGATTTTTTCTTGTAACCTTTTTTAAGCAAGGTACGTTTAAGCAAGGTAAGTCGCAAATATCGTTGATTGTATTTGGCTCACTGAATAATGCGGGGGGCCAAAACGATGACTGGCCGGATTTAGGAGCTTGTCCGAGAATGAAAAGTCTGCTGTGGAAAATTCATTTTGGCCATATTTCCCGTTCATTGTCGTTGAATAGTATGACTATTCGCCATAAGTGAACGAAAAACCTGATTTAAAATGACTTTACTCTCGCGACGACTTCCATTCCCGGACTAGCACCTAGTCCGGACGGCACACCCGTATCGCAAAGGCTAGTGCCTATTCGGTCTCAGCTACTTCTTTGACTTCAACGAAGCTGTTCTCGTCACCCATGGGCTGCAAGGCAGCTGAGCGGCTTTCGACAACGGCATCGGCTACGCCGCGCACATACAACTGAATGGCGCGCATGGCGTCATCATTGCCGGGAATCACGTAATCAACGCCATCAGGATTAGTGTTGGTGTCAACGACGCCAACCACCGGGATACCCAGTTTACGAGCTTCAGAGACCGCAATTTTTTCGTGACCTACATCGATAATGAAAACAGCAGCCGGCAGACCACTCATGTCTTTAATGCCACCCAGACTACGTTCCAGCTTTTCCTGTTCGCGGGTCATCATCAAAGCTTCTTTTTTGTTGACCTTGGAAAAGCCGCCATCGGCAGCCATGGCTTCCAGCTCTTTCAGACGCTTAATGGAATTTTTCACGGTGTTGAAGTTGGTCAACATACCACCCAACCAGCGGTGGTTGACGTAAGGCATGCCAGCGCGATCGGCATGTTCTTTTACACTGTCACGAGCGGCACGCTTGGTGCCAACAAACAGAATCTTGCCCTTGCCCGCAGCCAGTTTGCCCAGGAAGTTTGTTGCCTCTATGTACAAAGGCAAGGTCTTTTCCAGATTGACGATATGAATTTTGTTACGCTCACCGAAGATGTACGACGCCATCTTGGGATTCCAGTAACGGGTTTGGTGACCGAAATGAACACCGGCCTCCAACATTTGACGCATAGTAACTTGAGACATCATTAACTCCTTAGGGTTTAGCCTCCACGTGCCCCATATGCCAACCCGACGCTAATGAGAATGTATTCTCTTAACGTAGGCACCCTGGCATACGTGTCGACACGTGTGTGGATTACAGGGACAAACAATGGCACCATCGCCATGCTTTCCCCGGTGATTGCTGTCGCATTGCTAAAACAGCGCGGGCTTTATACCATAACCGGGCTTTTTCAACAATCTGTTCGGCCCATTTAGGGCAAAATGACAGTGAACGCAGAACATTTAAAGAGACCATAATGAGCATTACCCTGAAAACGCCTGAAGACATCGAAAAAATGCGCATCGTTGGCCTGTTGGCCGCCGAGCAATTACGGATAATCGTCCCCCACATCAAAGCTGGAGTCAGCACCAACGATCTGAACCAGATCTGTCATGACTACACTATAGACGTTCAGCAAGCCATACCGGCACCGCTGAACTATCACGGCTTCCCCAAATCCATCTGCACCTCGGTGAACCACCAGGTCTGCCACGGCATTCCCAGTGATAAAATACTGAAAGACGGCGATATTATTAATATCGACGTCACCGTGATCAAAGATGGCTACCACGGCGATACCAGCAAAATGTTTTTTGTCGGTGAACCCTCCATTCTTGCCAAGCGCCTTTGTCGTACCAGCCACGAATGCATGAAACTGGGCATCGACATGGTCAAACCCGGCATCCACCTCGGGGACATCGGCCACGCCATCCAGACACACGCTGAAGGCAATAATTTCTCCGTGGTGCGGGAATATTGTGGTCACGGCATTGGCAAGGTTTTCCACGAAGACCCGCAAGTGCTGCATTACGGCACACCCGGCACGGGCATCATTCTCGAACCCGGGATGATTTTCACCATCGAACCCATGATTAACGCTGGAAAACGTCAGGTCAAAAGCCTGCCCGACGGCTGGACCGTGGTCACCAAAGACCGCAGCCTCTCCGCTCAGTGGGAACACACTATTTTAGTGACGGATGATGGACACGACGTGCTTACCAAACTGCCGGACGAAGACATTTAGCCTCTCGACACTCACGTATACCGCCACCTTACCGTGTCACGGCACTTGCTGCCACGCGGTAAACGCCAAATCTATTAATGCCCTGGCAAGGGCGCCGATAAACATCTGCAACTGGCAACTGAATAACAAACGGACATTTAATCGGCAAAAACGGGATACCCCTTAAGGGCAACCACAAAGCAACCACAGCACAACAATCGGCTTAAACATGGTAATGACAACGACACCTGACCCAGACAGCAAAACCGTTTTTGACTGGCGAGCATTTGATCAAGCCGTGGAGAAGGCCGACGCCCCTCTCGGCGTCTTCCGTACCCAGCTAAAATCGGCCAACGCCACACTTCGAGCGCAGTTTGAGGCAGGTACACCGGTGCAGACACTGGTTACAAAACAAGCCGAGGTCATCGATGAATTACTGACGCGAATTTGGGATCTCTGCCTGTTTGACAGTGCCGACTGCCTGCAAAACGTTCCTCCCCCCGCCCCGCAAAGCACCGAACCAAACTCTTTTCAAAACGATATTGCCCTGATCGCGGTCGGTGGTTACGGCCGAGCAGAACTGCACCCCGCCTCTGATGTTGACCTGCTTATTCTCACCGCCAGCGAAGAGGCTACCGAACAGTATGCCGAAAAACTCGAAAAATTCCTGCTGTTTTTATGGGATCTCGGCCTAGAAGTAGGCCACAGCACCCGCACCGTACAAGACTGCATCGAGCAGGCCACTGCCGACATCACCGTCGCCACCAATTTAATGGAAGCCCGCCAGCTCACTGGCCCGGAAAGTCTGTTCCTTGAAATGACTCATGCCGTGTGCCCAGAAAACATTTGGCCCAGCCTGGACTTTTTCCGCGCCAAACGCGAAGAGCAAGTCGCCCGCCATCACCGCTTTCACGACACCGCCTATAACCTCGAGCCCAACATTAAAGAAAACCCCGGCGGCCTGCGCGATCTGCAGGTGATTGGCTGGGTCGCCAAACGACACTTTGGCGCCAAGACTCTGCACGATCTGGTCGGCCACGACTTTCTGACCGAAAATGAATACCACGCCCTCAACAATGCGCAGAACTTCCTCTGGCGCATCCGTTTCGCCCTGCACTCACTCACCGGGCGGCGCGAAGACCGCCTGCTGTTCGACCACCAGCGCACCCTCGCTACGCAATTTGGTTATGAGAATGTAGACAACAAACTCGCCGTCGAACATTTCATGAAGGACTACTACCGCACCGTACTGGAATTGTCGCGGCTTAATGAAATGTTGTTAGACCTGTTCGAAGAAAATATTCTTTTTGAAGACGAAGAAGAATTTGAACGCGAGACGCCCACACAGATCAACGAGCGTTTCCAATCTCGCCACGGCAAGTTGGAAGTTAGCCACCCGAATGTTTTCACACAGCAGCCTTCAGCTTTACTTGAATTATTTGTGCTCATGGCCCGCGACCCAAAGCTACGTGGTGTCAGCGCAGAGACCATCCGCCTGGTGCGTCAACAGCACCACCTGATCAATGAAGATTTTCGCAATGATCCGCAATGCCATAGCCTGTTCATCGAACTGTTTCGTCAAGGTGTAGGCCTCACCCATGAACTGAAACGCATGAATCGTTATGGCGTACTGGCGGCCTACCTTCCGGTATTCGGCAACATCGTAGGGCAAATGCAACATGACTTGTTCCACGTATACACCGTCGATGAACATACCATGTTCGTGGTGAGGAACCTGCGGCGCTTCACCGTGCCTGAATATAGCGATGAATTCCCCTTATGCAGTAAAATCATCAAACGCATCGACAAACAGGAAATCCTGACCTTAAGCGCCTTCTTTCACGACATCGGCAAAGGCCGTGGGGGTGACCACTCAAAGTTAGGCGCCATTGATGCCGGTATTTTTTGCCGTACACATAGCATCAACGAACACGACACCGACATGATCAAATGGCTGGTAGACAGTCATTTGATCATGTCGACCACCGCGCAACGAAAAGATATCAGCGACCCCGAGGTCATCGCCGAATTTGCACAACTGGTTGGCAACCAAAAGCGCCTAGACCATATTTACCTGCTCACCGTAGCCGATATACGCGCCACCAGCCCCAGCCTATGGAACTCCTGGAAAGATGCACTGCTCGCCGAACTATACCGCTCCACAGCACATCACCTGCGCCACGGACTGGACAAGCCCATTGATCACCAAGGGCTCGCACAGGATACTCAGACCCAGGCACTGGATTTACTGAAAAACACCAACGCCAATCTCATCGACATCGCGGAACACTGGGAACACATGGGACAGGATTATTTTCTACGCCACTCTGCGGATGAAATTGCCTGGCACAGCCAAGCCATCATTGAACACCGCGACAAAACTGAACCCGTCGTGCTGATCCGAGGTGAAACACAACGAGGCGGATCAGCCATATTTGTCTACACCAAAGACAACAACTATCTGTTCGCAACCATAACCGCAACCCTTGAACAATTAGGATTAGGTATCATCGATGCCCGCGTCATCACCTCCGATGACGGCTACACGCTCGACACATTTTTGGTACTGGACCACAACAACGAAGCGATCACCGGCCCCCGGCGTCACGCGGAGATTTACAGCCGCATTAATCAAAGTATGCAACACCCCGAAAAAGTGTCACAACCCAACGCAAATCTCACCCGCCAGCAAAAACATTTCCCCATCGCCACGAAAATTTTGTTCCGCGAAGATGGTAAAAATAACCGTACCTGCATGGAAGTCATCACCAGCGACAGGCCTGGGTTATTGGCCCAGATATCACGCGGCCTTATGGAATGTAGCGTATTATTACAAAGCGCCAAAATCGCCACTTTTGGTGAACGGGTAGAAGACATATTTCTCGTCACCACCCTGAAAAAACAATCACTGCAAAACAAAGATGAAACCTGCCTGCGCGCCACTATTACCGACATGCTGGACAAATAAACCCACTTAACACTCATAAATAACATCAAACTAATCGCCAATGAACCTCTACAGCCTCATACTCGCCTTTACCACATTAGCCGGAATAGGGCTTAGCCTTTGGGGCTGGGGCATCATACAGAAATCAAAAGCCGTCCGGGAATGGCCTCAAACATCCGGTATCATCGAAGTGTCCGACCCAACCTCCGAAGCCAACGACTTGCTCCCCGACATCGTTTTCAGTTACCAGGTTAACAACAAAGACTATCGCAAGCACTTTGAATTTCCCGAAGGCACTCACCCCCTACCCGAGTTTGCCAAAGCTTACAATGAAAAGTACCCCGTCGGTGCAACAGTTTTGGTATTTCACAACCCGGAAAAACCTGAAATAGCCACCCTGGAACCCGGCGCCCAAGGCGACTGGATGATATTAGCCATGGGCATTGCATTAACCATAGTGGGTGCCTTAAGCTTACTACTCAGTTAACCCCTTGAAACGCTTACGATCCAACGATTAATTCCAACGTCTGTAGACGAAGCACGTATTGTAAGGTGAGCACGTTCGTAGGGTGGGCACGTTTTATAGTGCCCACGCGTAACCTAAAAAACTACAACTACAACGTCAACAACACCTACCAATTACAACCACAAATACAACAACCACAAACACAAACAATAAAACACCTGTTCCCACACGCCTCAAATGGAAATATTGTGCCAATAAACATCCGACTCGCACAACCTGCAGACATCCCGTTCCTTGCCTGGGTACTGTATACCGCTGCACAATCTCATCTTGCCCATTGCCCATGGAGTATCATTTTTAATGAGACCGAAGCGCGAACACGCACTCTGCTGGAACATATTACTCAAAACCCCTCATTGCCCTGGTCGGACGTATCCAATTTTTGGATAGCCGACGCTGACGGAAAACCCGCCGCCGCCATGTGTGGGTTCGCACCCACCACCGAAACACCAACTGATCCGGTAATCACAGAACTCAGTATTGCAAAACAAGTCTTTCACTATTCGAATGAGCAACTTGCTGATATCCAGAAAAGGATCATCATTGCCACCTTCGGGTTTCCTGATGACATACCCAATACCTGGGCCATTGAAAATGTCGCAGTGCTGCCGGAATATCAAGGCAAAGGCCTCATCGACCTCCTGTTCAAACACGTCCTGGAAGAAGGGCGACAAAAAGGCTTTAAACAGGTTCAAATACTGAGTTTAATCGGTAATGAACAAGGCCAACGATCATTTGAACGTAACGGCTTCGCCGTAATAACACAGAAAGTACATCCTGAATTTGAGAACCTGTTTGGAACACCCGGTGCAAAATTATTAGTTCAGGATTTATAGTCACTCAACATAACCGCGAAATAACCGCAAGGGAACACCAATGAGTATCAAGGATTTAAGCACATTACCAGATAACTTGCCGATACCCATTGACGATGGCGCATGCGACCACCTGCTTAACGCAAGATTGCCATCCATTACGCTCACAAACACTTCCGGTACGGATGTGAACCTTAGTGAACTGAAAGGCACCGTCGTGCTGTTTTTCTACCCCATGAATGGGAAACCCGGTTCTCCACCCATGATTGGCTGGAATGATATTCCCGGTGCCAGGGGTTGTACGCCACAAGTGTGCTCCTACAAAGACAATTATCCAGCGCTAATTGATTTGGGTGTCACTGTTTACGGAGTGAGTTCGCAGCCATTAAAAGATCAAACAGAAGTCAAAAACCGACTTGCCTTACCCTATGAGTTATTAAATGATTCTGATTTCACATTAACAAATGCACTGAGATTACCCACCTTTCCCTATGAATCATCAACCTACATTAAAAGACTCACGACAATAGTAAAAGATGGGCTTATCGTTAAAGTATTCTATCCAGTATTTCCACCCAACGAAAATATAAACCAGGTAATAGACTGGATTAAAGGCCATTAAACGACACTAGTATAATAAAAAAACACCTAAATTCAGCGCAAATAGCGCACGCAAAGGATAATAAATGGATATTTTAACCTTTACCTCTAACCTCATAAACACCCTTGCTTGGCCGACAATAGTCATCATTGGGCTGTGCTTACTTCGAAACCCAGTGACAAAACTAACGCCCCCTTATTAAATCGCCAGGGAATAAAAATGAAACACCCTTTACTCAGTATCTTTTTGTTTGCATTCATAACAGGGTGTGTTTCTACACCCACCGGCAATATTGAAGCATTTGGGGTTGCTACTGTTGCGGTAACCGACAAACTCGATACTGTTATCACCCGCTACAACGAAGCTAACATCAACGATATATTAGTGGAAATGGCTGGAAAGAAAGACCGCTATAGCGTCCCCAGCTTTAATCCCCTTAAAAAATTATTAGTCGCCAATACCGACAAAAACAAATACGCCCTGTACAAAGCCAACAAGGCATTGGGACTTTACGCAAAATCTTTGACTGTCCTCGCCAAAGCCAGTTCTCAAGACGATATCGCTCTGGCCGGGGCTAACCTCACTTCCGCATTAAAAAGCATGAACAAGCAATACAAGATCTTGAAAAATACAAACGAAGATCTAATCAGCGATGAAAAAAGCGGCACACTCAGCCGGGTTATTTCACAAATATCCACGTTTTATATTGAAAGAAAACGAGGAAAAGCGCTGAAAGAAATCATTACAACAACTGATCCGCACATACAAACTATCGGTAAAACAATCAATGACGAGCTACTTAAAGGGGTCATAGAAGGGCGGCTTTATACCATGAAGAACATTGAAATGAACGCCCTCTTCCTTGAATACAATAAAAAAATAAACACCACCACTTACTCTCAACGAAAAAAGGCGTTAAAGAAAATTTATTCCGTTTTCATTGAAATGCAATCGGCCAGCGCTACCATTGCCCAAGCGCAAAAAGCTATATCTTCCGTAATGAAAGCACACAGTAAACTGAACGAGGCATTAAAAAAAGACCGCTTCAGCAGTAAAGAAATATTCAGGGCCATTGGCGACATTGCTACCGTGCACGGAGACTTTAATGACCTGGAAGAACTCATGCAAGACTGTGAAACAGAAATTGTAGCGGATGATGGCAAAGGTATCATTTGCAAAAAGAATTAATTCGCGCATGGAAAATCAGCGGTTATTATTACTTAATACAATATTAAAGGTGAAATATGTCTGAACTAGAAGAACTCAACAAAACCATTATTGCCCTTAGCAACCTGATGCCACTCATTGACGATGACGATGAACGCAGCAAAATACAAACCGAAAGAGATAACCTTAATCAAAAATCCCGCGATCTCGCCGACAAAACATTGCGTGAAGGTATTCCAGAATTAAATAGCGCCATAGAAGCACTTCAAGCGACAACAAAAGCGGCCAACGAAGCTGCAGAATCCATAGACGACATCGAAGAAGGGCTCACCACATTGGGGGATGCTATTTCAAAATCAGCCAAAGCCGTTGGAGCCATTGCAAAATTAACGGCCATTTTATAATCCATTAAAACGCAACAAAACCACAAAAAACAATCACGTTGTTAACTTAACTATTACACTAGATAAATTTTTTTAAAATAACGTAAAAAACATGAATAAATCACTAAGAAATAAAATCATTACCGTATGCAACGAAAAAATAAAAAGCAAAGGCGACAATGTAGGGCTTTCATTTTACGCCTTCTTCGCAAACAAAAATGACAACCCTGAACGTCTAATGGAAGCAGCAAAATGGTGGATAATGGAAAATAAATTAAATCATTTTGAAAAAGCGATAAAAATAAAGGGGATAGTCGAGAAGCAGTTTTAGTAACGTATATTGATAACAATCACCTTGGGCGAGTCATCAATGTATAGCTGATTATCAGCATTAACCCTATCAACACTCTCGCAGAGACGCAAAGATCGCAAAAAAACAAGCTATTAAAATAGCAACAAGTATGAAGCTTGGAGCCTAGAATGTGCATTACCGATCAGACAGAACAACGTATTCCGTAATTTAGAGGTGAAATGACCTATTGGGTCATGTCAATTACAGCTCCCTTCTTTGCGTTCTTGGCGGCTTTGCGAGATTCCATTGTTTACCTTGCCTACCCTGGATGCCCATACAAAAGGAAAGGATTAATCCTACCTGGCAGGAACAAAACCACCACCCTGTCTACGTCTGCATCACCCAGCCACTATCACAACCTCCATGTTTAAATGCTACACACCAAAAATTTTCCTTTCTCTCGCGCTTATATATTCGCTTAGTGCCTGCTCGTGGATAGCGACAGACACTTATTTTCAACATGACGCTGAAAGTAAGAGCATTGGAACAGGAACAGGGATAAGGACACTAGCGGGCTGGTCTCATGAGTTTCGCCCGGACGGACCAGCACTAAAATATCTGGCTATCCTGATTCAATGCTTTTCACCTTTGAAGACTCAGGTTTCGCGTTAACCGTTAGCGCAAGTTACCAAAATGTGGTTTCTGTAGGGCCATTAGTGTTCCCAATTATTCCTTTCTTCTCTGACTTCGATGGCGACCTCTATATTTCTGCGGAAGTCACCGCAAAATCTCCCGTCCAACTCAATACCGGCAACTGGACCATCATCGATCTCTCCAACAATAAAAGCTATCAGGCTATTGAGCAGGAGCAATTAACAATAAGCACACCGACGAGATTTCAGGTCAGCTTCCCTATCAAAGCTATTGATATCACCCGCTTCAAATTGCAAATTGGCAATATCACAGCTGGGCAACAACAAATCACTCCCCCTCCGATTAGGCTCACAAAAACAAAAGGGACTTGGCATTTTGAGCAATTCACGTTGTGAACCTGTGTTGAGAACTAAGTGCTAAGTGCTAAGTCTACTTTTTCGTAGGTCAGGTTACGCCGTTACCTGACAACGTGCCGCAAGGCATCTCCCTTTCGCGAAGTCCCTCCCAAAGCTCCTGTCTATGGCGGGTTGAAAGCGGCTATGGAGTATAAAGCTCAGCGAGCCGTAAAATGTCACGTAGCTTCGCAACGTGGCCTACGAAACAAACGATGAGAGCTGAGAACTGTGTGCATTTTGCTCTCATTTCATCCGCTCCGACTCTTGTCGTCTATCTCCTAATAAAAGACAGGTTATTTCTGTGGATTTATGGCATAATACGCGCCACTTTTTACCTCGCACCTTCTTTACCTCGCAATATGGTCAGATGCTGTCGTCGCGAGGCCTGCAGTTACGATTTAGCCCCATTAACCACCCCGATTAGGAATAAAGACTTTGTTAGCTACCGCAAATATCACCATGCAATTTGGCGCCAAACCGCTGTTTGAAGACGTTTCTGTTAAATTTAGCGATGGTAATCGCTATGGCCTGATTGGCGCTAACGGTTGTGGCAAGTCCACGTTCATGAAGATCCTGGGCGGAGACCTGGAGGCGACTTCTGGTAATATCTCCAAAGACCCTATGGAACGTATTGGTAAATTGAAGCAGGATCAATTTGCCTACGAAGAATTCAGCGTGGTGGATACGGTGATTATGGGTCATGAGGAGCTTTGGAAGATCAAATCCGAGCGTGATGCCATTTATGCCAACCCTGAAATGAGTGAAGAAGACGGTATGCGCGCCGCCGATCTTGAGCATGAATTTGCCGAGATGGATGGCTATACCGCTGAAGCGCGTGCCGGTGAACTCTTACTGGGTCTGGGCATTCCTGTGGAACAGCATTTTGGCCTTATGAGTGAAGTTGCTCCCGGCTGGAAACTGCGTGTGCTGCTGGCACAGGCACTCTTCTCAGAACCTGACATCATGCTGCTGGACGAGCCCACCAATAACCTGGACATCAACACCATTGGCTGGCTGGAAAACGTGCTGAACGAGCGCAACTGCACCATGATCATCATTTCCCATGATCGCCACTTCCTCAATAGTGTTTGCACTCACATGGCCGACCTGGATTATGGCGAAATTCGCATTTACCCAGGCTCTTACGATGAGTACATGACCGCTGCCACTCAGGCGAGCGAACAGCTCTCATCGGACAATGCCAAAAAGAGTGCCCAGATTGCTGAACTCAAAGCCTTCGTCAGCCGTTTCTCGGCGAATGCCTCAAAATCAAAACAGGCGACTTCTCGAGCCAAGCAAATTGATAAAATTCATCTGGCCGAAGTAAAACCTTCCAGTCGTCAAACGCCTTTTATTCGTTTTGACCAGGACAAAAAACTACATCGTCTGGCCTTGGAAGTCGAAGGTCTGCAAAAGCACTTTGATGAAGAACTGTTTTCCGGCCTCAACCTCACCGTTGAAGTTGGCGAGCGTATCGCTGTCATCGGCCCCAACGGTATTGGTAAAACAACCCTGTTGAAATGCCTCGTCGGTGATCTAGAACCTAATGCCGGTACCATTAAGTGGTCTGAAAACTCAGACATCGGATATTACGCGCAGGATCACGCCGCTGATTTTGATGAAGACACACACTTGATTGACTGGATGAGCCATTGGGGAAAACCCAGCGATGACGAGCAAGTTATTCGTAGCACCCTCGGTCGCTTGTTGTTTTCACAAAATGACATCACAAAATCCGTGAAAGTGATTTCCGGTGGTGAGCAGGGTCGCATGTTATTTGGCAAGTTAATGTTGAAACGCCCCAACATTTTGTTAATGGACGAACCCACCAATCACCTGGACATGGAGTCCATTGAAGCGCTTAACCTCGCGTTAGAAAACTACCCCGGTACCTTGATCTTTGTCAGCCATGACCGCGAATTTGTGTCTTCATTGGCTACACGCATCATTGAATTGACCCCCACAGGTATCAACGATATCCACGGTGGTTACGAAGAATATCTGCGTAGCAAAAACTTATAACGAAAATTGAGGGCGGTTTACCGCACACACCCACATGAGCCAAACCGACTTCGCATCTCTCAAGCTACGCCCCGCACTGCTGGAAAATCTGGCAACGCTGGGTTACCACGCTATGACACCCATTCAGGCGAAAAGTCTGCCGCCTATATTGGCGAACAAGGATGTCATTGCGCAGGGTAAAACCGGCTCAGGAAAAACCGCTGCCTTTGGTTTGGGGCTATTGCACAAACTTGAGGTAAAACGCTTTTGTGTGCAAGCACTGGTGCTGTGCCCGACGCGTGAACTGGCCGACCAGGTTTCAAAAGAACTGCGACGATTAGCGCGTACCACGCACAACATTAAAATTCTCACCCTTTGCGGCGGGATGCCCTTTGGCCCGCAAATCGGTTCTTTGGAACACGGCGCACACATCATCGTCGGCACACCGGGTCGCATTGACGAGCACTTGCGCAAAGGCAGCCTACAACTCGATAACGTCAACATGCTGATACTCGACGAAGCTGACCGAATGTTGGACATGGGCTTTCAGGAAACACTCGATGCCATCATCGAACTAGTGCCGACACAACGACAAACACTGTTATTCAGTGCGACATACCCGGAACAAATTCAATCCATTGCCAATCGCATCATGAACCAACCGGTTATGGCACAAGTGACTTCCACGCACGATAAAAGCAGTATTGAACAACGTTTTTATCGACTCGCCGAACATGAGTCACGACTCACGGCATTGCGTTTACTGTTATTGGAAAGCCGCCCTGAATCCGCGCTGGTGTTTTGCAATACCAAACGTGAAACGCAAGAAGTTGCCGATGAACTCGCCCAATATGGCTTTAGCGCCTTAGCCTTGCACGGCGACTTGGAACAAAAGGTTCGTGACCAGACATTGGTACGCTTCACTAACAAAAGCATCTCCATACTCGTGGCCACCGATGTCGCCGCGCGCGGATTGGATATAGATGCGCTGGATGCCGTGATTAACTACCACCTCTCACGCGACCTCGAAGTCCATGTGCATCGTATCGGCCGTACCGGCCGCGCCGGTAGCAAAGGCATCGCCTGCACACTGTACTCCGAAGAAGAAGCCCACCGTATTACATTACTGGAAGAGTATCTCGACCACGACGTCGTGAACCACAAACTTCCACGCATAAGCTTACTGGACACCCCCACCTACCCCGCCAGCATGGTCACCCTCAGAATCGACGGTGGGAAAAAACAAAAAGTCCGCCCCGGAGACATACTGGGTGCACTCACCGGGGAAAATGGTGTAGATGCAAAACAGGTCGGGAAAATTCAAATCTTCGACAACTGGGCCTACGTCGCCGTCAGCCGAGATGCATCAAAACCGGCCCTGAAAAAACTCAGTGAAGGTAAATTAAAAGGCCGCACATTTCGCGTTATGTTGATTCGTGGTTGAGTTTAGTACTGAGGACGGAAGGATGTAATCTTGTAGGTCACGTTGCGAAGCTACGTGACAGGCGAAAGTCAGACTGAGAAATGTCACATAGCTCCGCAATATGACCTACATACAGACAAAAGAACTTAGTCCTCAGTCCTCAGCACTATCTTTTAAGCATTCCCCATTGCCTACTACGTAACCTATTATTAGGACTGACGGAACGATTCCATGAAAATAATCATACTCCTCGTAGCATTTTTATTCCCGGCATCCAATACCTTCGCGGATACTGATAGCCCTGACTCGACAAAAACCACAATATGCTCAGAGCCACGCCAACAATTTCGCACAATGATCTACATGCCAGTATGCGCAACACGGGAAACCGACAAAAAGTGCATCACCACACCGTGCGACACCACTGAAACAAAAACCTACAGCAGCCCATGTTCAGCCTGTGCCGATATCAACGTTATCAGTCATACGCAAGATGCTTGTTAATCGACAGGGCTAAGCACTAAGTACTGAGCCCGAAACCCCTGTAGGTCACGTTGCGAAGCTACGTGACAGGCGAAAGTCAGATCGAGAAAAATGTTAAATGGCTACGCAAACCGTAACGTGGTGGCGTTGAAATTTCGTGCGCGCTTTCTGTCAGGTAACTACGTAACCTGACCTACAAAAAACAAGACCTCACTTAGCACTAAACCACCCTTGTAGGTCACGTTGCGAAGCTACGTGACCAGCGAAAGTCAGATCGAGAAAAATGTTAAATGGCTACGCAAACCGTAACGTGGTGGCGTTGAAATTTCGTGCGCGCTTTCTGTCAGGGAACTATGCTACCTGGGTACCCTGACCTACAAAAACCAAGTTCTCACTTAGCACTAAAACCACCCTGTAGGTCACGTTGCGAAGCTACGTGACAGGCGAAAGTGAGTCTGTGAAAAATGTCACATAGCTTCGCAATATGACCTACATACAGACAAAAGGACCTTAGCCCTCAGCACTATCGCTTAACCCGCTTCCAATTCTTCCCAGCGTGAAAAGCACAATTCCAGCTCATTGCCTACTTTTTCAAGCCGCTCCAGTATTTTTGCGGTTGATGCTTTGTCTTGCTGATAGAAATCGGAAGCGTTAATTTTTTCTGTTAGTTCGTTTTGCTCAGCTTCCAGTGCTTCCATTTTGGCGGGTAATGCGTCCAGCTCTCGCTGAGCTTTGTAGCTCAGTTTTTTTGTTTTTTCAGGAGTCTCTGTTGCACTCGTTTGTGCTGTGCTTTCAGCATTGTCGGATGTGCTCTTCTTTTTTATGGTTTTGGTTGTGGTCTTGTCTCCGGGCTGTCGGCGTTGACGCAGCCAATCGTCATAACCGCCGACATAATCGTTCACGGCGCCTTGCCCTTCAAAAACCAGGGTGCGTGTGACAACATTGTCGAGGAAGGCGCGATCATGGCTTACCAGTAATAATGTACCTTGGTATTCACTCAGCATTTCTTCCAGCAATTCCAGCGTTTCTATATCAAGATCGTTGGTAGGTTCATCCATTACCAGTAAATTTGCAGGCTGGGTGAACAAGCGTGCGAGCAATAACCGGTTTCGTTCTCCACCGGACAGTGATGACACGGGTGATCGTACCCGCTCGGCCGGAAACAGGAAGTCCTGTAGATAACTGATGACGTGTTTGTCGCGGCCATTAATCGTCACGGTGTCACTGCCGGAGTTGAGGTTATCCATGACCGTCTTGGTGGGGTCGAGCACTGCACGTTGTTGGTCGAAGTAAGCGACTTCCAGTTTGGTGCCCATTTGCACGGTACCTTCTGCGGGCTGAAGTTCGCCAAGCAGTAATTTCAGTAGCGTAGTTTTACCCGCGCCATTGGGGCCGATGATGCCGATGCGGTCGCCACGCTGTATGCGTGTCGAAAAGTCGCGCACGATCATTTTATCGTCATAGCCCACACTGGCATTTTCCACTTCGACGACCAGTTTTCCGGAACGGTCGGCGGTTTCGAGTTTGAGGTTAACCTTACCTTGAACTTTACGACGGTCACTGTATTCACGGCGCATGGCTTGCAGTGCTCGCACACGCCCTTCATTGCGGGTACGACGCGCTTTGATACCCTGACGAATCCAGACTTCTTCCTGTGCCATGCGTTTATCAAACTTGGCATTGTGATCAGCTTCTATGGCCAATGCTTCTTCTTTTTTAACCAGGTAATTATTATAATTGCCAGGCCAGGACGTGAGGTTACCGCGATCCAGTTCGACAATACGGGTGGCCAGTTTTTGCAGAAAAGAGCGATCATGAGTAATGAACAACACACTGCCATTCCAACTCAACAGGAATTCTTCCAACCACTGAATACCGGCAAGATCGAGGTGATTGGTCGGTTCATCGAGCAATAAAAGGTCTGGCTCAGTGACCAATGCCTGTGCCAGCATCACGCGGCGTTTAAGGCCGCCCGACAAATCAGACAATGGCATATCCGCCGGTAAATCAAGGCGTGAAATAACATCTTCCACTTTTTGTTCGAGACGCCAGCCATCTTCTGCTTCCAGTTTTCCCTGTAGTACAGAAAGACGATCCAGCACAGCGGGCGAGGCATCATGTTCCAGCGACAGTACTACATGGTGGTATTCGGCGAGTATTTCACCCACGCCTTCAAGCCCGGCGGTAATCACATCAAACACCGATAAGCTCTGGTCAGCGGGGACTTCTTGCGCCAGATAAGCAATGCGTAGATTTTTCTGACGCCAGACACTGCCGTCGTCGGGTTGGGTATGGCCCCGCAGAACCTGCATCAGCGTCGATTTTCCAGTGCCATTACGGCCCACAAGGCAAATACGCTCACCGGATTCAATCTGAAAATTAACACCGCCCAGTAACGAGAAATGCCCGAACGCCAGAGAAATATTATCGAATTTTATGAGAGCCATAGAGTTTAGAAACCATATTTAGAATGCATATTTAGAGTACTTATTTAGAGTACTTATTTAGAGTATACAGTGGAGACTTTGCTGGAGTTTCGGTAACGCGAGCACGCACCACCAAAACCAATAAAAGGAGCCGGCCATTCTAACGGAATTCACTGCTTTCCGGTTAGCCAAATAACATTTTTAGTCTACGCCGGAAAATGCTTCAACCGTTATTGGTTTGCTTGTACTTAGCCCAACGGCACCCACGAAAAAATATCGTTAGCAATCACTGATGAATAATTCATGGCCACGACATGAACAGGCGGCATCCCGAGCCCTGTGGCCTACACAATATCCTGGATACCGGGTCAAGCCCGGTATGACGATATGAATGGGCTTAACACTTAGCGCTAATTGACTATTCCTCGGGCGGACCGTCATCATTCTGTGCACGTCGTTCAGCCCGGCGTCGGCGCAATGTTAACAAGGTTACAATGGGGCCAGACAGGGCATAAATCGCAAAACCAGCGAATAACACTTGCGGAGGATCAAGGGAGATCAACACAAACACCAACACTACTGCGAGCACGGCTACAAAGGGTACTTTGCCTTTGAGGTCGAGGTCTTTGAAGCTGCGATAGCGCACATTACTCACCATCAGCAATCCTGTGCACACGGTAACAACGGCGGCGAGAATAGAAATGCCGACGCCTTCCGCCTGATAATCCTGGCCGACCCACACCATACCAGCGACGACGGCTGCGCCCGCCGGGCTGGCCAATCCCTGAAAATAGCGTTTGTCTGCACCACCCACCTGGGTGTTAAAACGTGCGAGTCGAAGTGCCGTGCCTGCCGTGTACACAAAGGCACCCAACCAGCCCAGTTTGCCCAGATCCGACAAGGCCCAGACATACACCACTAATGCCGGTGCCAACCCAAATGACACCATATCGGCAAGGCTGTCATACTCCGCGCCGAAGGCACTTTGCGTGTTGGTCATGCGCGCCACGCGGCCATCCAGCCCATCGAGGATCATGGCAATAAAAATGGCGATAGCGGCCGACTCAAAACGCCCACCCATGGCGGCCACAATGGCGTAAAACCCGGCAAACAGGCAGCCCGTAGTGAATAGATTTGGCAATAGATAAATCCCGCGATGGCGGGGTTTCCCGTTACTCGCTGGCGGTACGTCGGCGTGTTTCTTGTCAGTGTGATTGTCTGTCATAATTACACTATAGATACCATTGTTGAATTAGTTTAGATAATTCTCATTCTGTTCGTCACTCTCAGCACTTTACTTCCAGCCTTGCTTAAAACCTAATGCAAAGGAGCAAAGATGCTAAGGTCGAAAAGGTTTTACTCTACTATCTTTTCTTAGCGTTCTTAGCGCCTCAGCGCCTTTGCGTTCGGTTGTAAAATCATCAAATATTCCCATTTACACAACGCTATCACATACCGGTAATACGGTTAGCCAGTTTGTCGCAATACCGCGGGGTTCAAGCATTCGCCAGTTTTACGGGTTTGGGCGGTACGGCTTTAGCATGAACTAACGTCGCAATAATGTCTGAGCCTGCCAAAACATCATCCCCCACCGATACCGAAATGCGTGAACCTGTGGGAATCAACACGTCGACTTGTGACCCAAAATGGATGAATCCACAACGCTGCCCTTGCCCAATGCGTTCACCACTCTGGGCATAACACTGCGGCCTGGGGCGACGCGAATTAACTTCGATGACCAACACCACGTCATCGTCTTCATCACTTTGAATCCACTGAGCATAGGTGGCTACTTTTGTAGGGGCATTGGCTGTAGTACTGGTTGAGGTATTGGCTTTGCCCGATACATCCGCCACATCAATTTTTCGAGGAACTTCCAGCCACTGCTCCAGCACTTTACCTTCCATGGGACTATGCGCGGAATACACGCTGGTGAAACCCATTTTAATACTCACCAGCAACGCTTGCCGGTTGAGATAGGCATCGTATACCTTGTCCACGGCCACGACTTTGCCATCAACCGGGCTGACAATACCCAAGGGTACCGCCGGAATTTTTCGGGCGGGGTCACGAAACAAAAACAACAGTACCAATGCCAACAACCACAAAGGCAAGGAAACCAAACCATACATCGCATGAACAATTAGTGCAGGAATTACCACAGCAGCAATCCATATCCAACCTTCACGCGCGATCAACGGATAGCGATAAGCAAGCATCGTAACTAGACCAGAACCAAAATATATTAATAGTGTAACAAGGATAAAAGCTTTAGATAGAAAAAGGGGCAAAGCTAAATGCTTTGCCCCTTGGTTCTTTTGAAACAGCGTTAGTTCTTACTCTTGTCGACCAAAGCGTTAGCGGTAATCCAAGGCATCATCTTACGCAGTTTTGCACCCGTTTCTTCAATAGGGTGTGCAGCATTAAGACGACGACGTGCCGTCATTTCAGGATAGTTGGCCTGGCCTTCCATGATGAAACGTTTGGCATATTCGCCATTCTGAATATTTTTCAGTGCTTCACGCATAGCACGACGGCTTTCTTCGTTGATGATTTTATCACCGGTGACGTACTCGCCGTATTCCGCATTATTGGAGATCGAGTAGTTCATGTTGGCGATACCACCTTCGTACATCAGGTCAACAATAAGTTTCAGCTCATGCAGACATTCGAAGTAAGCCATTTCTGGCGCATAACCGGCTTCGGTCAAGGTTTCAAAACCAGCCTTCACCAATTCAACAGCACCGCCACACAACACCGCCTGCTCGCCGAACAAATCAGTTTCAGTTTCGTCCTGGAAGGTCGTTTCGATGATACCGGTACGACCACCGCCCACACCTGAAGCATAAGACAATGCAACGTCTTTAGCCTTGCCAGAAGCATCCTGGAAAATCGCGATCAGGTCAGGAATACCGCCGCCATTTTTGAACTCGTTACGCACGGTATGGCCAGGGGCTTTGGGGGCAATCATGATGACGTCCAGGTCAGCGCGAGGCACGACCTGGTTGTAATGAATCGCAAAACCGTGGGCGAAGGCCAGAGTTGCGCCCTGCTTCAGGTTTGGCTCAATTTCTTCTTTATACAACTGAGATTGGAATTCGTCCGGGGTCAAGATCATGATCACGTCAGCACTGGCAACCGCTTCAGGGACATTGCTCACTTTCAAGCCTGATGCTTCAGCCTTGGCGACAGAAGAAGAACCCACACGCAGACCAACAATGACGTCAACACCGGAATCTTTCAGGTTGTTGGCGTGGGCATGGCCTTGAGAACCATAACCAATGATGGCTACTTTCATGCCTTTGATGATCGAGAGGTCACAATCTTTGTCGTAATAAATGTTCATTTTACCTTTAGCTCCTACTGTTAATTCTGTGTATACGTGCGCGTATTTACATTTCGCACAGGCTTAAAAAAGGGGTGATTTTGTATTGCTTAAAAATGACTTAAATATGCAAATTCTTCGCGCCGCGCGAAATACCGGAGACACCCGAACGTACGGTTTCCAGAATGGGTGTTTTTTCAAATGCGCTGATAAACGCATCCAGTTTGTCACCGGCACCCGTCAGCTCAATGGTATAACTCGTCGAAGTAACGTCTATAATGCGGCCACGGAAAATATCCACTAGACGCGTCACTTCTTCCCGTGAATCGTTGCTCGAGGTTTTAACCTTGATCATGAGCATTTCACGCTCAATATGTGGGCCTTCAGTCAGATCCACCAATTTGATGACATCCACCAGCTTATTCAGCTGCTTGGTAATCTGTTCGATGATTTCTGCTGAGCCACGAGTGACCACGGTCATACGTGACAGAGTCAAGTCTTCCGTGGGTGCTACTGTGAGTGACTCAATGTTGTAGCCACGCGCAGAAAACAGCCCTGCTATTCGCGACAAGGCACCGGCTTCGTTTTCCATCAGTATGGAAATAATATGACGCCTTTCTTTCAATTCAGTTTTCATTTCAGTTTTCACTTCAGCTTACTGCTTATCTACTTTGAACTTGTTTGAATTTGTCTCGTTTTAAAGACCATTCTTCACTAAACCATGCATCATTAAACATGCATCATTAAACATGCATCACTAAACCATGCCGCACTAAACCAGAATCATCTCATCCAGGCCCGCATTGTTTGGCACCATGGGATAGACGTTTTCTTTTGGATCCGTGAGTATATCAACAAACACCAGACGGTCTTTCAGACTAAAAGCTTCCTTCAAAGCGCCTTCTACATCACCCGCTTTGGTTACCTGCATACCCACATGCCCGTAGGCTTCCGCAAGTTTTACAAAGTCTGGCAATGATTCCATGTAAGAACTCGAATAACGCTCTTCATAGAAAAACTCCTGCCACTGACGCACCATGCCCAAATAACCATTGTTCAGGCAGATAATTTTGATCGGCAAATTATACTGCAAGCAGGTGGACAGTTCCTGAATATTCATCTGAATACTGCCTTCACCTGTCACACAGGCCACCTGTGCTTTTGGATACGCCAACTGCACACCCATCGCCGCCGGTAACCCAAAGCCCATGGTGCCCAGGCCACCTGAGTTGATCCAGCGCCGAGGTTTCTCAAAACCGTAATATTGGGCCGCCCACATTTGATGCTGGCCCACGTCAGACGTCACATAGGCATCGCCCTTGGTGATCTTATGTAACACTTCAAGCGCGTACTGGGGTTTGATAATGTCGCCATTGGTCTTGTATTTGAGGCACTCTTTTTCGCGCCATTCATCGACCTGCTTCCACCATTCTTTGAGTGCGGCCTTATCCTGCTTGAATCCACCCTCTTTGATTTCCTTCAGCAAGGCTTTTATCACACTGCCCACACTACCGACGATAGGGACATCCACTTTGACATTTTTCGCGATAGAGGATGGATCAATATCCACATGGATGATCTTCGCCTTCGGGGCAAATTTTTCGATATTACCGGTCACGCGGTCATCAAAACGCGCGCCAATGGCGATGATTAAATCGCAATTGGAAATGGTCATATTGGCTTCGTAGGTACCATGCATTCCCAGCATGCCGACATTTTGCTTGTCACTCGCGGGGAAACCACCCAAGCCCATGGAGGTGTTGGTCACGGGCGCATTAACCTTATGCGCCAGCTTTATGAGTTCTTTGCTGGAGTTATCCAAAATAACCCCGCCACCCGCATAAATAATAGGGCGTGTGGAGGCAGCCATCAGCTTCACAGCCTTTTTGATCTGGCCGCTATGCGCTTTCACTACGGGGTTATAAGACCGCATCTCGATTTTTTCGGGGTATACGTAGTCCGCAACATTAGCCGTTACGTCTTTAGGAATATCGACAACAACTGGGCCAGGGCGTCCAGTGGTCGCCACATAAAAGGCCTTTTTCAGGGTTAATGCCAGGTCTTTTACATCCTTGACCAGGAAATTATGCTTCACCACAGGGCGCGTAATGCCCACGGAGTCCACTTCCTGAAAGGCATCGTTGCCAATCAAGTGTGTCGGCACTTGGCCGGTAATCACGACCATGGGGATGGAATCCATGTAAGCTGTGGCAATCCCCGTTACGGCGTTGGTAGCACCTGGGCCGGAAGTCACCAGCACCACACCGGGTTTACCCGTGGAGCGCGCATAACCATCTGCAGCGTGAGTCGCTGCTTGCTCATGGCGTACCAAAATGTGCTTAACTCGATCCTGTTGATCAATAGCATCGTATATATGCAATACCGCACCACCGGGGTAACCAAACAGGAATTCAACTCCCTCGTCTGCGAGGAAGTGGGTCAATATCTCTGCGCCTTTCAATTTCACGTCCAAATTCTCTCTTGCCAAGTCTCAACCGGGTCCTGAGCCCTGCTTCATACGGATATGCAGCCAGGTAATTCAGGTAACTTTCATATGCGTCTAGAAAAAAACGCCCGTAAAAACGGGCGGTTTCATATCAATCGCGAAGAACAGAGTAAATTACTGGGAACCGCCCGCTAGGTCAAGAGATTAGCGCGTTTTCGAGCGATTCCGGCGACATAATTTCCAGGCTCGTCAATAACCATAAATAAAACAAGGAAATATTCTGTGGCGATACCGCGTCATACAAAGGGGCAATGGCAACTGAATTGCCTCCAAAGTAAACAATCTTCAGCTATTTTTCGTAAATCATAAGAATAAATACCCAGCAATCATGACGACTAGGCTATAATCCCGATGACTTATAGGGCATTCGGCTAAAATACCCATAGTGGTGGTAATTACATAGTGGTGGTAATTACTAGGGTAATAAATAGCGACGGCATTGCAACATAAGGGTATTGCGCGACAACTAGTACAGTACAAAGTGCCAATCAAGGTTTCGGCTATGGCTCCGACTAATAATCAAGCAATGGTTACCGCCATCCCGGATTCCGACTGTCTCGTTTCACGCCAGCACAGGATAACTGGACAATATTAGCGCTGGACAATAACGCTAGCAAAAAGTAATAACAATTAACTAACGTGAAAAAAATTCTTATCGAAGGCCGGACACAAGCTGGCAGAAAATTCCGGCCAAGTGACTGGGCCGAACGCATGAGCGGAGCACTCTCTACCTTTGGCAGAGATCACCGTATTCAATACTCCCCCATGCTTCAGCCATTGATTATCGATGGCATCAAATGCATTTCCATTGACCCAGAATTACAAAACCATTTCCCCGAAATGTATGCATACATCATGGGCTGGGCCAACAATAATGACTTGGTGGTATCTGAAGAAGAAGTTGAGGACGTTCCCGCAGACGGCACCCAGGGCTAAATGCGGCCAATACCTACACTATTGACCTCATATACTCATACCTTCTACTCATAACCCCCACGCCTCGTCACTCACCATGCCCTTCTTGAAAATCCAAACCAACCAGGCATTAGACCCAGCCCAACAACAGGCACTCATGGCCAAGGCTTCCAGCCTGGTGGCAGAAAAACTGGGGAAACCCGAAAACTACGTAATGGTCGCCATAGAAACAGGGCAGACCATGCAATTCGCTGGCACCTCCTGCCCCCTCGCCTATTTGGAACTTAAGAGTATTGGCCTTCCCGCCGATGAGACCCGAAATCTATCCGACAGCTTGTGTACATTGGTATCTCAAGAACTGGATGTTGAAAAAAATCGCACCTACATAGAATTTGCTGACGCACAAAGAAACATGTGGGGTTGGGATGGTGGTACATTTTAAAACCACAACAGTCAGGCTTTATTAAAGCCTGACTGAATATACCCGACTAACTGACTATATCTAATACCCATCTAACGCCACATCTAATAACGCCACGAGCTGAACCAACACATGCTGATACGTATCATGATTATTATTGTCATTTTGCTGGTCGTCGCAGCCGCCTTAAGTGGGCTCAACCCTGGTGTAGGACAGGGTACAGAACAGTCTACCAACCCCATTATGACTGGCCTCAACAAAGTACGCGCCTGGTTCAAGGACGCCCCTGAACCCTTGCAACTCTTAAAACCCGACAAATACGAAACCAAAGTCTACAAGTGGCAAGACAAATCTGGAGAGTGGCACTTCAGCAACAATCCGCCGCCCGCAGGGATAAACAGCAGCGTAGAAACCTACCGCAGTGACGTTAACATCACACAAGCCCCCCCCGAGCCAGTGCCGCTAGAAGAAGAAGTCCAACCTGAATCATCAGACAGTACAGCCAACATCCCCGACGGCCCTTCGCCGCTATTACCCATTACGGACCCAGGGCGTGTAGAACAGCTTATTGAAGACGCCAAAAATGTGCAGCAATTAGTCAATGACCGTAAAAAGAATATTGACCAACAGCTAAACCCCTAAACGGCTTACTGCTGGAACATTTGAAAAGACTCACGTTACTAACGGGCTAATGGGTTCAGTAGAAGCTTACAGGCCTTTTACCACTTCAAGAATTTTTCCTGCGTGATCTTTAGCGCTAACACCATATTCAACATAACGAAGAACGCCTGATTTATCGATCACAAAAGTTGACCGAATAAGTCCCATCTTTTTAACACCATTCTTCTCTTTTTCGCCCCACGTGGAGTATGCCTCACACATTGCCCCGTCGAGATCAGATAAAAGCTCAACAGTCAGGTTAAATTTATCAATAAATTTGCAGTGGCTCTCAGTGTCATCCTTACTAATTCCATACACAACCGCACCACTATCAGCAAACGAATCCTTCAGCGCAGTAAACTCATTCGCCTGAATCGTACATCCGGACGTGTCATCCTTGGGATAAAAATACAGCACCACCGTAGTATCAAGGATTTTACTCAGCGATACCGACTCTCCACGAGCATTTATTACCGAGAACTCCGGGGCATTTTGATTTTTTTCTAACATTTATAATATTCCTTAAATAGTCAATGGCCACAATAAATAACGCAGTTCCCTACTGTGTCAGGATTCTTTCGTTACGTTACGTTACGTTACATTTCGCTTCGACCCATTTTTTGAGGTACTTTCTATAGACAGCAGATAATAGATGACATTAAAACCGAAAGTAGCGCAATTTAAAACACGCGACACTTATAATGGTGGTAAATATTACGCTTATTCCCGCAGGAAAGGTTACCGGAATAAATCGACCTTTCCTCTTATTCTTCGCAAACCCACTGATTGCTGACTAGCCAGCAATCAGTGGGTTTGTCTGTCAAAGGGTTCAGGGGCTACTCTACAACCTCAAAACTTTCCATCACACCCATGAATGGCACACCGTTATTCCCTTGTGCGTACGTAATGATGCCCACATAGACTCCACCATTCCACGTCGGCAAGGTACCAGGCAATGTACCCGGCGGATTATTGAGGGCATCCTGATAAGCTATCCAATTATCATTTTGTGGGTTTCCGCTGACATTGGGAAGCTGCCAATAGACCGTTAAATCCCCATTTGCTTGTCCCACTATCATGATATCGGCACGCCCTGCCGGTAATATATTGTAGCCAAGGTCCGTTACGCTAGACTCACCGTTCAGTGTTGTTTTACCTTCAATGGTATTTATCGTTCCACCTCTTTGCCCCACCACTACATGCGCGGAATTCAGACTGGATAAATCTTGTGCGTGTACTTGAAGGCCAACAAAGTTGAACGCGCTTCCAGTGGGCTGATGCATCGCCATAGGATCATTTATTGGCGCTACACCAAGGTTGCGGGCAATGACACGAAACGGAAATTGTAAAAATACCGCATCGAGGCGGCCTTGCAGATCGTTAAAATGAAGGGTGATATTGTTAGTATTATTAGTCAGTTCTGCCACATAGCGGCCACATCGCATTCCGACATTGGGCAACGCATTAACGTTATTGGTCGTAAAGCCGGTTAGTGACTCTAGTGGTGTCGTACACTCAAAGTCATACCGTGTGGCGATGTTTTGTGGAGTATCGACAACCGGTTGAACCGTCACGTAAATTGTTTCAGTGGCAATGCCTCCATTGGCATCCGTCACCGTTAAGCCGAACGTAAAGTCCTGATTACCCGCCGTTACCGAAAAATTGCCGCCTGAACCCGCCTGACCTAGTGCGCTCCATTGCAAGTTTATGGTGATGTCGCCATCTTCAGTATCAAGCACTGTGGCCGACACTTGAACCGTAGAGCCTTCTGTCACCGTAATCGTAGTGCTGGCTGTTGATATAACTGGCAAGGCATTCACACCCGTGGCCGCATAAACAAACCGTACCGCAGTGGCACCGACATAGACGTTGTTACTATTGGTGGTATCAATAACCAATGTACCGACATCACCCGCATTAAAAGTAAACGTGCCTAACGTACGCCACTGGCCGACCAATGGGTCCAGGTTACAATCTTGCCCAACCAGCTGAGTATCAATGCCATCGGCATGGGTTATTCGATGGATAACTTGCTGGCTCCGAGGCGTGTAACAGGAGTTATACACCTCAACGGTATATTGCGTCGTTTCAGGAATGACCGTTGAGAATGTATACGTCTTTGTTTGGTTATCGACCAAAGTATACATGCCCTGATTACCGTTATAGGGCATGGTTGCCCCGGTCGCTAAATACCAGCTACCAGTACTGCTGGTGCCGGCGGCTCCTGCCTCAATTACAAGTTCAGCGGCATTAAGCGATGCTACTGACAGTAAACACGCCAGCAACACAAAGGAAAATGTAGTTTTCATTATTATGTCCTCAGAAAGACGGCAATAAAGTAACGGTGGGCTTGACATCCAAGCCAAGATTTACACATTCATCCGATCCAAAACTACTCATATTACGCCAAAAACCCGAGCTTTTGGGGATGACTCAGCCTTTAACCGAGTCGTTCGTTTGGGCGCGCTTGAAACCTGCGCCAGTGGTGATTTTTTCGCCATTCATACCTAATGCTTCACCATAACATACACAACCTTTCCGACCGACGACTACAACACGAAGTTGTACTTCATCCCGGCGGCTCTACCCGAAGTACAACTTCGGGTAGCATAATATTTGAACACAACCCCTATGTGTCAGGATACCTTCCCTGAATATCCCAATATGCGAGTATTATTGCTCAGGGAAAACTGTTGCATCATTCCGACCTTAGTCGGAATGATGCCGGATGTGGTATTTTTTAGACCGGTCTGTTGGAAAATTGACAGCAAATTATAGTCATCACTGGGAACGCATCAAAAAGGGGCTGGAGATTGGCATCATTCCTGATAAAATACAGGACAGGGAGCCATTGTTTAGGCACGTTTTTTCCGGCCTTAAATCCATTTTCCTATATGGCTCATAACGCATCGTAAATTCACTACAAACAGCCGAGTCAGAATGCTTTTCTGAGTTCCTTGCGACTGAATTTGCTATAACAGGGGCGGAATAATTGTATCATTATTTCATACCCTTCCTTCATACTCGGCAACAACATTACAGGTTTACACAGGAACTATGGCATTAAAGTTTACGGCATTAAAGTTTACGGCATTAAAGTCTATGGCGCTAAGATCTATTGCATTTGTTTTATTTTCCATCATGACGCTAAACGTCAGCGCCATTGACAATAAAAACTATCATCGCATTACGCTCGAAGGCCGAGCAATACATATTGAAAAAACCCTGGTCGATAACAATGACCCGCGTGTTTTTCCTGTTTTACGTGTTCTTGGTGAAAAACTCCGGGAAGTCAAAAAATTACTGCCTAAGCATCACTACAAAACACTGGAAAATGTGCCTATCTGGATAAGTAAAAATTCTGGTGAGCACGCTGAATTTTATTTTTTTGAACGACGTATTTATAAGGGAGAAAGAAACCCCGATATGCTCAATGGCATTGAGTTTCAAAACATCGATAATTTGTTAGAACATTTTGAACAAAGCCCTATGCTGGTTATCCATGAATTAGCACACGCATTTCATAAAATTAATTACGAAGACATCGATGAACAAATTATGGATGCCTTTAACAATGCTCGTTGGGAGAATCTTTATGAAGACCTGAAACTGGGGAGAGATTTAACGCGCTATAAAATGTATGCGTCACATAGCCCATTTGAATATTTTTCTGAACTGACGGAAGCTTATTTTGGCATCAATGACTATTTCCCTCACTCCCGGAAAGAACTGCGAAAACACGACCCTGTTGGCTACAAGATGATTAAGTCAATTTGGAAATAAAATGTACTTAATTTACACCTTTACATCACAATCTTAAACATCGTGAATGCCTTGCTCATTCAATCTGGAAACTCTCATTCAGAAATTAGCCCTATCTCTGCTGGCTCTTTCCTTGTCTATAACCCTAACTATGGCTTTAACAATAGCCTTAATAATACCCTTCCGGCAATGACTAACACGGTACTCGCATAGAATAATTTCCAACAACAATTTACACTTAATGCTTCATTTAAATCCCATACTATTTATCTGAAATTATTCGGTAGTCATTCAACTCACTTTTCGTACAAAAATCCACCAATTCTATTCAAGTCATTCCCCCATCAACAAAAAATTCCTTTTAAACCAACATTTCCCCCTTGCAATTAAAAAACGGTCTACAATTAACCTCGTGTTAGACATTCGGTGTCTGATATTCCGTGGTTTCAATTTCCCTGCCCGATGTTGATTCACTGCGCACTGCGGTACGCAGTATAGAATTTTTTTCTCATTACAAGGAAAGTGCTGAATGAAAATTGCCCAGGTTTCCCCTCTCACTGAAAGTGTTCCCCCTCAGCAGTACGGTGGTATTGAACGAATCGTATCGTATTTAACCGAAGAGCTTGTAGCACAGGGGCATGAAGTGACGCTATTTGCCAGTGGGGACTCTGTGACTGCATCAACACTGGTATCGCCTTGTAAACGCTCCTTGCGCCGCGAGGGTTGCCAGGAGCCTCAAGTACAGCACTTGGTCATGTTTGAAGAAATTTACCGTCGCGCATCAGATTTTGATGTGATCCATTTCCATACGGGTTATCAACATTTTCCTATGGGGCGTCGACTTAACGTGCCGCACATCACCACGCACCATGGTCGTCTGGATATCCCTGAAGTCGAAATGCTGAATCGTGAATTTCATGAAATGCCCGTCGTGTCCATATCTGATTCACAGCGCAAACCCCTACCCTATGCCAATTGGCAAGGCACCGCGTACAACGGTCTACCTCTTGATCTTTATAAATACCAATCGACCCCCGATGACTATCTGGCTTTTTTGGGTCGTATTTCACCTGAAAAAGGCATTGAACACGCCATCAGCATTGCGCGTCAGTCCGGGCGCCACTTGAAAATTGCTGCCAAGATCGACCTCGTTGATCAACAATATTTCAACGAAACCATCAAGCCTCTGCTGGATCAACCCGGTATAGAATTCATCGGTGAAATTAACGATGCACAAAAACAGGATTTCCTCGGCAACGCTACTGCGCTGTTATTTCCCATTAACTGGCCTGAGCCCTTCGGGCTGGTAATGACTGAGGCAATGGCTTGTGGCACACCCATCATTGCCTTTAATCGAGGTTCCGTGCCAGAAATCATGGAGCCTGGCATTACCGGGTTTATTGTCGACACCTTGCAAGAAGCCATTGAGGCCGTCGATAACATTGATGTTATTGACCGGCAACAATGCCGAAACACCTTTGAAAAGCGATTTTCATCCTGGCGGATGACCAAGGAATACCTGTTGTTATACGAGCGTCAGATTCACAAGCAACAAAGGGGAGAATTTCGTAATCACCGAGATGCCCTCGCAAGGCAATCCAGTTTATTCGACACATACCCGCAACCGGCGATGGTCAGCTGAGCGTCACTAACAGCGCCATTAACAGCGCCATTAACGGTGCCATTTACTTTGACATAAACCCTTAACCATAAAACACGGGGCTATCGCCTATGAGCACAGACGATGTGATCCATATCGGCAAGCATTCTTACGTGCCAACGACATCGTCACGGCTGGATGATCGCACCCGTGTACTCAAGCACGGAAATACTTTTGCCGTATTTGACCGTTATGGCGATATTCATGCCCTTGGCCATAGTGAACAGGGCATTTACCACGAAGACACCCGTTTTCTGTCGCAGCTGGATCTGCGGCTAGCCGATGGCAGGCGCCCAGTTCTATTAAACTCCACCCTTAAACAAGACAACAGCCTGCTTACCGTTGATTTAACCATTCCTGAAATTTACGAAGGCGATAATCTCGTCGTACGTCTGGACACTGTGCATGTGTTTCGTGCCAAACTGATTTACAAAGAGGCTTGTTACGAACATATACGCTTGTGCAATTATGGTGGCACCGCCGTTAACATCCCCTTCACCCTTAGCTTCGATGCCGACTTCGCCGATATTTTTGAAGTCCGTGGTAACAAGCGAGATGCGCGCGGCAACTGCCTTCCTGTCGAAGTCCATGAGCAGACAATCACCCTCAGTTACGTAGGCCTGGATAATATTTCACGCCGAACCCATATCTCACTGGAAAATGCCAACGCCAGGATCACTGACAGTAAAGCGCATTTTGAAGTGGCACTTACCCCCGGAGAAGATAAAGACATCTACCTCTGTATTCAATGTGAAGCGAACCAGAGCACGGCCAGCACGACACACTACCTCGATGCATTAAATAAAATATCAGACGAGCTCAAATCCTCGCGTGAAAGCCACTGCGAAATATCCACGTCCAACGAACAGTTCAATGACTGGCTGAATCGCTCGCAGGTTGATCTCAATCTTTTGCTTAGCGACACCCCGCACGGCCCCTATCCCTTTGCTGGCGTACCCTGGTTTAGTACGCCATTTGGACGCGACGGTCTGATTACTGCTCTTCATTCCTTATGGATCAACCCCGGTATTTCACGTGGTGTATTGGCCTATCTCGCCGCTAACCAGGCCACTGAAACTGATCCGTTACGCGAGGCAGAGCCGGGGAAAATTTTGCATGAAACTCGTGGTGGTGAAATGTCCACCCTGGGCGAAGTCCCTTTTGCCCAGTACTACGGCACCATTGATGCCACTCCCCTGTTTATCGTGCTTGCAGGCGCCTATTACCAACACACAGGCGACCGCGCCTTCATCGAATCCATCTGGCAGAACATCGAAGCGGCACTGGCCTGGATTGACGACTATGGAGACAAAGATGGAGATGGCTTTTATGAATACGCCAGCCAAAATGAAAAAGGATTGTCGCAACAAGGTTGGAAAGATTCCGACGACTCAATATTTCATGCCAACGGCAATGCGGCAACCGGTGCCATCGCCTTATGCGAAGTGCAAGCCTACGTCTATGATGCCTGGCGCTGTGCCGCCAAGCTTTACCTAATGCTTGGCCAACCCAAAAAATCAACAGCACTAGAAGAAAAAGCAACAACACTGAAAAAGCATTTTAATCAGGCTTTTTGGTGTGAAGAACTAGGCACTTATGCCCTTGCATTGGACGGAGAAAAACGCCCTTGCTGGGTATGCTCGTCCAATGCCGGACATGTGCTTTTCAGTGGTATTGCGACCCGCCGCCACGCCCGGCGTGTCGTCGAAACCTTAATGAATGACGCCAGTTATTCAGGCTGGGGAGTTCGTACCATTGCCACGACCGAGAAACGCTACAACCCCATGTCCTATCATAATGGTGCCGTTTGGCCCCATGATAATGCCATGATCGCACTGGGCTTTGCACGCTACGGCTACCGGAAAGCGGCAGCAAAAATTATGACGGGTCTATTTGAAGCCAGCCTGTTTCTCGATTTACAACGGATGCCTGAATTGTTTTGTGGTTTTCTCAAACGCAAAGGCGAAGGCCCCACGCTTTACCCACTGGCCTGCGCCCCCCAAGCCTGGTCCAGCACCGTCGTTTTTGCCCTGTTACAAGCCTGCCTTGGGCTGGAAATACACAACACCCCACATCCACAAATTATTTTTTGCCACCCATTTTTGCCCCCCTGGCTAGATAACCTGGAAATCAAAAACCTCAACATCGGCCAAGCATCAGTGGATATCGCCATACAGCGTTACGACAATGATGTAGGCGTGAATGTGATTCGTCGGGAAGGTAGTATAAAAGTGACCGTGGTTAAGTAACTTTGGTTAAGGGGAAATAGGGAAATAGGGGACAGACCACGTTTTATAGTAGGGAAATAGGGGACAGGAAATAGGGGACAGACCACGTTTTAGGGAAATAGAGGACATAGGGAAATAGGGGACAGTAAAGTGGGTGTCTTTTTTACTGTTCTTAAAGTGGGTGTCTTTTTTACTGGTTTTTTTACTGGTGTCTTTTTTACTGGTGGTACTGGTGTCTTTTTTACTCGTCAAATAGGGCGGGTATGCGCAATAACCAGGTCTCACCATTGGAGTCATCGACACCATCGTTGTCATTGACAACCAGAGCATCACCGTCAGACGTTACGGCCAAGCCCTCGATTTTTTCCAGAACCAGACCCCCGGTCGCCTGCAGATCCAGCACCAGGTCACGCACCAGCGTCTTGGTTAACACCGGAAACGTCGGGGTAACACCCTCACTGGAATCGGGCAATGCGACTACACCGTCCACCGAGAAGCGGTAAATGCGCTTGATAACCGCATCCGGCCCGGCCTGGTTATCGCGCTCAATGACCGCAAATGCCTCATCATCCAGTGCGACGATTTCGGACAGCCCCGTCCAGCCGCCATTGGCCGACTGTGGCGTTTCCAACGGATAGTAGAAGAATGTCCATTCGCCACTCATGACGTTGTATTTTCCAATCCGTACCAGACCGGAAGGATCACCCAGCCATTCGCGCTGGAATGCGACATAAAGCGTTTCGTCATCCTCTGAACCCACGCTGGCGACACCTTCGAAACCAAATTTCACCAGACGCGCATTCACCGAAGCCGGCAAGGTCACAACGTCTTCGATCAACCCGTCGGCAGCCACCTTCACCAACAGATTGCCAAAACGCACCGGGGCATCGTCACCTTCCGAGGCAATCCAGAAGCCGCCATCGCTGCGTGTCGTAATCCCTTCCTGATCGAGGTTAACCGTGCCATCGGCATTGACCAGCACCGGCTCTATGGCAACCAGTTTGCCCATACTGTCGTGCAACACGATTTCTTCTCTGATCAATGCCGGCCGGTGGTCGACGTCCATTTTGAAGATTCGGCTCTGCTGATAAAAGCTGTCGTGAATGGTATAAGCGATATCCTCCTGCTCACGATCCATGGCCAGTCCCGACAAGGCGCCCCAGGGAATTGGTGTACCGTCAGCCCGGTCGGTCGACATCACTGTGGGGTAGGCAGGACGGCCCTGGCTGCGCTGGTAAATGTTCAGCACCGAACGGAATTTGTCGCCGCGCTCATCCTTCTCACTGGCAGCAACAAAAAGGTTGCGCTGCGGGATAGCCAGCAAACCTTCCGGGCCCACACCGGCCGGCAGGGTCTGCAGCAGCTTCGGCTTCCCGCCCTCCATCTTGTAGACAAACACCAGGTTGGCGCGCTCGGACCCAGCGAACAACAGGCGATCGTTGCCATAACGGGCGAAAGCAACATTCTCTGTTTCGTTACCCTTGTTGCCGGAGCGCTTGTCCGGATAGTGGCCAAGGCGCACCGTTAGGTGTTCGAGCGCGTTGCCGGAGTCGTAGCGAACCTGACCTTTGCTATCAAACACAGAAATACCACGGCTACCACCATTGAGGTCGCCTTCGTTCGCCGTTGCCATCAACTTCTTCGAGATCCAGGCGATGCCATCGGGTTCGCGCGGCACATCCGTCAGCGACGCTGTCAGCGAGATCAACGCCGGCTTTTCTTCCACAGTATCGATCTGTTCAAGATCAACGGTACCGGCACTGAAATCACGCTTGATACGGCCATCCTTCAGGTCGACCAGTATTACATGGTTGTTTTCCTGCAGCGTCACCGCGGCGACGTTACTGCGGTTGATGGCCACGTACTCCGGTTCCGGATCATCCGGAAATAGACCGGCAACGCCCGTCAGCCCGACCTGGCGCACTCCCCAGTCAGCCGGCTCTCCGAGCAGGTCGACAATCACCAGGAAACCGGCCGGCATCTGTGGCGGCGCACCATCGCCGAGATCTTCATCACGCTCGTTTTCGATAGCAATGGCGGCATAACGCCCATCTGGGCTGACCGCGACGGAATCCGGCTGACCGTCCAGCGCGTGCGTAGCAACGATGGTACGGCTATCGATGTCGATGACGACCAGTTCACCGCGGGTATTGATAAAATCCAGCGAGGTATTGACGCCGACCAGCGCATACCGGCCTTTAATAGCGACCGAGGTGGGTTCACCGTTCAACGCCATCGCACCCAACGCAAGGGGATCAGCCGGATCGGTGATATCAACAAAGCCGAGTTTTTCGCTCTTGCCATCCGTGTACACGAGGGTATTACCGTCGTCGCTGGCAGCAACAATTTCCGCCACACTTTTCTGGTCGATGGCGGTGTTTTCAAACGCCGGGAACACGGCAATGCGGTTGAAATGCTGATCCTGTTTATACCGGTAGTCGTGCCCGTGTGCCGTTTCTTTTTCCGAGGGACCTGAATAGGCCCCGACCTGCACCAGCGCCAGCGTTATGCCGGCCGCAACAGCAGACAGGGTTTTTACCGTCAGTATTGATGATTTCATTGCCATATTCTCCTTAACCGTGAAAGCCGAAAGGACCCCATGCTAGCGTCGCCATGTCAAGGGGCTTGTACATATCGCTGTCTTTTTTAATGTCGAAACCCGCCGCTTCCGCGTAGACCGACGGCACAATGTCACCTTCGTCGTTCAGGGCCAGCAGCATCCACATCGGCGGTGCAATAATACGTACACCATCCGCGACCAGGTCGTAGCCGTAAACAATCCGTAACGATGTACTCCTAGACTAAGCGTGGAATCTGAACAACCCCTTCCCTCATTTCGTATTAGCAAAAGTATCACAATGAACTTTCCAATGAACGCTTGCGCAGTAGCCGCTATTGCCGCACTGGCAGCACCTATGGTGGTCCAGGCCGCCCGGATCATAATGACAAGTATTTTGGCATGTAAGGTTGAGCGTATGCTCAATGATAAGTCCAACCAGTTTTTCGGTTTCAAACACTCCTGCGGGCTTCCACTGAAGGCAGTGTCGTCCGCGAAGCCGGTCAGAGTGCGTACGACCAGGTCGATCTGGCCGACGGCCTGCGCGGCATTCGCACCACCGCCTGGCAACTCCCCTGGAGCCAATTGTTGAACGAAGCCGCTTCGCGGCAGAAACCCAAACCCCATAGCTTGTTATTTAAAAGATAATTCCTCCTGTACCCAACTCCGGGTACGTCAACGGAGGAATTACCTTATGAACAAAGTACCAAAAGTAGGTCCTCTAGGGACAGCAAAAACGTTACGATTCACTGTACCAAAAACATCTTAGCGCACTCAAGCGACAAGGTAAAAGTAAAGCAACGATTGATGGATATTCCCGTGCCGTACGGCGGATTACCAGCCATTTCGACCGTTGTCCTGATCGACTTTCAATCAATCACCTCAAAGATTACTTTGCGAGCCTCATTGAAACCCATTCCTGGAGCACCGTTAAGCTAGATCGATGTGGCCTTCAGTTCTTCTACAAGCATGTTTTAGGGAAGAAATGGCTGTGGGTTGATATTGTAAAGCCACCTGTTGTGCGTACTTTACCGGATATTCTCACCCCGGATGAGCTTTCGTTAATCATTAACTCTACCCGGGAGGCACGTTACCAAACTTACATTTTAGTGACGTACAGTATGGGCCTGAGGTTGGGTGAGGCATTAAACCTCAAAATCGGAGATGTCGATGCTAAACGGGCGCGAGTACACATTCGTAAAGGGACCAAAAGTAGGCGCTTTAGGCGAGGGTTTAAAGGATAGATTTGTTTCTTTACCGGATGTTGCCTTGGCAGCATTACGCCATTATTGGTCTTCTCACCGAAATCCCAACTTCTTATTTCCGTTAGGTAAAAATTCTGAGGAGCGCCATAACGCCAAAAGGTCTATGGATCGGGGTGGTTTACAAAAGTCCTTTCAGGCCATTATTAAAGACTGCCATATTCACAAAAGAATTTCTATCCATAACTTACGCCACTGCTGTGGCACTCATTTGGTTGAAGTGGGGTTAAATTTACGGGCTATTCAAGAGCTGTTAGGTCATGAATCGCCGAAAACAACTGTGCTTTATACGCAATTGACCGAACCCGTACAGCAAAACACCACAGAGCTGATCAATACCATGATGGGCCGTTTGTCGATTTCTTTGGTCAAGGAGAAGTGATCATGGATATGATAGCCATCATCGATAAATACCGTGCATCATTCAATCAACATTATGGCGCTAGAGCGACTCAACAAATCAACAAAGCGATTGGGGCTGTGGTCGATTGCCATACAGAGCGTTATGGGAAAATGCTGCTTCACTGCTCTCCTTGCAACAACCAGCAGTCATATTTTTATGCCTGCGGCCATCGGAGTTGTCACCGTTGCCAACATCACGATACGGTGAAATGGTTAGAAAGACAAAAGCAAAAACGGTTACCGGTCGACTATTTTATGGTGACCTTTTCGGCAACTGCTCCTGCGTGGCTCTACCACCTGCATCCATGCAGTCGACACTACCATATCAACTTCGATCGTTGGTTTGGAATCACCAAAAGTCACTCTATTCGGTACTGTTTGACTGTGCGGTATCCACGTTGAAGCAGTTTGGAATTAATGATAAAAATCTTGGGGCTGAAGTTGCAATGACGGCGGTGCTGCATACGCATAGCCGCCGATTAGATTATCACCCGCATGTACATATTATCGTACCCGGTGGATCGTTCAATCAAAAACGACAGTAATGGCGTACGCTCAAAGGTTAATATCTCTTTAATGAATTCAATCTCGCCACGGTGTTTCGCGCCAAGTTTTTAGAAGCGTTACACCAGTTAACATTGACATTACCGGATGCTGTTCCTAAAAAATGGGTGGTTGATTGCCAGCATGTTGGGCGCGGACTGCCTGCCATCAAATACCTTTCCCGTTATTTGTATCGTGGCGTCATTTCCGAGAAGAATATTATTTCGGACGATGGCACAAATGTCACGTTTCGCTACCGTGAAAGTCAATCTGGAAACTGGGAGACACGCTGCGTTAAAGGCGAATATTTTATCTGGCTGGTTTTTCAGCGCGCCTTACCAAAAGGTTTCCGGCGTGTCAGAGACTACGGTTTTTTACACGGCAATGCCAAAATCACGTTAAAGCGTATACAACTATTACTGAAGGTGTTTTTACCCACGGCAATAAAAACAAAAAGGCCGGCGCTTGCGTGTAAACATTGCGGAAGCCCCATGGCAATCATTGCGTTTATTCCACCTGCCTGGCGAGCGGGTTAAGGCAATAAAGGATTTTCCACTCCCATGCGTTAACAGAGGAGAAATTGAATAATAATTGAATAAACCCGTTTAAAAAATCGCCTGAACAGGGCGAGGGATACGCTTGTTTAAGATTCAGTACCATCCACGAGGATGGCACTATTCTTAAAAATCAAAAACTCGATATCTGCTATAGATAAGTACAAACAAACAACTGTCGGGCTTGTTCAACCAGATGATAAAGTCGCGGCTCAGCCGCGCGACTTATCCTTGTTTGTTAGCGCTTTTTTGATGTGAAACATATTCATCAAGTAACTGACGAATTATTTTTTGATACTGCATATGATGTTTTTCAGCTGCTTCTTTAAAATAGGCGACACTTTCAGAACTTAATGAAATAGTAACTTTAGTGTTTTGTTTTTTAAGTACGAGCTCTTCTGGTGATGGAAGAAAATCTGGAATGAACTCGATATCACCCAGTGACTCATTACTATATTGAATTGGTTTGTTCATAAGCTTTTTTACCTTTACGCCAATAACCTGCACCAAATATACGGATGCGAACAGTGAGAATACCTGTTTTATCTTCATTTAGCCCAAAGCAATAATAACGCTCTTCTTCCTGGCTATGCGTGGTGTCTTTGGCAATGATACGATTTTTATCAAGAAATGCATGCTGTGCTTCATAGAAGCTAACACCATGTTTTTGATGATTTTCTTGGTTCTTTGCCTCATTCCACTCGAAGTTTGATTCGCTCATGAATTAGGAACAGCATGGATATGGCTATTTCGCCATACTTTGGCGCTAACGACTGCATGAACGGACGGCAAGCTCAGTAAAGGTGAACCTTAAATATTGCTTGCACTTCATCGAAGCCACTCCTATAAAATCACCGCCCAAGTCTTGCCGATCCGACTCGATGCACTGGTTAACCTTTATTTTGGGCGAGGCCTCGGAATTGGCCTTGGTTTTGGTGCACCTTTGGTCCCCATGTTCATTCACCTCTCTGTGTTTGGTCTTCAAGTTTCAAATTTAGGTCATTTTGGGTTTTCTCTTCGAATCCTGACGTCCTAGTAATATCCCCACCAATTCTTTTCATTATATCGCTGAATTTATTTCTATGGTCTTCGTATTGAATCAAAAATTCATTCATTTCAAACTGCGGATTAATTTCCATTAAATGTCTAAATGTCTCTATTTTAATTCTCAGGCTCGTGAAATCTTTTTTTAAATTTTCCCATTCTTTAACTTTAGATTGAACATTTAACACTGCGTGAACAATTGATAGAAATGCGCCAATACCGGCGAGAATAATCCAGATAAATTTAAATTCTGGTGTATTCCACAATGCCCACCCCGATATGACTGAACCAGACGCCGTCAAAGCAACTAAAACCTTAGTAACATCATCTAAAATTCCCCACCGGTACACAAGCCTTTCAGAGACTATTTCTTCAAAGTAACAATCGTTATAAGTTACAAAACTCTTATCCCAAAGAGTATCTCGTTGATCTGTTGCCATGTAATACTCCTTTTTAGGTTAACGTTTAGCATGAGCCGAATATTTTAGAACGACAGTGACAAAATATGTCGGTCTCTATGCGCTTGTTATATTTAGTGCCTAGTTGCATTAGAAAATGCCAGCTCCCATCTTGCTTCTGGGTTTTGAAATTCAACATTCGATGGGTCAAAATATTCTGGCTTGTACGGATGGTAGTTTTTTTCATGCCCTTTCAACCATTCGACCATATCAGAGTAGTCGGCACCCTCAGGACTAGATAGAACTTCCAAAAGCCTTTGATAGCCCGGTGTTCCTCCACAATCCTCAGGAGGACATGCGCGCTCACCATCTATGCATTTAGGATAGAATAATTCATTTTCGGCAGTGAATACCTTGAGTAGTTCTATTGAGTGGTGCCATCCATCACCAAAGTCATATGAATAAATTATTACCTCACCGACTCTATCAAATACCTCGGTAATATTAACCTCCCAACCTGGAGAAATAGATTCATCTCCTGGTCCATCAGGTACTCCAATAGATTTAGTTTCTTTTCCCGAATTGGTTTCTGGAACAAACTCATGAAGATGGTAATCAAGCCACCCCATTGAATCCTGTATGGCAACATGCAGATCCCAAAATGAATAGGACTCTGGAACTTCAATGATTCGCCATATTTTTGGACTGGCCCCTGAAAGGGTGATTTTAAATTGGTATATGTTCATTCAAAAATTCCTTCTATCTATTCATAAATATAACGTTTTGGGTGAGTAGCGCGGGGGATAACGCAGAACGCTGCTGAAACTACTTCACTACAACTCACCGCAAACTTTAAAAGAGCCAAAATCCCCCGCGTCAACTCGACCCATTTGTTAGGCCATGACGCCACCACCATTCCTTGACA